>JBOGXB010000078.1:0-8840 GCA_050694215.1 Actinomycetota bacterium
GAGCTCGTCGACCGTGGGCGGGTGTCCGAGGTGAACATCTCCGAGACCGGAGTGAGCGGCACCTTTCGCTCCGGAGAGGCTGAGACTGATTTCGAGACGACGCTGCCGCCCAACTTCGAGACCAATCAGCTCGTCCGAGTGCTGCGGGACAACGACGTCGCGGTAACCGCGTCTCAGCCGAGCGCACTTACCAGCTTCCTCTTCGCGTGGATCCTTCCCATCGCCTTTATCGCGGGCATCTACTACTTGATGACGCGCAGGTTGCGTAGTCAGTTGGGGGGAGGAGCCGGAGGCCCTCTGTCCCTGGGTAAGAACAAGGCGAAGCTGTACGACCGCACCGACCTGAAGACGACCTTCAACGACGTCGCCGGCGTCGACGAGGTGGAGGCCGAGCTCGTGGAGCTGGTCGACTACCTCAAGAACCCCAACAAGTTCAAGAAGATCGGTGCGCGCATTCCCAAGGGCGTCCTGCTGGTCGGGCCCCCCGGCACCGGCAAGACCCTTCTCGCGCGCGCGATCGCGGGCGAGGCCGCCGTGCCTTTCTTCTTTATCTCGGCGTCAGAATTCATCGAGCTGTTCGTCGGTCTCGGCGCTGCGAGGGTAAGAGATCTATTCCAGCAGGCTCGTCAGCGTGCGCCCGCGATCGTCTTCATCGACGAGATCGATTCAATTGGGCAGGCCCGCTCGGGGGCGGCCGGCCCCCAGATGGGGTCGCATCAGGAGCAAGAGCAGACCCTCCAGCAGCTGCTCACGGAGATGGACGGTTTCGAGCCGAACAGCGGGGTGATCATCGTGGCCGCCTCGAACCGCCCCGAGGTCCTGGATCAGGCACTCCTGCGCCCGGGCCGTTTCGACCGCCAGATCCAGGTCAACCTGCCGGACATCCGAGGTCGTGAGGCGATCCTCGAGATTCACGCGCGGGTGGTGAAGCTGGACCCCGAAGTCGACCTCAAGGTCCTCGCTCGGCGCACGCCGGGCTTCTCCGGTGCGCAACTCGCGAACGTGATAAACGAGGGCGCCTTGCTCGCGGCGCGAGCGGGCCACGAGCGGGTCGGGATGCACGACCTGGAGGAGGCGATCGACCGGGTGGTCGCGGGACTGGAGCGACGTTCGCAGGTCCTCACCGACCAGGAGCGCCGGTTGGTCGCGTATCACGAGCTCGGCCATGCGGTGGTGGCTCAGTTCGTCGAGCACGCAGATCCGGTGCACCGAGTCTCCATCATCCCGAGGGGGATCGGTGCTCTTGGATACACCCAGCAGCTTCCCGACGAAGAGCGCTACCTGATGTCCGAGCCGGAGTTGCGGGACAGGATCGCCGTGCTGCTCGGCGGGCGATCCGCGGAAGAGCTGGTGTTCAACTTCGCCACCACCGGAGCCCAAGACGATCTCCAGAAAGCGACCGAGATCGCTCGTCGCATGGTCATGGAGTTCGGTATGTCGGCCAAGGTCGGGCCGATCAACATCGCGAACCAGGGGGGAAGGTTCCTGTCGCCCATGTTTCGCCGCTCCGAGGACGTCTCGGATGAGACGGAGGTCGCGATCGACCGGGAGGTGAAGGCGATCCTTACCGAGGCGCACGAGAAGGCCCGTGCGATCCTGCGCGATCATCGGGCCGACCTCGACACTCTCGCGGAGATCCTGCTCGAGAAGGAGTCCATCGGGCGGGCCGACCTCGACCAGCACTTCGGGAAGGTTCCCGACACCGAGCGGCCAACAGCCGAGCTCACCGGTCCCCGCCCGGCCGTCTCCTAGGCCCCCGGGAATTGACCTTGGTCCCCCAGGGTTGATATAAGCAGACTCAAGTTCCATAATTGAGGGCACTCAACCCTATGGCAGTAAAGACCCCTAGCAGGAGGTAGAGAGACATGGCCAAGGCAGTTGGCATAGATCTCGGGACGACGAACTCGGTGGTGGCCGTGCTCGAGGGCGGCGAGCCGACCGTCATCCCGAACGCGGAGGGCGCTCGAACGACCCCGTCGGTCGTCGCGTTCTCGAAGGGCGGCGAGATCCTGGTCGGAGAGGTGGCGAAGCGCCAGGCCATCACGAACCCGGATCGCACGATCCGGTCGATCAAGCGGCAGATGGGGACCGATCGCAAACACGATATCGATGGGAAGGCCTGGACCCCGCAGGAGATCTCGGCGCGCATCCTCATGAAGCTGAAGTCCGACGCGGAGGCATATCTCGGCGACAAGGTGACGGAGGCCGTGATCACGGTGCCCGCCTACTTCGACGATGCACAGCGGCAGGCCACCAAGGAGGCGGGCAAGGTTGCGGGGCTCGAGGTGCTCCGCATCATCAACGAGCCCACGGCAGCCTCACTGGCCTACGGCCTCGACAAGAAGGAGGGCGACCAGACGATCCTCGTGTTCGACCTCGGTGGGGGAACGTTCGACGTCTCCTTGCTGGAGCTCGGTGATGGCGTGTTCGAGGTGAAGGCGACGCATGGTGACACGAGCCTCGGCGGCGACGATTGGGACCAACGGGTGATCGACCATCTCGTCAAGACGTTCAAGGACCAGAACGGCGTGGACCTCTCGAAAGACAAGATGGCGATGCAACGTCTCAAGGAGGCAGCCGAAAAGGCCAAGATAGAGCTGTCGTCCACGCAGACGACCAACATCAACCTGCCGTTCATCACCGCGACCGAGCAAGGCCCCCTCCACCTCGAGCTCACACTGACGCGCAGCGAGTTCGAGCGCATGACCGAGGATCTTCTCGACAAGTGCAAGGGCCCGTTCAACTACGCCGTGAAGGACGCGGGGATCTCGGTCAACGACATCGATCACGTGATCCTCGTGGGCGGCTCGACTCGGATGCCGATGGTGCGCAACCTGGTCAAGGAGCTCACTGCAGGCAAGGATCCGCACCAGGGCGTCAACCCCGACGAGGTCGTGGCCGTGGGAGCTGCGATCCAGGCCGGTGTGCTGAAGGGTGAGGTCAAGGACGTGCTGCTTCTCGACGTGACGCCGCTCTCGCTCGGCGTCGAGACCAAGGGCGGGATCTTCACTCGTCTGATCGAGCGCAACACCACCATCCCGACGAAGCGGTCGGAGACCTTCACTACTGCCGAGGACAACCAGCCCTCGGTCGAGATCCACGTCCTCCAGGGCGAGGCGGACATGGCTTACCGCAACAAGTCGCTCGGTAAGTTCCAGCTCACGAGCATCCCACCGGCTCCTCGAGGCATGCCGCAGATCGAGGTGACCTTCGACATCGACGCGAACGGCATCGTTAACGTGCACGCGAAGGACCTCGGCACTGGTCAAGAGCAGTCCATGACCATCACCGGTGGGACCAAGCTTGCCGACGACGAGATCCAGAGAATGATGAGGGAGGCCGAGCAGCACGCGGATGAGGACCGCCAGCGGCGCGAGGAGGCCGAGGTCCGCAACCAGGCCGACAACGTCATCTATCAAACCGAGAAGACGCTCAAGGAGCACGGCGAGAAGCTCGACGAGTCGGACCGCAAGGGCATCGAGGACGCGCTAAACGAGGCCAAAGAGGCCCTCAAGGGCTCTGACGTAGATCGCATCAGGGAGACGTCCGATGCACTGATGAGCTCGTCGCAGAAGTTCGCCGAGGTTCTGTACCAGCGTGCTCAGACCGAGCAGCAGGATGCAGGCGGAGCCTCGGAGTCGTCGACCACCGCGGGTGAAGACGATGTCGTCGATGCCGAAGTCGTTGACGATGGCAACGAGGAGCAGAGCGCCTGATGCCCGACCGAAAGAAGGAGCCACGCAGATTCCCGGTAACGGACAAGCGACGTTCGCCGACGCCGGCGGTGGACCGCGATGATGAGCGGAGCCAGGACGGCGTGGGCGACGTTCCGGTGGAGCTGCCGAAGGACGACAAGGAGCCGGTGATGGGTCGCGCGGAGCCAGTCGAGCACGACTACCTCGACGACTTGCGGCGCGTACAGGCCGAGTTCGACAACTACCGCAAGCGGATGATGAAGCAGCAGGCGGAGCTCGCCGAGCGAGCCACTATTCGGCTCGTCGAGCGGCTGCTGCCGGTCCTCGACAACTTCGAGAGGGCCATCGCTCACGGAGAGGGCGGCGAGGGCGTTGCTCTCGTCTTCAAGGAGCTCAAGGGTGCGCTCGAGGCTGAAGGGGTCGAGGAGATCCCGGCGGAGGAGGTTCCCTTCGACCCGCGCGTCCACGAGGCCGTGGAGTCGCACGAGGACGAGAACGTCGAGGAGCCGACCTCCCAGAGCGTCTATCGCCGCGGCTACCGGCTGAAGGGTCATGTCATCCGCCCCGCGATGGTCGTTGTCGGACGCCCCCTCGATGCGGCTCCCGGCGAAGTCACCACTCCGAGGCTCCACTCCCAAGCCGATCCCGACCGCCAGGCCGAGTCCGACTCCGGTACCCAGGGATAGCGAGGTAAGTAATGGCTCAGCGCGATTGGGCGGAGAAGGACTACTACAAGATCCTCGGGGTCTCGAAGGACGCGTCCAAGGACGAGATCAAGAAGGCTTATCGGAAGCTCGCCCAGAAGTACCATCCCGACGCCAATCACGGAGATCCCGGCGCGGAGTCGCGCTTCAAGGAGGTCTCGGAGGCACATTCGATCCTGGCCAACGACGAGAAGCGGCGCGAGTACGACGAGATTCGATCGTTGGTGGAGTCGGGCGGCCGTCGCTGGGTCGGTTTCGATCCGGGTGGTGGCGGCGGCAACGTCCGGATCAACATCGGGGATCTCTTCGGGGACGACCCCGAACGCGGAGGGCTGTTCGACGACCTCCTCGGGGGCGTCGGATTCCGGTCGCGCGGCCCCCGTAAAGGACAGGACCTCGAAACCGAGGTCACCCTGACCTTCGACCAGGCGATTCACGGAACTACGGTGTCGTTGCCCCAGGGAGGCAAGACGAAGATCCCAGCGGGCGTTCGTGACGGTGCGAGGATCCGGGTGCCAGGCAAGGGAGCTCCCGCTCCGAACGGAGGACAGCCGGGTGACCTCTTCGTCCGGGTGCACGTCGAGAAACATCCGGTGTTCGGGAGTGGGAAGAACGGCGATCTCACGCTCGAGCTACCGGTGACCATCGCGGAGGCAGCGCTTGGAGCGAAGGTGGAGGTTCCGACGATGGAGGAACCCGTGACGCTGAAGATCCCTGCCGGCACCAGTAACGGGCGCATCCTGCGAGTGCGAGGCAGAGGCGGGGACCGGCCGGGCGGCGGTCGCGGCGATCTCTTGGTCACGATCAAGGTCGAGGTGCCCAAGAAGCTCAGCCGAAAGGAAAAGGAGCTTCTCGAGCAGTTCGCGGAGGTACACAAGAAGTCTCCGCGTGCACATCTCGATCCCTACATGAAGCGATCGGGCGCGTCGGAGAAGACGTCGCAGAAGGCGTCGTAGGAGGACCAGTGGCGACAAGCAAGCGAGACAGAGACAAGGCGATGTACGTGATCTCGATCGCCGCCGAGCTCGCGGGGGTACATCCGCAAACCCTGCGCGTCTACGAGCGCAAAGGCCTGGTGCAGCCGCACCGAACCCAGGGCAACACGCGGCGGTACTCGGAACGAGACATCGAGACGCTTCGACGGATCCAGGAGCTCACGCAGGAGGGCATCAACCTCGCAGGTGTGATGCGCGTCATGGAGCTCCAAGCCGAGATCGACGCGCTACGTGAAAGCCATGAAGGCGCCCTCGAGGAGATCGAGCTCCTGCGCGGCCAGATCGACGAGGTCATCGACGGCCGGGGTCATTACTCCATGGTCCCGATGCGAGACGTCAGGCGAGTCCGAAGAGCGCTGAAGGTGGACGTTATCGACGAGGCGGGCCGGCGCCGGATCTTCGAGATGGGGCCCGGCTCCTAGGGGAGCATCTGTGCACGGGTGGGCGGCATTCCGCTGCCGCCGCCGTTGCCCGATTTGACGCCCAGCACCTGATGCACGTTGATTCCTCCGGCCGTGAAGTTGAGCGCGGACCCCGCCATGTAGAGCCTCCAGATGCGAGCCCTTGCGGAGCCCACCTCCTCGACCGCTTCGTTCCAATGCCCCTCGAGATTCGCCACCCAGGAGCGGAGGGTGCGCGCGTAATGCTCGCGCAGGGACTCGACATCGCGCACCTCGAACCCCTGCTCCTGCATCGCGGTTACGACCGACCCGACCTCGTGCAGCTCTCCATCGGGGAACACATAGCGGGCGATGAAGGAGTCCTTGGCGAACCGAGCCCGCCCAGAGAGCTTCGAGATCGCGTGGTTCAGCAGGCGGCCCTCGTCCCGGAGCAGGCCGAAGAGGACCACGAAGTAGCGCTTCAGCTGCGCGAGGCCGACATGCTCGAACATCCCGATGCTGGAGATCGCGTCGAAGGGTCCGTCGTCCACGTCACGGTAGTCCTGCAACCTGATCTCGACGAGATCAGCGAGCCCCGCGTCGGCGACCCGCTTCGCCGCGAGGTCGGCTTGTGGACGGGACACGGTGATGCCTACGGCCCGGACGCCGTAGTTCCCTGCCGCGTGCATGACCATGCCTCCCCATCCGCATCCGACGTCGAGCAAACGGTCGCCGCGCTCGAGCCCGAGCTTCCTGCAGATCAGGTCGTGCTTCGCCCGCTGAGCGTCGTCGAGCGACGTCTCGGGGGTGGCGAAGTAGGCACACGAGTAGGTCATGGTCGCACCGAGCACCCATCGGTAGAAGCGATTCGAGAGGTCGTAGTGGTGTGAGATGGCGGCTGCATCGCGTCGTTTCGAATGCCTCCTGCCCCGAAGCCTGGCCTCCTCGCGAGGTGGCACAGGTGGGGGGCCCAGGATGCCGAGAGATCGGGCGAGGCGCAGCAGCTGCAGCCTCCCACCCGGCCCCAGCTTCATCTCGAGGTCTTCCCGGCGTGACGCCTCAACGTCGCGGACGCCGAGGGCCTCGTAGACATCCCCGTCGATGTCGATCTCGCCTGCGACGTAGGCGCGCGCCAGGGCCAGCTCCGAGGGCGACCACAGAAGGCGGCGGAAGGCGAGCGGCGATCTGACGGTGATCCTGGTCGGCGATGCCTGGGGCCCAAGTGAGCTACCGTCCCAGAACTCGATTGCAACGGGAGGCTCCCCGCGCAGAAGGCGGCGGATCAGCGGTTCCGCGAGTTGTGCCACGTCGCCCATCTAAGCTCCTGTGTCGAGCGATGAGAGACTCTGTCGAAATGATCTCTTCTGCTGAGTTCCTCGACGATCTGCAGGAACAATCGTTTGGGTCCGCAGGTGATGCTACCCGGACGGCCTATCCGGCATCCAATCGAATGTCGGGGCTACAGATCGCGGCCTATCTCGCCCGTCGTAAATACCTCGTGCTGGCCACCGCGCGGCCCGACGGTCGACCTCACGCCGCTATGAGCTCCTACGTCTTGGCGGAAAGGAGCTTCTGGCTGCCCACCGATACGGGCACGGCTCGCGTTCGCAACCTCGAGACGAATCCCCGCGCGAGCGTGGTGGTGACAGAGGGCGAGGAGTCGCACCACATAGTCGTGCTTGCGGAGGGCTCGGCGGAGCTGGTGGGAGGCCACGAGGCTTCCGACGGGAGTTCTGCGTGGCGGGCGAAATTCGGCCGGCACCCGGAGTGGGCGAACAGCTGGATCAGCATCGTGCCGGACAAGCTGTTCTCCTACGCGGCATCGGGCGCGCTGGAAGGCGAGCTACGTGTGTTCCGGTGCCGAAGCTGCGGCGACACTTTCCCGGCCCACGATTTCAGCGCCGTGTCTTGTCCCAGCTGTGGCGGATCGGTCATCGAGACCGCGGGGGAGCCTCTCCTATGAGGAATGCTCCGGCGATCGCCGTAGGGCCCGCATCGGTGGAACCCGTCGAGGCCGCGATCCGCGCTGGTGGAGGGCGTATTGCAGCGCGCAGGGAAGCGGAAGCGATCGTCTGGCTGGACCCCTCGGATCCTCAGGGCCTGAAAGACATGCTGGACGACTCACCTGCGAGCTGGGTGCAGCTTCCCTTCGCGGGTATCGAAACCTTCTTCGATGCGGGAGTGATCACCTCGGAGAAGACCTGGACGTGTACCAAGGGTGCCTACGGCAAGGCGACTGCGGAGCACGCGCTTGCCCTGGTGCTTGCCGCCGCGCGCCATCTCCACGAGCACCTGAGAGCAACCTCGTGGCGGCCCGGTTTTGGAATGTTGGGTGCGCCGGAGCGACAGTTGAAGGACACCACCGTGCTCGTAGTCGGAACGGGCGGGATCGGCTCGGCCCTGGTGACGATGCTGCATCCGCTCGGCCCCCGCGTGCTGGCGGTGAATCGCTCCGGGCGGTCACTCGATGGTGCGGAGCGAACCTTGTCGAGCGACCGGCTCGGCGAGCTGCTTCCCGAATCGGACTTCGTGGTGATCGCCGCGTCCCTGACGTCGTCGACGCGCCGCTTGTTCGACGAGACCGCTCTGGCGGCCATGAAGCCGAGCGCGTGGCTGGTCAACGTTGCGAGAGGCGGCTTGGTTGACACCGCCGATCTAGTCGCCGCGCTCGGAGCGGGGACCATTGGGGGAGCGGCCCTCGACGTGACCGACCCCGAGCCCCTCCCCGACGACCATCCCCTGTGGGCCATGCCCAACTGCATCATCACGCCTCACGTTGCGAACACCGCGGACATGGCCCTGCCCGAGCTGGTGGCGATGATCGAGCGAAACGTCGCCCACTACGTGCGTGGAGAGCCCCTGGAGGCCCTGGTCGATGTTTCCCTTGGATACTAAAGACGCATACCCGACCGCACGAGGCATCCTTGGATGATGAAACGCATGCTCGTCACTGCGCTCGCGGCCGTTTTGGTCCTCCTTGCCTGCGCGCCCGACGAGCCGCCGCCGGCAAGCGACTCCCCACGCCAGGGGCGGCAGCATTCGGATAAGAGGATCAAGGAACGGCGG
>JBOGXB010000079.1:0-8602 GCA_050694215.1 Actinomycetota bacterium
CCCCAACCGTCCGCGGATACTCCGGTGAGGTCGATCGTATTGATGACCGCCACGGACCCTCCTCTTAGTCGCTAGCCTGACCGGTGTGAGTGAGGAAACGGTATCCGAGGTCGGCGAGAGCGGCCTCATCCTGGACATCTCGGCCCGCATCGGTTCGCCTCCTCCCGGAGAGGCATGGACCGGCGACGACGCCGCGGTCGTCGGATTCGCTGGGGCGCGGTTGCTGCTGACAACGGACATCGTCGTCCAGGGCGTGGACTTCGACCCCGCCTACTCCACCGGTGCCGACGTCGGATGGAAGGTCGTCGCGATAAACGCTTCCGATGTGGCGGCGATGGGCGGTCGACCACTCCACGCACTTGCAACTCTGGGCCTGCCCCCCGATACGTCGCGTCGATTCGTCGACCAACTGATGGACGGGATGCTCGATGCGGCCGAGCGATGGTCGATCCGACTCGTGGGCGGGGACATCAGCGCTGCCGGGGAGGTCTCGGTCGGGATCGCCATGACCGGAGTGCCGATCGGTTCACCCGTGCTTCGCTCGGGTGCTCGGCCCGGCGATGCGATCTGCGTCACGGGCTCGCTTGGTGGTGCGGCGGGAGGCCTGATCGCCCTGCGCGGGGGAGTCGACGCGCCAGGGCTGGCTCGGCGCCACCTCAGGCCGGAAGCGCGCGTGGACGAGGGCGCCAAGGTAGCGCGCGCGGGAGCGTCCGCGATGATCGACCTGTCCGATGGGCTCGCGGTCGATCTCGCCCGTTTGATGGAAGCCAGCGGGACTGGTTGTGAGGTCGATACGGCTTCCATCCCCGTCGATGAGGGTTTGGCGGCCCTCGGGGACGCGGCCGAACCCCTCGAGCTGTCGATACTTGGAGGCGAGGACTTCGAGCTGCTGTTCACGATCTCGGAGGAAGCCCTCGCCGGCCTCACTGCCTCGACGACTGAACCGAGCACCGCGATCACGCGCATCGGGACCGTGACGGCCGGCGAGGCAAGGCTCGGCAACGATGCCTTGTCCAGATGGAGGGAGCGCGGATGGGATCACCTGTTAGCCAAGTGACGGGTCTGCCGCGGGCATTGACGATCGCCGGCTCGGATTCGGGCGGGGGGGCCGGTATCCAGGCCGACCTGAAGACTTTCTTCGCTCTCGGCTGTTACGGGATGAGCGCGCTCACCGCGCTGACCGCGCAGAACACCGTTGGGGTCACGGGCATCCACGAGGTGCCTCCGGAGTTCGTGATCCAGCAGATCGACGCGGTGGCAACTGATATCGGCGTGGACGCCGCTAAGACCGGGATGCTCGCGTCCTCGGCCGTCGTGGAGGCGGCGGCGAAGGGGGTGGAGAGCAACGGCATCGAACGCCTCGTCGTCGATCCGGTATTCGTTTCCAAACATCGCGACCAGTTGCTCGCCGAGGACGCCGTCGCGGCGCTGAAGGAGAGGCTGCTCCCGCTGGCCATGGTGATCACCCCCAATCTCTACGAGGCCGGGGGATTGATCGGATCCGAGGTGACGAGCCTGGACGAGATGAAGGAGGCAGCCCGTACTCTTCACGCGCTGGGCCCGCGCGCCGTTCTGGTGAAGGGAGGCCATCTGGAGACGGAGCGCGCCGTCGACATCTTCTTCGATGGTCATGACCTCGTCGAGATCGACGGACCGCGCTTCGACACCGACGACACCCACGGCACCGGTTGTGTGCTCTCCGCTGCCGTTGCAGCTCGCCTGGCGCACGGAGACGATCTCGTCGGCGCGGTGCGGGCGGCCAAGGACTTCGTCTCGGGAGCCATCGAGCATTCGATCCGGATGGGTAAGGGCTTCGGCCCGGCCAACCCGGCCTGGAGTCTGACCCTCTAGAGGCGCTTCGTCGCCCCGGTCCTCTCGGCCTGCCACGATCCCGCGTCCAGCTCCTCCTTGCGTGCTCGCAGATCGAGGTAGGACACCACCCCGGTCGCGACGAGGAAGGGGATCGTGAGGCCCAGGAGCACCCCCCCGAGTAGTGACAGCGCGACGGCCTGGAGGCCGTCCGCCGCGTCCCTTGTGGCGAACGCGAGAGTTCGCAGGGACCCTTGGACGACGAGGGTTATCCCGAGCGCGACGTTGATCAGGTAAACGAAGATGCGCATGGCCTCCATGCGCATGAGCTCGCGCGCCCTTCGCCAGGCTTCGGAGAAGGGCTTCGACTCCAGCGTGACCACGTGGACGACTATTGGGGGACCGATAAAGGTGTACATGATGAGTTGCCCCATCGGGCCCAGGATCACGACGAGGATCGTGGCGAACAGGGCCCCCAGAAGAGCCGATGCGAGCAGGTCCCTCGTGTGGCGGCTCAACTTCCTGCGAGCCTCGCCCATGGTGGTCTGCACCCCCGCGATGCCGTCGCCGATCACCACCGACGCGATCCCCGAGGCCACGCTCGCGCCGAACGTGGGCAGTATCACCAGGAAGAGCATCCAGATGGGAAGCTCGGCTGCTCCCGAGATCTCGAAAGTGAAGACCAGGGGAAGCAGGTAGAGCGTGAGGTAGAGGAGCGTGAAGAGGAGGAACAACTGCGTGAAGTGGGCCCTGTAACAACGACCCGCGGCGCGCATGGTGCCGCCGAAGCCCACCGGCGCAGGAAAGGCACGTGGCCCCTCCTCCTCTAGGGTTTGCGCCGGCCTCGTCTCCTTGGTGGTCACGAGTTGCTTACTGGACGCGCTTCTTTGCGATGAGGCCGACCACGAGCAGTCCCGCCAG
The DNA here is from genome assembly GCA_050694215.1 of Actinomycetota bacterium. Lineage (GTDB taxonomy): Bacteria > Actinomycetota > CADDZG01 > CADDZG01 > WHSQ01 > JBOGXB01. The sequence goes on from JBOGXB010000079.1 coordinate 2,731, forward strand.
TGCAACGCCCACGATGGCGAGCTTCTTGCCCACCTCCTTGGCCTCGACCTTCGCCTGATCTACGAGCAGGTCGACTTTGCGCGCGAGATCTTCGCGCGTCTCCTCGATCTCGGTAACCGTCTGTTGTGCGCTGTTACCCATCACCTGGTCCCTTCCTCCGGGCGACAACCAGCCCCATCATCTCTTACCCAGGGACTTGATCGTCTCGACGTCGTCCTTGATGGTCTTCCTCGTCAGCTCGGTCGAGACCGGCGTTGCGAGCTTCTTCTTGGCCCACAGGGCTCCGAGCGCTCCGACGATCACGAGCACGAGGGCCGTGAGGCCGTCGGCGGCCCACGCCCAGTCGCCGTGGGTGCCGATGATGTCGTCGAATCCGTCGCGCAGCATCAAGAGGACGAAGATGAGCGCGAAGAATCCGAGGAATCCCGCTATGGCGATCACGGCCGCCCCCTTCACCTTCTCCATGATGGACTCGCTCAGCTCCTGCTTGGCCAGCTCGATCTCCTTACGGATGAGAGTCGAGAGGTCCTCAGTGACCTCTTTCATGAGCTGGCCGGCGGACTTGCCGCCGGGCCGGCCGTCGCCGGCGACGTAGGTCTCGCCCGTGGTCTGGTCGGTCATGTGGCCTCCTTTACCGGCTCGAACGATGCCCGGCGGATCGCCCGCCGCTCGAACAGAGCCTCGTTTAGCTCAGCCGCGAACAGGATTATCTGCGAGATCAAGTAAGAGGCTACGAGCAAAGCGGCGGCTCCCGCTAGGGCGCCGAACGTCTGTTGGCGGGAGGCGGCGCCTTTGGCGAGGTAGAAGGAGCCCGCGAACTTGAGGATCTCGAAGGCGACGGCCGCGACGACGCTTCCCGGCAGCACCTGGGCCCACGACCGTTCGGTCGCAGGGAGGAAGCGGAAGGCGGTCGCGAATATGCCCACGTTGACTGTGACCCCTGCAACGATGCCCAGTGCGGCCCCAAGCGGCCCGACCACGAATCCGACCAGGGTGGACAACGCCAGGGAGGCGAGCGAGGCCAACCCAAGGACGACAAGCCACTTCAGCGAGCGCGCCCGCTTCACGAGGAAGTTCGGCTCTTGCCGGACGTGCCCGACCTTGTTCAGCGCATGCTCGAGGGCGACGACGGCGCCCGAGCCCGAGTAAAGAGCCAGGACCAGACCGGTGAGAGCTATCGCCTCGCGGTTGTCCTCGATCTGATTCAGGCTGCTGCGGTCGATCGCCTCGCTCAGCACCGGGACGGTCTTGAGACCGCTCTCGAGGATGTCCTGCCGCAGCTCCCTGTTGCCTTGGGTGAGGTAACCGAGGCCCGCAGCGGCGAACAGAAGGAGGGGGAAGATCGAGAAGAAGAGGTAATAGGTGAGCGCGGCCGCGTAGGAGCCGCAGTCGTCGTCACCGTATCGCTTGGCGGTTCGCACCCCGATGTCGACCCAGCCGTAGCGGGCTCGGGCGCGTTCCAGCTGCAGCTTTGCATCCGCCTGAGCCCTCTTCACCCGCTCCACCACCCAAAGCTACCCAGAGGGAGGCGGGGCAAGCACCGTTGTGAATGATGTCGAGGATTCAGCCGACGCGGGCGACCTTGTTGGCCTTGAGGCACTTGGTGCACACTGCCAGTCGCTTGGGTGCGCCGTCCACCATCACCCGCATCTTGTGGATATTCGGATCGAAACGACGGCGCGACCGCCGGTGGGAGTGGGAGATCTTGTTCCCAAACCCGGGGGTCTTGCCGCAGATGTCACATACCGCTGCCATAACGGCTGGCAAGGCTACCAGCAAACCCAAGCCGGCCGACGGCTGCGGCACTAGTCTCACAGCATGCCCGAGACCGTCGCCGCCCCGCCTCGAGGATTGGATCTGTTCGCCGCACCATCACGGCGAAAGGCCCTGCGCGTCGCGGGAAGCAGGAGGCAGCAAGGGCTGCGCAAGCTCGGCATCGAGACGGTTCAGGACCTCTTCCAGCACTATCCGCGCTATCACGTCGATAGAACCCAGCTGCGAACGATCGCCGAGCTGAAGCGGCTGGCTACCGACGCGGAGGGGGACCAGGTGACGGTCCACGCCAAGGTTCTGCGGGTCGCCCGTCCGTTCCGGACGCGCTCGGGCAAGCGGATGATCAAGGGACGCATAGGCGACGAGACCGGCTCGATCGAGGTCACCTGGTTCAACCAGGACTGGGTGGCGCGAGCCCTCAAGCCGGGCATGGAAGCGTTCTTCTACGGCCGGCTCGGGATATTCAGGGGCAAGCTGCAGATGACGGCGCCCCGCTTCGAGCTCGTCCGCACCGGAGAGGAGCCGTTCAACGTCGGTCGCATCGTTCCCATCTATCCGGCGACGGCGGATCTGTCGAGCGACCAGGTGCGCCGCGTGATGTGGGAGACGCTGGAGCGCGCCGACGCGATCAAGGATCCGCTTCCCGACGATCTAAGGCGACGCCTCGCGCTCCAGCCTCGCGACGAAGCGATCCGCATCATCCACTTCCCCGATGCAAAGGACGACGTGCTGGCGGCCCGGCGGCGTCTGGTGTTCGACGAGCTCTTCACGCTTCAGCTGGGTCTCGTCTATCGCAAGCGAAAGCTGGAACGAACCGTGCGTGGGATCCGGCATCCGCTTCCCGAGCCGGATTCACTTCCCGAAGCATTCATCGGAGAGCTTCCTTTCAAGCTCACAGGCGCCCAACAGCGCGCCTGCGCCGAGATCACGTCGGATATGCACGAGAGCTACCCCATGCACCGCCTGCTCGAGGGAGAGGTTGGTTCGGGCAAGACGGTGGTCGCCCTGCACGCCTGCCTCACGGCAATCGCGGGTGGCCACCAGAGCGCGTTCATGGCTCCTACCGAGGTGCTTGCGGAACAGCATCACCTCACGGTCAAAGAGCTCCTGAATCGGGCGTTCGGCGAGGACGAGGGCAAGAACCTCTTCGCCGCCGTGTCTCGGCGGCCGGTCGTCCGTCTCCTGACCGGTTCGACGACCGGAGCGGAGCGCGACCGCATCCTCGGGGAGGTCGGCGCGGGTGATGTGGATCTGCTGATCGGAACGCATGCTCTGATCCAGGAGGCAGTTGCCTTCAAGAAGCTCGGCCTTGCGGTCGTGGACGAACAGCATCGTTTCGGAGTGCATCAGCGGAAAACGCTGCGATCCAAGGGTGAGGTGGGCGAGCCCGACATCCTGGTGATGACGGCAACGCCAATCCCTCGCAGCCTGGCCGTGACGATCTATGGAGACCTCGACCTCTCGATTCTCGACGAGCTCCCTAGAGGGCGGCGCCCGATTCGGACCTCGATCGCGCTGGGAGAAGAAGGACGTGATCGGGCGTACGAGCTCATCCGTAGCGAGGTCGGGCAAGGACGTCAGGCCTACATCGTGTACGCCCTGCGCGACGAATCGGACAAGGTCGAGCTGCGCAGCGCGAAGACCGAGGCCAAGCGCCTTGCCGAGGAGATCTTCCCCGACCTCGCCGTCGGCCTCGTGCATGGGGATATGCGAAGCGACGAGAAGGAAGTCGGGATGGCGGCGTTCAGGCACGGGGACACGCAGGTGCTCGTCGCGACGACGGTTATCGAGGTAGGCGTTGACGTGCCCAATGCATCAGTCATGCTGATCGAGAACGCAGAGCGTTTCGGGCTCGCGCAACTTCACCAGTTGCGAGGTCGCATAGGGCGCGACAAGCATGAGTCCTCCTGCGTACTCGCCACGGACCTCGATCTCGACGGGGCAGTTGACGATCCTGCAGTCGCTCTCGCGGCCGAACGTCTACGGGCGGTCGAATCCACGCGTAACGGGTTCGAGCTCGCCCAGGTCGACCTCCGACAAAGGGGGGAGGGCCAGCTATTCGGTGCACGGCAATCGGGAATGCCGGAACTCAAGATCGCGCGGGTTCTCGAGCACATAGCGGAGATCAAGATGGCGCGCGATCTCGCAGAGGAGGTTTTGGAGGCGGATCCCGAGCTGCGCGCATACGAGAACATCGCGCTCGCGCAAGAGATGCGTGACCGCTTCCCGGAATCTGCCCTCGACGTCGTGCAGGCGGGGTGAGGACGCCGACCTCGGATGAAATCGGCCGGCAAGAGCTACGCCGGTGGCAGAGGAGCAGGCGAAGGCTGTATTTTTAAGGGGCATGAGAGTGATCGCCGGCTCGGCCAAGGGGCGCCGCCTTAAATCGCCAGCCATAGGGACGCGTCCGATGACGGATGGGATGAAAGAGTCTCTGTTCTCGTCCCTCGGGGACCTCAGGGGCTTCCGGGTGCTGGATCTGTACGCCGGATCTGGGTCTCTCGGGCTCGAGGCCCTGTCTCGGGGCGCCAGGAAATCGATCTTCGTCGAGAAAGAGCATGAGGCCATCGCAAAGCTGGAGCAGAACGTCGAGGCCACGGGCTTCGGGCGGAGGTGCCAGATCGAGTGGGTCGACGTGAAATCGATGCTCGCCCGCCCGGCAGATGAGCGGATGGACCTGATCTTCGTGGATCCTCCCTACAACATGGCTGTGCCACAGGTGCGAGCCGACCTGGAAGCCATCGTGATGGGTGGGTGGCTCGCGGACGAGGGCCGGGTGATAGTCCACCGCCCGCACAAGGAGGCTCAGCTCAAGCCTTTCGGGCTGGCTACTGCATCGGAGAAGCACTACGGGCAGTCCCGCATCCTTGTGTTCCGGCACGAGGACGAGTAGGCCGCGTATGCAGCGGGCGCTGTGTCCGGGGTCCTTCGACCCGCCCACCAATGGACACATCGACGTGATCGAACGCGCCGCCCGATACTTCGACGGAGTAGTCGTAGCCGTCATCGCGAACCCTCACAAGAACGCGGTCTTCTCGTTGCAAGAGCGCACGGACATGCTCGAGGAGGCTCTCGCCCATCTGGAGAACGTGACCATCAGTTCCTTCGACGGCCTGCTCGTGGATTTCGCTCGCGCCCACGACCTCAAGATCGTGGTCAAGGGCCTCCGGGCGGTCTCCGACTTCGAGTACGAGCTACAGATGGCCGGGATGAATGCCGCCTTGGCGCCCGGTCTGGATACGATGTTCCTGACGTCGAAGCCCTCCTGGGCGTTCCTGTCATCGAGTCTCGTCAAGGAGGTGGCCAGGTATGGGGGATCCGTCGAGGGACTGGTGCCGGCCGGGGTGGCCAGGGCGCTCAAGGAACGATTCGAGCCAAGCTGATTGGCAGATATCCAGAAAGACGCGAAAATGCGGTTCTCACCAGTTTCAGGAAAGGGAGCCGACCGGATGGATGTGATCGAACGGATCGACGAGCTTCAGGTGCTCGTGGAGGAAGCGAAGGCCGTGCCCCTGTCATCCAGCGCGGTGATCAACCGGGATGAGTACCTCGAGCTCCTGGCTCAGCTGAAGGAAGCTGTTCCCGACGAGATCCGGCAGGCGAGATGGATGGCCAAGGATCGGGATGAGCTGCTTGCGCGTGCCCGCAAAGAGTCCGAGAGGGTCCTGATCGAGGCTCAGGAGCAGCGCGACCGCCTGCTGTCCCGGACCGAGATCGTGCACGCGGCCCATCGGGAAGCCGAGCGCATCACCGACGAGGCGCGAGAACAGGGAGCCAGGATGCGAAGCGAGGCAGAGGACTACATCGACCAGAAGCTTGCCGCCTTCGAGATCCTCCTCAACAAGACCCTCGCGACGGTCGCTCGTGGCCGGGAGCAGCTCCGGGGGGAGACTCAGACGGGGGCTCCTCGCCAGGTGGTCGAGGGGCAGGTCGAGAGCCCGGCTCCCGCAACACCCCCGTTCGACGCGGCCCAGCAGCTGGGCGAGCCCGCGGTCTGAGGACCTCTGCCTCCCTACCATAAATTGGGAAAATAGCTCTCTCTGCTATGCTTGACTACCCGCGCCGACGGCGCGGGCGGCTCTTTTCCAGCTGATCGAGA
>JBOGXB010000080.1:0-8576 GCA_050694215.1 Actinomycetota bacterium
CATCATCGACGGGGACGGCAACTGTCACGTCTACGTGGACCGAGCGGCGGATCCCGAGATGGCGACGGGGATCGTTCTCAACGCCAAGACCCAGCGTCCGAGTGTGTGCAACGCCGCCGAGACATTACTCGTGCACGAGGAGCTTGTTGACAAGTGGTTGCCGGAGGCGCTGAGCCGGTTGGAGGAGAAGGGGGTCGAGATACGAGGCGATGGACGAGTTCGCCAGGCGTTTCCGAAAGCCAAGCCCGCGACCGAAGACGATTGGCGCACGGAGTTTCTGGACCTGATCATTGCCGTGCGGGTCGTGGACTCGCTGGACGATGCCATCGAGCACGTGAACAGGTGGGGGACTTCGAACGCCGAGGGAATAGTCACGCAGGACCTCACCGCCGCTCGACGCTTCGCGGCTGAAGTGGATTCGGGCTCCGTCTTCGTCAACGCTTCGACCCGGTTCTCGGACGGTGGAGAGTTTGGCTTCGGGGCTGAGATCGGTATCTCAACCCAGAAGCTGCACGCGCGTGGTCCTATGGGATTGGACGCATTGACGACGACGAAGTACGTGGTGTGGGGCCAGGGTCAAGTCAGGAACTGACGTCCCGTTCGTGAACGTGGGTTGTCGAGGGCAGGGGCGCCTCGACTTTGCCGTACAGCAGAGCCTTGATGTCGTCTGCCGGGACAGGTTTGGCGAGAAGGAATCCCTGGCCCGATCCGCAGCCCAGCTCCCTCAGCCGCTCGAGCTGCTCGGGATGCTCGATGCCCTCGGCGACCGTGTCGATACTGAGGGAGCGCGCCATCCGGATGATGGCCTCGGTCAGCGCCGAGTCCTCGATGCCGGACGTAACGCCGCTGATGAAGGATCTGTCGATCTTGAGAGAGTCGATGGGGAAGCGTTGCAGGTAGCTCAAGGACGAATAGCCCGTCCCGAAATCGTCGATTGCGAGCATCACCCCGATGCCTTTGAGGGCATTGAGTTTCTCAATGGTCGACGGCGCGTCGTGCAGCAAGGTGGACTCGGTTATCTCGAGGACGAGGCTCGCCGGCTCGATGCCGGACTCGTCTAGAGCCGCCCTGACGTCCTCGACCACCGACCTGCTCTGTATCTGACGAGGTGAAAGGTTGACGCTCACGGAGATGTCGGCCGCGTCGGGATGCTCCATCCTCCACTGACGGATCTGGAGACAGGCCTGCTGCAGGACCCACCGTCCTATCGGCACTATCTCTCCCGTTTCCTCGGCGGCGGGGATGAAGTCCAGTGGGGGAACGAGTCCCTTGTCTGGATGATTCCACCGAAGCAGCGCTTCGACCCCTTCGATCCGCCGGCCCTGGAGATCGAAGATGGGCTGGTAATGCAGGACGAACTCGTCCTGGCGAAGGGCCTTCTTGAGGTCGTTGCGTAGATCGAAACGCTCCTCGAGCTTGTAACGCATGTCTGGATCGAAGACCTGATAGGAGCCCTTGCCGGCCGCCTTTGCCGCGTACATCGCGACATCGGCGTTCGCCAGCAACTTGTCTGAGGTCTCTCCCTTGCCCTCGGCGATGGCGATGCCGATGCTGGCGCTCACCATCACCGTTCGATCGGCGATCTCGATAGGCATCGAGATCGCGGCCAGTAACCGCTCCACGACCGTTGGAATGTCGAACGGAACCCCAAGGTCTTCGAGAAGGACCGCGAACTCGTCGCCGCCAAGCCGAGCAACGGTGTCGGTCGTTCGAGTGGTGGAGGTGAGTCTTTCGGCGGTCAGCTTCAATAGAAGATCTCCGCATTCGTGGCCCAGTGTGTCGTTGACCCCTTTGAAGCCGTCGAGGTCAATGAACATCACGCCGAGCGGCTCCTTCCGGCGGTTCGTCCTCGCGAGAGCGTGCTCGAGCCGGTCCTTCAGCAACCTTCGGTTGGGCAGGTCCGTGAGATCGTCGTGGAGGACTTGATGCCGCAGCTTCTCCTCGAACCGCTTGCGCTCGCGCTCCGCTCTGTTACGCAAAAGGATGAGGGTCACGATCGCTATGAGGATCGTAACGAGCGTGCCGATGTCTGCGATGCGCCCGGCCTGGACTGCTCGTTTTTCGAACAAGGCGTCGGCCTGGGAGACCTGTTGCTGCAGCTCGTTGAAGCTGATGTCGACGCTGCGGCGGTCGAAGCTAAAGGCTTCATCGAAGCTGCCTCGGTCGAGCAGACGGAGTTGAGCATCGAGAATGTCCTGATAGGCCTCGAAAGCCTCCGCGACCTTGGCGATCGCCTCGTTCTCGAAGTCGAGCCGATCCAGCTCGATCAGATCGTCTCGAGCCCGACGTCTCAGGATCGCGATCGTGGGAGAAAGACCCCTCAAGGGAATCTCGATCGCAGCCTCCGACCTGTCCCTGACGACTATGCCGAGCCCGGTCACCGTGGACTCCTCGACGTTCTGACGATTCGCGCCGGCTTCGATCTGGGCAAGGAGCACCTGGCCCTTGCGTCGATCGTCGGCGTTGGCGCGAAAGGCGGTTATGCCGTAGGTGGCGCCGAGGGCCACGAGCAGCGGGAGCGCGACGCGCGCCGCGCGCGCCGGCAGCCAGGGGCGCAGCTGGGCGCCTGCTGAGTCTCGGCCCAACAGTGAAAATCTCATATATCGGTCTCCCCAGTCCCGCGTTCTGCGGGCTTGATGTCTTATCGGCTTCCTTCGAGTCCCGATTCACCGCGGGGGCCGGGGTTTTCCTTACACCTGATAGGTCCTGCAAACGTGTGAGGAAAGGTGCGGAGAACCGCTTCGGCCGCCCGCGGATGCGTTTAGCTAGGAGGATGGTGCAGGAGGATGAGCGCCTCAGCAGGATCGGAGTGATGGGGGGCACGTTCGATCCGATCCATATCGGGCATCTCATCGCCGCCCGTGAGGCGATGCACGACTTCGAGCTGGATCGGGTGGTCTTCGTCCCCAGCGGCCAACCGTGGCAGAAATCCCACTACACGGACCCCGAGGACCGCTTCATGATGACGAGCCTCGGCGCGGCGGCTCACACTGCCTTCGCCGTTTCCCGAATCGAGCTCGACCGCAAGGGTCCGACCTATACGGCCGACACGATGCAGTCGTTGCGGGACTTCTACGGCTCCGAGGTCGGTCTCTACTTCATCGCGGGGGCCGATGCGGTTCTGCGGCTGGGGACGTGGAAGAAGATCGAAGCGCTGCCCGGCCTGGCCGAGATCATCGCCGTGACGAGAGCGGGCTTCGCCATCGGCTCGCTCCGGCCTGAGCCCGGCTGGCCTCCCATCCATATCATGGAGATGCCGTCGATAGACGTCTCCGCGACCGACATCAGGGAGCGGGTGCGAGCGGCCCGTCCCATCGATTTCCTCGTGCCGTCCCAGGTTGCCATCTACATCCGCGATCACGGCCTCTACGTCGGGACCCCTGAGGCGGCTGCATGATCTGGGGAAAGCGCAGCAAGAAGAGCATCTGGGTAGACCCGCCCGAGAAGGCCGGACCACCCGAGCCCGACGTCCTCGAATCACCCGAACCGGACGCGATGTCGGGTCAAGAGCCGATGACTGAGGCCGACATAGACGGAAGGCAAGCGTCCCAGGAAGAGGCCGTGGCACTGATCGAAAAAGGCAAGCATTCGGGGGGTCCCCGCTCGAGGCGATACCGAGGCAGGCATCTCGGTCGCGTTCGCCGCGTCTTGCTTCCCGGGCCTCGCCGACCGGGCCGCCATTCGGCTACCGGCGCCCCTCGTCCAGCCGAGACACCCGCCCCGATCGCTCCGGAGGAAGGCCAGACCGTCGGCCCCGAGGATGAGGCTGCGGCACGCGACAGGCGGCGCGAAGAGGCCGAGCGCGAGCTGGAGGCCTTGCTGGCCGCCGACACGGAGGATGTCGAGGTCATCGCGGTGGAGCCGGAGCCTGAAACGGCGCCAGAGCCCCAGGCGGCGCAGGAGCCCGAAACAGTGCTAGAGCCCCAGGCGGCGCAGGAGCCCGAACCCGAGCTGCCGATAGCGCCCGAGTACTTTTTCGAAAATGCACCCGAGCCCGAGTTCGAGCCGGGCCACGTCTACGAGCTCGAGCCCGAGCCACAGCCCGAGTCCGAGCCGGGCCACGTCTACGAGCTCGAGCCCGGGCCCCAGCCAGAGTCCGAGCCGGACCACGTCTACGAGCTCGACCCCGAGCCCCAGCCCGAGTCCGAGCCGGACCACGTCTACGAGCTCGACCCCGAGCCCCAGCCAGAGTCCGAGCCGGGCAACATCTACGAGCTCGAGGTCTTCCCGGCGGCCGATGCAGAAGCAGACATCGACATCAGCACGGCAGAGGCTGCATGGACTGGACCCGAGGAGATGGCAGAGCCCGGGCTCGAGACCGCACCTGAGCAGACGCCCGACGCAGCACCAGTCGAAACCGAGAGCGAGGCACTCTCGAATCGGGCGCCCGTCGAGCGGGAATCCCGGGCCTCTCGGCGCGCTGCGATCGAGCAGCACCGTTCTGGGCGGCGAAAGAAGCGATCGCTGGCGACCGCTGCCGTTCTGATCGTCACGGCTGTGATCGGCGGGTGGCTGCTCCTCGGCGGTGGCAATGAGGATGAGAAGACGCGCACGGGCGCCGGTTCGAGAAACTCGCTCTCCGTCCCGGACGCAGGTCCGGTAACGACGCTTCTGTTCGGGACACGACGTGCCGAGTCGGGCGGCTCCCAGGCCGTCTGGCTGACGTTGCTCACCGCCGATCCGGGCGAGGACCGTGGCTCGGTCGTCTACATCCCGGCGCACACGGCCGTCGACGTGCCCGGACGAGGCCTGCAGGGAGTGGGAGAGTCCTACAGCTCGGGCGGCGTCTCGCTCTTGCTCCTTAGCGTCGAGAACCTCCTGGGCATCGACATCGACCGCTATGCAGAGCTGCCGTACGAAGATGGCCAGGCGCTTTTTGGCGCCACAGGGGAGCTGACCGTGGACGTTCCGGGTGAGGTTCGGGTGGCGGCGGGCAACGACCGGACGCGCCTGATCTTTGTCGAGGGGCCTCAGGATCTGAACCCCGAGATGCTGGCCAGCCTTCTCTATGAGCCGGGGATCGACGGAGACGACATCGAGGTTGGCGGACGACACCTCGCGTTCTGGGACGCGCTGCTCGATCGATTCGAGTCCGATCCGGCCTCTCTAGGCGATGCCGTGGCTCAGGCCGAGTCCGCTCTCGCCTCCTCGGACGCCGAGTCTGAGGAGCATGCCGCCCTGTTCGAGACACTCGCCGGTTTCGGCTCGGGGGAGCTGACTCTTGCTCAGCTACCGGTGCGGCCGATCAGCGCGGGCGACAGCGAGCTCTACGCCCCCGAGGCGGCGGAGCTGGCCGACTTCATCGAGGACACGATCGGTATCCGGGTCTCGACGCGGGACGAGGTCAGGGTCCAGATCCTGAACGGCAACGGCGTTCCCGGGATCGGACAGAAGGTGGCCCGGGAGCTGGTCGGCCACGGCTTCCGTGTGGTGCTGTCGGGCAACGCCCGGGAGCTTACGCACAGGAAGACGCTGATCGTCACCTACGACCCGACCAACGTGGGTAGGGTGCTGGCGCAGCGAGCCAAGGAGCTCCTGGGAGTGGGGCAGGTACAGGTCTCGGCCCAGCAGCAGGGTATCGTGGACCTCACGATCGTCGTAGGAAAGGATTTCTTGCGGACGTAGTGACTGAAGCGATCGAATGGGTCACCGAGGCAGCGACTGCGGCCTCGGACAAGAAGGCCGAGCGGATCGTCATCCTCGACGTGTCCGGCCTGCTCAAGATTACGGACTACTTCCTGATCTGTAGCGGAAACACTGATCGTCAGGTCCGGACCATCGCCGAGGAGATCGAGCACCGGCTAGCGCCTAGCAAGGTCAAGCCTTTTCGAAGAGAGGGCGAGCGAGAGGGCCGCTGGATCCTTCTGGACTACGTGGACTTCGTGGTTCACGTCTTCCAGCCGGAGGAGCGCGATTACTACGACCTCGAGAGGTTGTGGTCGGATGCCCCCGTCGTCCCGTTCGGCGACAACTGGGAGGAGCGAGATGAGCCAGCCGCGGCGGAGGCGACGTAGACGCCGCAGAGGCGGAGGATCCGAGCGAGCCGGTCGCCAGGAGCAGCCACGCCCCGCCGGCGAGCAGCCGCAATCGCAGGCAAGCTCGAAGAGCAAGCGCAGGCGCCGGCGCCGGGGTCGCAGAGGAGCAGCCGAGCGACCCCCGGAATCTCCGGGATCCTCAGAGGATCTGGTCAGAGCGCTCCCGACGGATCGCCCGGACACGCTCACGGCTCCGCACGACGGGGTCACTCTCGAGGAGGTCATCGGCGACCTCCAGTCCAGCTGGGGGGTTCCCCAGTATCCCCAGGAGTACAGGTTGACGATCAAGGTGGCCGAGGATAAGGACGCCAGGGGCGCGGAGCCGTCGGTGGCGTTGGACTCTCAGGCCAAGCAAAGGGCCGAAGATGGACAAGCGCCGGCCGGCGCCGCAGAGGGCCCCATTCGCGAGAAGGCCCCGGCTTCACCGTTGGTCAGGGAAGCTGCTCCTCCACCAAGGGGCTCACGGCGTCGCAAGCGGGGTCGTCGCCGCCGCGGAAAGGGTCCTTCCTCCTAGCCGTTTCGCTCGGCGTCTAATCGCGCCACCAGCTCTTCGACGCGGGCGGAGACCTCGTCTCTGATCGCGGCCACCTCATCGGGGGACTTACCCTTCGGGTCGTCCAGGGCCCAGTCCTCCAGGGGGACCCTGAGGGCGGGGCATGCCTCCTCGACCGCGCAGCCCATGCCGATGACCAGGTCGGCACCGTCGGCCATCTCCTGGGTCAGCAGCCGCCCCGGAGAGGAGTCGAGCTCGATACCGACTTGCCTCATCGCGCTGACGACCTCCGGGTGCGGACGATCCGCCGGATCCGTCCCCGCGGACATCGCCTGGAAGCGGTCGCCTGCGACGCGTTTGAGGAAGGCCTCTGCCATCACGGAGCGGCCCGCGTTGTGCACGCACACGAAGAGGACGAGCGGCTTCACACCTTGCGCGCCTTGACGATCGCGCTGTGCATCCTATCGGCCACCGTATGTGTGGAGCTGATCTCGATATCCGTGAAGCCGGCGCCGCTCAAGCCGAGCTCGTACTCCGTGAAGGACAACGCGCCGGCTATGCAACCGACGTAGCTTCCGCGCTCGGCCCGATCCTCGGCGGTCAGCTCGTCGTTCGCGACGATGTCGGTGATGCCGATGCGACCGCCCGGACGGAGCACGCGGTGCATCTCGACGAAGACGGCTTTCTTGTCCGCAGACAGGTTGATCACGCAGTTCGATATGACCACGTCGACCGCTTCGTCGGGCAGCGGGATGTCTTCGATGAAGCCATTCAGGAACTCGACGTTGTCCAGCCCGGCGGCGTCCTTGTTCTGGTTTGCGAGCTCGAGCATCTCATCGGTCATGTCCAGGCCGTAGGCCATGCCCTCCGGGCCGACCCTGCGCGCGGACACAAGGACGTCGATGCCCCCGCCCGACCCCAGGTCTAGTACGGTCTCGCCGGGCTTCAGGTCGGCGACGGCCGTCGGGTTGCCGCACCCGAGGCTTCCCAGCAAGGCGGCGTCGGGTAGCACCTCGCGATCGCCGATCTCGTAGAGCTGAGAGCCGAACGACTCCCCACTGCCGCAGCACCCCGAATCGACGCCGGGGCCGCAACATGAAGCCTCGAACGCGGCTGACTCCTTCGAACCCGCCGCAACCGCCCGAGCGGCGTCTGCGTAACGCTCTCTTACCTCATGTCTGACATCTGTCATCTCATGCGCCTCCCAGGTTGACAACGGCCGAGACTCTGTCCATCGCATCGTGGTCCAGTGAGTAGAAGCCCCAAGTTCCTCGCTGCTCACGCTGAAGAAGTCCGCTGTCGACGAGCTTCTTCAGATGAAAGCTGACGGTCGGCTGGCTCAATCCGATTGCGTCGGTGATATCGCAGACGCATACGGAATCGTCGCTGTTCGCGAGGAGGTTGACGATGCGCACGCGGTGGGGATCGGCCAGAGCCTTGAATACGTCTGCGGTCGCCACGGCTTCGGCCTTCCCCAGGCGGGGAGCACCCATCGGGACGCAGCATTGGACCGGCACCGTCTCCTGGATCGAGCGCAGGGCCACACCTACCTCCTTGTTCGCCATCTCGTCTATCGGATGCTCGCGCATGGATCGAGATCTGTCAATATAGACGATCGTCGATGCAAAAACTGAGCTCCAAGAGCCACGCCCACCGTGGTTTTCCGCGCTCAGAAATCGGGAGGGAGCCGAAGGGCTTTATTGGCATCGTTGGGCCCGTAGCTCAATTGGTAGGGCGTATCCATTGGTCTTATCTCATCTCCGCGTATCTGACGAGATAACGCACGGCCATCCGCACACCGCTAGTCTGGCCGTTGCGCGCTGGTGTAAGTCGCAGGTGTCGTAGCGACGTTCTCCGAAGGGCAACAGAACCTGCTTCCCGGCGCCGACGAGTGCAGCCAACACCGCTGCTTCAGCCCGCTCACCGATCTCTGAAGGCGTCACATCCCTACGGTAGCGGGAAGGTGTGACAGTCCTGGCGGAATCGCCGCCCGTTAACGCATAAACTCGAAACCGCGGGCCCGTAGCTCAGTTGGTAGAGCGCTACCA
>JBOGXB010000081.1:0-8409 GCA_050694215.1 Actinomycetota bacterium
GCACCCCCCAAATCGACCGCTGTGGGGGCGCCAGTTACGACAAAAGGGTTAGTCGGCGATGCGCAGCGCGACGGCCGGAGGGATCCGGGAGGCTTGCTGGGCAGGCCAGGCGGTCGCGATCAGCGACGCTGCCAGCGCGGTCGCGGTCAGGACCGAGATCTGGGCCCAGGGAATGATGAACTCGATGTCCTCGCCGAACTCCCCGGTGGCAACTAGCTGTGCCGACGTCACGAGCGCCAGCAGGACCCCGATGAGGATCCCCTCCAGAGCGACGAAGCCGGATTCGAGGACGAAGGCGCGGCGCACCATGCTTGGCAGGAACCCCAGGGAGCGTAGGACGCCGATCTCACGCCGGCGCTCTCGCACGGCTCTGACCATGACCACACCCAGCCCCGCGATGCCGACCACCAGGCCGAGCGCGAGGTAGCTCTGCATGAGCTGGAAGAACTGGAGGTTCACACGTTGGAAATCTTCGACGATGGTCCGGAACGGATCGGCCTCCAAACCGTTGGCCACGAACGAACCTTGCAAGCGGCGAGCTACGGCGGTCGGGTCCGCCCCTGCCTCCACGTCGATGTAGAAGCGTGACGGGGTCGCCTGCCGGCCGAGAGCCGCCGTCAACGACTCGTTCGACATGTACACGCCGGAGAAGGCGAAGTCGTTCTCGACCTTGGCTATCACGCGGCGTTCGACCTCTTCGCCGGTCAGGGGGTGGATCATCGACATCGTCTCGCCGACCTCAATCACGGTCCCGGCAGGGCCGCCCCCTTCCTGGAGGAAGAACCCGGGCACGACTACTGCTTCCGGATCGGTGAGCAGCCGGTCCCACACCTCGTCCACAGAAAGCCCCTCGAGCCTTTCGCTCAACCTCGGCGGCCCGCCGTTCACGAACGAATCGTCGATGCCCGAGGTGGACCACGGCTCGGGCTCCGAAAAGCCACCCGGTTGGAAGAGAGCGGCTCCGAACCTGAGGGTGGCGACCGATCCGACGCCGTCCTGCTGCTGCAGCTCGTAGTTGGACGGAGGCGCGCTCGGGCTCGAGGTAGCCAGGATGTCGAACCCCCCCTCCTTCGCGACCGCTGTGTCCACCTGTCCACCGAAGACGTTGGAGAGGACCGCGATGAACGTCATCGTGAAGATCACGAGCGAGAACATGCCGAGCGTGAGACCGGTGCGACCACGCCGCGCGAGCGGGTAAGCCACGCTGAGTCGGAGGGGAAGCCTTGCTGCGGCGACCTTGCGTATGCCGCCCTCGATGTTCTCCTGGGTTTGCGTAAGCAGGATCACGGCGGAAAAGGTCAGCAGAACGCCCTGTACGACGAAGGAGTAGATCTCGCCGCTCTCGAAGAACTGACCGCCGAGGATCGTGTCCCCGAAGACTCCCCACGCAAGAGAGAAGGCCGCCGCACCCGTCACGGCTGCGCGCCGGCCCACCATTCGACTCAAGAGCGGGAGCAAGGAGAATGCCGCGACCGGGGGCCCAAGGACTGCCGGTGCCCACATCGGGGGTTTGCCGATAGACGCGACGAACGCGCCGAGCGCGAGCAGCGCGATGACCGATCCCAGGATGATGGTCCGGCGACGAGTCGCGTAGAGGGTTGGCTCGGGCAGGTCCCGGATCGCCCGGATGATGTTGATCCGGCTGATGCGAATGCTCGTCGCGAAGATCGTCACAAGCGAGATGAGAACTCCCGAGCAGAACCCCACGACGAGGCTCTGTGGATCGATGGCGAAGGTGAGCTCGAGCGAGAATTCGTCGAACCCTCCGAAGATCGGCGCTGCGAGCCTCGCAATCGCCCATCCCACGCCGACTCCGAGGAGCGCCCCCAAGATCCCGGCCCCCAGGGCATAGAACGCACCCTGGATGACGAACGCTCGGATCAGGTGCGAGCGCTTCATGCCAACGGCGCGCAGCATGCCGAGCTGGTTCTTACGCTCCTCCGCGAGCATCACGAAGATGTTCACGAGCAGCAGGATCCCGGCCACGATTGCGAACGAGCCGATCCCGAGGAAGAGCTCGCCGAACTCCTTGCCCTGCGCGTCTGCCTCCTCGAGACCCTCTCGCTTGACTTCCTCGACGCGCAGCCCGGACGTGCCGACGGTCTCCTCGATCAGACGCGTGACCGGGCGGGAAAGAGCGCCACCCTCCTCGATGCCGCCCCGGTTGGATACGAGGATGTGGGTCTCGGGAGGCGCGGCACCCTCGGGAGATCTCCTGCCTACGACGTCCTGAAGCGTGCCCGGGGCGATGAACGCATTGGCGCTTGTGCTCTCGAAGCCGAGCCAGAACCCGGCCAGTCCGGTACGCGGCAGGACCCGGGTCACCTCGAGGTCGATCTCCGAGCCGTAGACGAACCCTGTGACCTCGTCGCCATTGGTCACCTCGAGCCGCTCCGCGAGATCCTGGCTCAGCACGACCTCACCCGGTCCAGGTGTGGGCCCGGAGATCCCCGTGATGGAGGGATCGTTACCGAACTCACGCGCGGTCCCGAAGTCGAGCTCGAGCAACTGGGCCGTCGGCTCCGCCAGCTTGTCGCCCGCCGCCTCCGCTACGAATGCGCCGCGCGCCGTCAACACCGTAGTCACTCCGTCGATGCGCGGATCGTCGAGTGCCGCTATCTCCGACTGCAGCTCATCGCCCTGTTGTGGATCGGAGACCGTTACGACCTCGTCCACCGGCCCGAGCTGGTTCGCTACCGCAGCACGGATGGAGGAGTCGAGCGTGTCCCCCACGATGAGGCTTCCCGTGATCAACGCGGTCCCCAGCAGGCTTCCCGCGATAACGAGGGCGGTCTCGCCCCTGCGTCGCACGACATCGCGCACGGCCAGGCGTCTGAGCATCGGCTTGCGAATCGCCTGCCACACGATCAGTGCCAGGCAGACTCCGACGAGGATAGGAGGTACCACGCGAGCCCTCCCTCAGACCGAGGCCGGAGCAGCGGCCGAGGACTCGATCTCCCCGTCCCGCATCCGGATGAGACGTCCGGCGACCTTCGCGATCGCCGAATCGTGGGTGACGAGAACGAGAGTAAGGCCGTCGCTGTTCAACTCTTGTAGCAACTCGATCACGGACCACGCCGTTTCAGTATCGAGATTTCCGGTCGGCTCGTCGGCCCACACGATCGCGGGCTGACCCGCGAGAGCGCGAGCGATCGTCACGCGTTGCTGCTCGCCTCCCGAGAGCTCGTTAGGCCTGTGGCCCCTCCGGTTACCTAGCCCCACCCGCTCGAGGGTTGACTCCGCTCTCTTCCGCGCGTCACGGGGACCCACCCCTGCGAGCAGGAGCGGCAGCTCGACGTTCTCGACCGCGGTGAACACGGGGATCAAGTTGAACGACTGGAAGATGAAGCCCATCTTCTTGGCGCGATATTCGCTGCGCTTGGCGTCGGACAGATCGTGGATGTTCTGGCCCTCGACGAGCACCGCTCCGCTGTCGATGTCGTCCAGTCCCGAAAGGCAGTTGAGGAACGTGGTCTTCCCCGAACCCGACGGACCCATGACAGCGACGAACTCACCACGTTCGATCGCAAGGGAGACGTTGTTGAGGGCGATGACGCTCTCGGCTCCCGTCGGGTACACCTTCGTCACCTCCTCAGCGACGAGGATGTCGTCGGTTGCCATTCCGATCCCCTCCTCCTGCTCGGTCGCTTCCTTCTTCGACTTCAGCATCTCCCCCTTTCTCTTCGACAGTCAGAATGCCAGGGCGAAATGAACGCTCGGTAAACCGCATGCCGTCGGAGCGGGTCACTCAGGCTCAACAAAGATGGGCCAGCTTGCAATCCCAGAAGGAAAGGAAAATAGGAAAGTACGTAAATATGCAGGGGCCCGGGACATCGTCCCGGGCCCCGTGTGCTCGATGGTGAAGGTCAGCCTTCCGGTCGTCCCTCCGGGTCGGAGTCGCCGACGCCTGCTCCGGCCAGCTCGACCGGCGGATGGTCGGGCGTGCGCTCGGCCTTGCGGAACACGATCCCGTCCTCGCCGCTCTCCTCGCTCGGAGCGACGTCCACGATGATCGTGTCGCCCGCCTCGTACTCCCTCCACAGGATCTTCTCCGACAGCGGGTCCTCGACGTACTTCTGGATCGCACGCCTGAGCGGGCGAGCACCAAGCGCCGGGTCGTACCCGACCTTGGCCAGGTGAGTCTTTGAAGCCTCGGTGAGCTCTATCGAAACGTCCTGGCTCTCGAGCTGCTCCGCGACTCGCTTCATCATCATGTCGACGATCGCCTTGATCTCCGAGGTGTCGAGCTCGTGGAAGACGATGACCTCGTCGATACGGTTCAGGAACTCGGGGCGGAAGCCCTTCTTGAGCTCCTCCACCACGCGCTCCTTCATCTTCTCGTAGGTGAGCTCGGAGCTCGCCTGGCCGAAGCCCATCGAGGGCTTGCGCAGGTTCTGCGTCCCGAGGTTGGAGGTCATGATGATGACGCAGTTCTTGAAGTCCACCGTCTTGCCCTGTGCATCGGTGAGACGCCCATCCTCGAGAATCTGCAACAGCGTGTTGAAGACATCCGGATGCGCCTTCTCGATCTCGTCGAGCAGGACGACGGAGTAGGGGCGGCGACGTACTGCCTCGGTGAGCTGTCCGCCCTCCTCGTAACCGACGTAGCCGGGAGGTGAGCCCACCAGCCGGCTCACTGTGTGCTTCTCCATGTACTCGGACATGTCCAGCTGGATAAGCGCATCTTCGTCGCCGAACAGGAACTCGGCCAGGGCCTTGGCCGTCTCGGTCTTACCGACACCCGAGGGGCCCAGGAAGATGAACGATCCCGCGGGTCGCTTCGGATCCTTTAGACCTGCGCGCGTACGGCGGATCGAGCGAGACACCGCGCCGATCGCATCCTGCTGGCCGACGATCCGCTTGTGGAGCTCGTCCTCCATACGCAGCAGCTTCGCGGTCTCCTCCTCGGTGAGCGAGGTGACCGGGATGCCGGTCCACGAGGACAGGACCTCCGCGATCTCCTCCTCGTTCACCTCTGCGAAGGCCGAGCCCTCGGCCTCCTGCCACTCCGACTCCTTCTCTGCGCGTTCGGCCGAGAAGCGCTTTTCCTCGTCCCGATAGCGCGCCGCGGTCTCGAAGTCCTGCGCCTCGATGGCGTCCTCCTTCTTGCGGCGGACGTCGGCGATGCTCTCCTCAAGCTCCTTGTAGTCGGGAGGAGCGCTCATGCGGCGGATACGCAAGCGAGATCCCGCCTCGTCGATGAGGTCGATCGCCTTGTCCGGCAGGAAGCGGTCGGAGATGTAGCGGTCGGCAAGGTTTGCGGCCGCCACGATCCCTTGATCGGTGATGTGAACGCGGTGGTGGGCCTCGTAGCGATCCTTCAACCCCTTGAGGATGTCGATGGTGTGGGCCACGGTGGGCTCGGGAACCTTGATCGGCTGGAAGCGCCGTTCGAGAGCCGCGTCCTTCTCCAGATGTTTGCGGTACTCGTCGAGAGTCGTGGCGCCGATCGTCTGGAGCTCGCCGCGCGCCAGCATCGGCTTGAGGATGCTCGCCGCGTCGATCGCGCCCTCCGCGGCGCCCGCACCGACCAGAGTGTGCAGCTCGTCGATGAACAGGATGATGTCGCCGCGTGTCTTGATCTCTTTGAGGACCTTCTTGAGGCGCTCTTCGAAGTCACCGCGGTAGCGAGACCCGGCCACGAGCGCACCGAGATCGAGCGTGTACAGCTGCTTACCTGTGATGGTCTCGGGGACCTCGCCCTTGACGATCGACTGTGACAGGCCCTCCACGATCGCGGTCTTGCCCACGCCCGGCTCTCCGATGAGAACGGGGTTGTTCTTGGTGCGGCGTGACAGAACTTGCATGACGCGCTCGATCTCTTTCTCGCGCCCGATCACCGGGTCGAGTTTGTTCTCGCGCGCGAGCTGAGTGAGATTGCGACCGAACTGGTCGAGCACGAGCGAGCCTTGCGGGGTCTCGGCCCCACCCGCCCCGGCCGGCTCCTTGGAGCCGCTGTAGCCCGATAGGAGCTGTATGACCTGCTGCCGGACCCGCCCGAGATCGGCTCCCAGCTTCACGAGGACCTGAGCCGCGACGCCTTCGCCCTCGCGGATGAGCCCGAGGAGGATGTGCTCCGTCCCGATGTAGTTGTGGCCGAGCTGCAGCGCCTCCCTCAGCGACAGCTCCAGCACCTTCTTGGCTCTCGGGGTAAAGGGGATGTGCCCCGAGGGCGGCGACTGGCCCGCTCCGATGATCTCCTCAACCTGCTGGCGCACCTTCTCCAGCGATATTCCGAGTGATTCGAGGGCCTTGGCGGCGACCCCCTCGCCTTCATGGATCAGCCCGAGCAGGATGTGCTCGGTTCCGATGTAGTTGTGATTGAGAAGCCTCGCCTCTTCCTGGGCGAGGACGACCACCCTGCGGGCCCGGTCCGTGAAGCGTTCGAACATCCAGGCCTCCTATCGCTCTTAGTCCGTAGCCTCGATTATACGAGGGGGGTTTTCTTACCCCCCGTCCCTAGCTCGCAACACCTAGAACGTTCGAGGGCCCGCAAACGTTCCCTCCCCCGTGACTCAACTATCGGTCGCCGGTAGTGCCATAGTGAATCGAGCGAAACACCTATGTGGCAGATGCCCCAGTTCTGTGCCCCGCAACCAAGCCGAGAGAGGCGTCGGTGACGCCGTGACTGGGTCAGTGGACCGGGTCTCGGCGCGGCGTCGTGACCCCGAATATCGAGCGGGAGATCCGGGGAGCAGGCCGGTTTTGTGGGGGGGAACCCCTGAAGAGATGGCGCCAGTCCTCCGGCAGCACATCGGTCGTCTCGCCGTCAATCGAGAACCCCCGGGCCAGCGGCACCCACGGAAGCCCCTCCGGGAGCCGCCCGGACTCCTTCGGATCCGCGCGCCGGCGGGGCACCACCCACAGCCCGACCGTCGTCTGCTCGACCGATGTGTGGTCGTCGGGGCCGAATGTGACGTCGAGCCCCCCGACGCGCTCACCGCGCATGGTCTCGAGGACGAGGGCAAGGTCGTCGCCCTCCTCGGACTGCCCGGCGGCCCACCCGATCATCCGGACGGCTTCGTAGGCGCGCCGTTCCCATCCGAGGGGGTCGGAATCCCACCACGCACGGAAGGCCGTGAGGAATCTCCGGAAGCTGGGAATGGGGAGGTAGTGCGCCCCTCGCGCGTACGTGTCCGACGCAATGGTTCCTGCCATTCCTGCCCGTGCGACATCCGGAGCGAGGAAGAGATCGAGGCCGACCACCTGGGGCCTCCAGCGTCGAGCATGTCGTCTCGCCTGTCTCCGACTCGCGGCCGAGGCAATACGTGCCCTGTCCGTCGAACGGTAAGTGGCGCGCATGCGTCGTAGCCCGCTGAGAACGTTTGCCGCGGCCGCCGGCGACGCCTCGACCACGATCGCTTCTACTCGTGATCTCTTGAGGCGAAGGAGCTGGGGACGCAGGTCCTCGTCGTCGGTCTCATACCTCTGGACGCTGACGAGCCTTCCTCCGCGCTCTCGCAGTGCTTGCCTGAGCTCGGACACGGCGACGCGGCCATTCATGGATTCGCCGACCAGAGCCCCCACCCGGACGTAGCGCCGATCTCGCAGCAAATACGAGGCGATCCGCCTCGCCTCCCACACGTAAGAGGGAGAGGCCTGAAACACATGAGGGGTCAGGAGTCGTGCCCCGTAGAGGTCCCCATAGCACAGGATTGCGGGGATGGCGGCCTCGGCCAGGGCTCTCTCTGCGTCCGGCAGACCCGACACCGGGCCCGCGTAGACGATACCGACGGTCCTGTCGGACCCCGCTAGCTCGCGGACGAGACGAGTTGCCCTCGCTGCGTCACCGCGGTCGTCTCGAACCACCAGCTCGAATGGAGCGTCGTCCCCGTCGCGAGCTTGGTTGAGCTCTTGAAGCGCGACGTCGGCTCCCTCGAACGCGTCCTCCCCGCGCCACTGATCGGGACCGCTCAGTGAGCCGACCACACCGATGATCAGGGAATCGGAGCGCGAGGGTGAGGCCAGCGGTGTTCGTCTGGGGAAGGTGCTCTCGCCATTGGATCCCTCGCACGCGAGCAGCGTCGAGAGCGCAAACACGAGACAAGGAACCCACCGCCGGCCGGTCATTTGCGAAATCCTGCCACTCTCGATCTGTCTTATTTTCCGGGGTCCCTCGGCGGCCTCCCGAGGAACGGCAGCCTGACCGGACGGAACGGGATGTGTTGAGAAAGACGTCAGTGCGGCTTCAGGGTCGGGAAGAGGATCACCTCTCGGATGGAGGGAAGCTCCAGCAACACCGTGAGCAGGCGGTCAACGCCAAGCCCGAAGCCACCGGCGGGTGGCATCGCGTAAGACAGAGCCTCGAGGAAATCCTCGTCGGGTAACGCGGCCTCCCGATCTCCGGCGCCGCGTGCGGCGGCTTGCTGCTCGAATCGCCGCCGTTGCTCCTCGGGGTCGTTGAGCTCC
>JBOGXB010000082.1:0-8336 GCA_050694215.1 Actinomycetota bacterium
GCGCCGGGTAGATGTGCGGCGACGTGCCCCTCCTCCGCGGCGGCCGGCTTGCCGAACTCGAGCAGGACCTGTTCCGCCGCCAGCGGATCCTGCCCCTGTGTCAGCTTGAGGTTGAGCACGGGGTCGCCAACCTTTGCCTTCAGCGCTGCCGGCGTCCCGCCCGCGACGATCTTTCCGAAGTCGATAACCGCGATGCGCCCGGCGAGCTCATCTGCTTCCTCCATGTACTGCGTAGTGAGGAACACGGTCGTGCCCGATTCTCGATTCAGCTTGCGGATCTCCTCCCAGATCGCTACCCGGCTGTTGGGATCGAGTCCCGTAGTTGGCTCGTCGAGGAACAGGATCTCGGGCTCATGCAACAGCGCCAGCGCGAGATCGAGGCGGCGTCTCATCCCGCCCGAGTAATGGCCGACGCGTCGGTCGGCGGCTCCGGTGAGCCCGACGGTGTTGAGGAGGCGCTCGAACTTCGCCTGGGCCTCCGAGCGAGGGATGCCGTGCAGTGTCCCCTGGAGCCGCAACAGCTCCCGCCCGGTCATCAGCGGGTCGATGGCCGCGTCCTGGAGGGCAACTCCGATCGAGCGGCGGACCTCGGCCGCCTCGGCTACGACATCGTGACCGGCGACGAAGGCGCGTCCCGCGGTGGGTTTCAAGAGCGTGGTGAGCATCCGCACCATCGTTGATTTCCCTGCCCCGTTCGGACCGAGGAAGCCGAAGACCTCGCCGGGCTCCAGCTCGAGGTCGACGCCGTCGACGGCGACGACTTCGTCGAAGCGTCGCACCAGGCCTTCGGCGACGATCGGATTAGCGCGTTTCATCGGACTCCTTTGACTGGCCGCCTTGTGGTTGCCTTGTCCAACTGCCGGTTCCGGTTTCGGATTCCCACCCGAGGGAATACTTCGCAATGACGCGATCAAGGGGGTGCTACAGAAATGGTATGGACCATCCTCGCAATCATTGGTCTCATCGTGGTCCTGCAGTGGATCTTCTAGAGACCTGAATAGACGTTGGCGACGGGGCTCCCAGAGGGGCCTGGTCGCCGTTCCCGACTCCTTCCGAGTCACTCACGCCGGTCCGCAATCATCAGGTAGATCTACGCGGCGCGACGCGGGGTGGTGCGAGTACCTCGTTGAGAGATCCCGACCGGAACCCGGTCAGGTCCAAGGCCACGTAGCGAAATCCAAGCTCCCGCAGCCCGGAGCACAGCTCCTCCCTCAACGCTGCCGCCCGTTCGATCTCGTCGGATTCGACCTCGATCCGAGCCAGGTCCCCATGATCCCGCACCCTGAACAGCTCGAAGCCGTAGGAGCGCACGATCTCCTCAGCCCGGTCGATGCGGCGCAGTCCTTCTTGGGTCACACGGACACCGTAAGCGAACCGGGAGGCCAGGCAGGGTGACGCCGGTTTGTCTGCGGCGGAGATTCCCATCGCTCGCGACAGAGCCCTGACGTCCACTTTGGTGAAGCCGGCTTCGGCGAGAGGGGAGCGAACGCCGAGTTCGCCGGACGCCCGTAGCCCGGGACGGTGGTCGCCCAGGTCGTCCAGATTCGTGCCCGTAACCAGAGTGGCGCCGCGCACCTTCGCGAGGGGGCCGAGGACCTCGAACAACTCGGTCTTGCACCAGTAGCAACGATCTGAATCGTTGCGGGCGTACTCCTCGCGCTTTAGCTCGTGGGTGGAGACGACGACATGGTTAATGCACAGACGTTCTGCCAGCTCCGTAGCGGCTTGCAGCTCACGGCGCGCCAGCGAAGGCGATACCGCGGTAACGGCAAGACTGTCGTCGCCGAGCATTGCGTTTGCGACCGCCGCAAGCAAGGCCGAGTCCACGCCCCCCGAGTACGCAACGACGACTTTCTCGAGCGTCCTCAGGATCTCCTGTAGCTCCGACCGCTTGCCGGCAAGTGCCGCGTCCACAGAGCCCATCTTGCCAGGCGGCGAAGGTCGAGAGGGTCCGACGCAGAAGATTGTTACCCATGATGGGTGTGATCCTGGCTGCGAAGGACGGCCCCAGCCTCAGCGAGTTCCTCAGCGATCCCTCGCTCACGGTGGCGTGCGTGCTGCTGATCGTCGTCTCCGTGGGGTGGGTCGTCGTTACGCGTCTGATCCTCCACGACCTGAACAGCGCGGCCTATCGGAGAAGAGGGACCAAACCAAGAGAGCCGAAGCCCGTCCGCGACATCTGGAGCTCTCCCCCTTAACCCCCC
This sequence comes from Actinomycetota bacterium, assembly GCA_050694215.1. Classification (GTDB taxonomy): domain Bacteria; phylum Actinomycetota; class CADDZG01; order CADDZG01; family WHSQ01; genus JBOGXB01. The sequence continues at coordinate 2,205 of JBOGXB010000082.1, forward strand.
CGTTTTGTCGTAACTGGCGCCCCTTGCACGGCCGATTTCGGGGGTACAGAACGGCGCCCGGCTACTCGATGTAGCCGAGGTCCTTGAGGTGAGCCGCCACCGCAGCAGCCTCCTCGTCCGAGTACTGCCCCGCCTCGTCGCGGCCCCCGGGCCCACCCGACGTCCTCACCGGATGGTCCCGCAGCCATCTCGGCTCGATCACGCCCGTCGCGACTCGCCCGTCGAGCCCCTCGGGGACCGCTTGCTCGAGTAACGCCAGGGCGGTCGGACAGACGTCGTAGAGGCTGAGCTCATCGGCGGCTCCCGTCGCGATCCGTGGGCCCGCGGCGACAAGGATGCCGAGCGGCCGGTGATCCGCCGACCACGGCTCCTGAACACCGGCCAGAGGAGAGGGAGGGATGACCACGTCCACTGTCGGCTCCCGTCCGGGGGCGACCCTGTAACCGGCGGACCACGAGTCGAGCATGAGGTCGGGAGCCATGCCGGAGGCGGGGCCCCTGTAGATGTCGTCCCGACGGTGTGCCGCGGAGAAGACACGCCGCCCGCGCCGGGGATCGGTTAACTCGAGCAGCGCCTCGCTGAGCTCCGCGAGCGCTTCTCCTGCCTCCGACCGCCTCACGGTCGGTTCGGGCTCGCGCCCCTCGAGGTTCAGCCACAGATCACCCTGGAAGCCGACAAAGGCCCTCGTCGCGGCCCAGTCGAACGGCGCCAGCTGGCCGGCCAGGGTCGCCGCCATGGTTCGGCGAGCGAGGCCGGGCGCGGTTTGCCTTGCGAACCGGCGTACCCGCGGTGGGAGCATCCACGCGACGCTCGTGAGGCTCCTGTGGCGTTTCTTCTCGTACGAAGCGAACCCGTTGCGAGTGAGCCACGCGCCCATGTTGACGTCTCCGTGAAGGGTTCCCGCGCCGTGGTCGCTCATCACGAGGACATCCGCATCCGGGAACGCCTCGACGACGGAACCGGTCGCCGCATCCATAGCTTCGTAGACGCGCTCGACCGCCCCCCTGAGTTGATGAACGCGGTCGCGGAACTGCCAGAAGAAGTGCTGGGCTCGATCTATATGCGGCCACACCGCAAGGGCGCAGTCGGCGCCGGTCTCCATCACCATGCGCGGCAAGGCCTCGGCCTGAGCCTCCAAGCCGCGGATCAGGTCCTCGAGGAAGGACTCGAGCGTTCCGTGCGGCGCTCGGTCGAGGAGGTCCTCGAGTGGCCACCGCCGGGCGATGTCATCCTGGACCTCGTCCGGAGCGCAGAAACGGGAGCCGGGCGGCGCTCCGTACCCGGAGACCATCACTCCGTCAATCGGCGACGGGGGGAAGGCCATGGGCACGTTCCAGACCAGGTACCTGACGCCGTCGGTCAACTCCCAGAGAGCAGGCATCTTGCGGTCGCGCGACGAGTAGTACCGGCATGCGTACCTTCCGGGAGCGCGGTACCAGGAGCCGAAGATGCCGTGGGCTCCTGGGTTGCACCCGGTGAAGGCCGAGGTCCACGCGCAGTCTGTCATGGGGGGCCAGGTGGATCGGAGGGGGGCTCTGAAGCCGTCCTTCATCAGACGTGAGATCACAGGCAGACGGCCGGCCTCGATCAGCGGATCTATGACGTCGAACGTCGCCGAGTCCCACCCGAGGACGATGACCCGCGGCGCCAACGTTATGGAGCGGAGGTGGTCGTTGGGGGAGTCGTCGTGGTGGTGGTTGTCGTGGTGGTGGTGGTTGTCGTGGTGGTGGTGGTCGTTGTGGTCGTCGCGAAGGGGTTGCGCTCCCGGATAGCTCTCTGGTTTGGAACGAAGTCGAAGCAGGTCCTGCGGCACCGACTCCCGACGAACAGGGTCTGGACCTTCCATCGATAGCTCCGCCGGTTCATGGGCATGCGGAGTCTGCTCAACCGTATGCGAACGCTAAAGCTGTTGCGAGATCCTTTCCATGCCCTGACGGAGAAGAGTCGCCGGTCGCTTCTCCCTTGGTGGTCTCTAAACATCTCGCCGACGAGTCCAGATCCCTTCGAACGCACCAGCGCGTAGTAGTCGAAACGACTAGATCCGAAGGTGTCGAGCCACACGAGGCCGAAACCACTGTCCCAAATCTGCTTCGCCGTCCACCCGCCCCATGTGAAGACCTTGAAGCGGGGCTGTCGCACAAAGGCGACGTCGACTCTTCTCACATCGAGAAGCCCTCCCGTGTCGTTCGGGTCACGCGGATCGACGTGGCGGGCCTGCACAAGGACGGGGATCAGCATCGACAAGATGACGATCGCAAGGATGGTACGCGCCCTCATCGCGTAACCTTGCGCCGCAGCGAGTGGCTCGTCTGCGCCACCATCCACGTGATGAGAGCCACGCCGGCCAATACGAGTGCGGCGGGTAGCCAGTCACCGGGGCGGGGAGTCCGAAGACCGTCGAAGACACTCACTCCGCTACCTCCCATCAAGACAACGGCCGCCGGCACTGCGATGAGCAGGTTGCGGGCCAGCATGACCCGATAGTCGCGAGTAGTGGCTCTGCCGAAACACCCACAGGGGATGCGATCGCCTTCCATCGAACGTCTCCGCAAGATCGCGAGGGAGAAGACGGAGACCGCCACGAGGGCCAGGGCTCCGGCAGGAGGAAGCTCATCGATGAGCACGAGGCCGACAATCGCACCCTCGAGCACGGGGACGCCGGCGACGCCGAGATAGCGCACCGGACGAGGCAGGGCATATCCCTCCAGCGAGGACCACCACGCCCTGAGCCGAATGATTTTGGCCACGGCCGCCCAGGTGAAGAGCAAGGCGAGCAAAACGGCGGCCCCGCGAACGACGACGTCGAGCATCGCCGCATCCTACGAGCGCAACGGTACGGGAGATAGCCCATTGCAGGAGATAGCCTGTCCGCCGTGCAAGGTTGGTGGGCGGCCTCTTACATAGTCCTCTGGCTACTCGTTCTGGTGCTTTGCATCGTCGTCGTCGCGCTTGCGCGCCAGATAGGCACCCTGTATTTGAGGCTCGGCCCCCGGGGCGCACTCGAGATGGACGACGAGGGCCCGCCGTTGGGAGAAGCGCCGCAATCCGTCGAGGCTTCGGACGCCGACGGGCGGGTGGTCCACGTAGGGGGACCGGGCGATCCACAGCTCCTGATGTTCATCTCTCCGGGCTGTCATGTCTGCGACCAGGTGCTCCCCTCTCTGCCCGTAGTGGCGCACGCCGCGCGCCTCTCGCCGATCGTCGTTACAGACGTGGATGCCGAGGAAACGGCTCTGGTCTTCGCGACGAAGGCAGTTTCGGCCCCCGTCGTCCCAGGAATCGAGATTGCGCGGCGCTACGAGGTACCCGGAACCCCTTACGTGGTCGTCCTCGACGAGTCGGGGGTCGTGAGGGCGAAGGGAACTGTGAACAACCTCGAGCAGATGGAGGGCCTGATCGCTACGGCACGCCGGCGGACGTCGGGAGCAGACGAGCATCAGAGACGCGCGAGCTGATGATCGAAAGGGTCGTGGAGACCGCGTCGGTCGGCCTGGCGGAGCACACCACGCGCAGGTCCTTCTTGGGCCGGCTCGGAGCGGGCTTCGTCGCATTCGTGGGCGGGCCGCTGGTCGCCGTCGCCTTGAGCCCAGATCGGGCCGAGGCCCGTCACATCTGTGGGCACACATTCACGACGGGCTCGTGCCCCCATCCGTTCGCCCCCCGCTCTCGAGTCGATCGCTATGGCTATCCCGTGCATCCCCGCTACGGCTATCCGGTGGACGACAGGGGGAACATCTACAGGTCTCGCAACCAGGTACGGCGCAAGATGTGCGAACAGGTCGTGCCGGACAGGTATCGGTACACGGGCAGGCCCAGATACGGAGGTGGCTGGAGCCGGTGCTGCAACGGTCGCATACGCCGCATTGTGGATTGCTGCAGCTACTCCCGCACCCGCATCAATGGTGACGCAAGCGTGACCGGCTATTGCTTCAACGGGCGGCGCGTCTTCTGCATTGGGTACCGCGACACCAACGTCCGCTGCTGACCTCGAGTTTCGTGAACGCGCACGGGTGACTAATTGCTGAGCGACTGGCTCATCACCGCGCTGGTGATCGCGTCGGTCGTTGCGGGATGGTCGACTCTGTTCTCCCCTTGAGGTCTGTCGATGGTCGAGACCATCTCCCCCGTCGTGCACGGAGGCCGCAACCGCAGCTACTGGATGGCGATAGGGCTTCACGCGGTTGGGGCAACTCTGTCCGCTGCATTCCTCGGAGCGGGGCTGGGCGCGCTCGGCATGCTGGCGGGTGCGCCATACGACGAGGCAAGTCTGTACGTCCCGGGTGCTCTCGCGCTGCTCTACTTCCTGCGCGAGGCGTTGGGTCTTCCGATTCCGATCCCCGCACTCCGCAAGCAGGTGCCGGCGTGGTGGCGCACGTTTTATTCACGCAACACGACGGCTTTCCTGTACGGGCTGGGATTGGGAATCGGGTACTTCACCTATCTCTCATACGGAACATTCGTAGTCGTATCCGTAGTCCTGGTGATGAGCGGCGATGTGCTCGTCGGCGCGCTCATAGCCGGATGCTTCGGGCTGGCGCGCTCGGTGGCCGTCGCTCTGGGGGGGCCGGTCGAACGTCTCGACGACCTGGCCAGGTCTTCGATCCCACCATCGGCCAACGCCCTGGCGTTGGGCGTCTTCGGCGCGCTTGCTGTGGTGCTGCCTCTGTCCTAGATCGAGCGCTTCTTTCGCACTCGGATCCGGCGTAGGCCCACGGAGCACCTCCCCACTCGATCGGCACTCGTCCGCCTCGGCGTCGGTTTCGCCACTCGCTCCCCGCCGACCAGGCGACCATCCCCGGTCCGGCGGATCCACGCGTCGCCTCGACCTGTCAAAGTCTGGTGGATTCGGGCCCCGGCAAGGAATACGCAGTTCCGGAACTGCATCCCACGTGCGGACACCGACTTGCGCGATTCCCTCGCCGTGGCTATCTTTAGCACTCAGAGCCCACGAGTGCTAACAGTCGGGTGGAACCACTCTCAAGGAGGTAGTCGATGACGAAGATCCTGTCCTATGAAGAGGAGGCCCGCCGCGCCCTGGAGCGGGGCATGAACCAGCTCGCCGACGCCGTGAGGGTCACCCTCGGCCCCAAGGGCCGCAACGTCGTGCTGGAGAAGAAGTGGGGTGCGCCCACGATCACGAACGACGGCGTCTCCATCGCCAAGGAGATCGAGCTCGAGGACCCCTACGAGAACATCGGGGCCGAGCTCGTCAAGGAGGTTGCGAAGAAGACGGACGACGTCGCCGGTGACGGGACGACGACGGCCACCGTGCTGGCCCAGGCCATGGTGCGTGAAGGCCTGCGCAACGTCGCCGCCGGAGCGAACCCGATCGCCCTCAAGCGAGGCATCGAGAAAGCGGTCGACTCGGTCGTCGAGTCCATCCAGACATCCTCGAGGGAGGTCGAGGGTCGCGAGCAGATAAGTCAGGTCGCCTCGATCTCCGCCAACAACGATCCCGAGATCGGTGAGGCGATCGCGGAGGCGATGGACAAGGTCGGCAAGGACGGAGTCATCACGGTCGAGGAGTCGAACACCTTCGGGCTGGAGCTCGAGCTCGTCGAAGGCATGCGCTTCGACAAGGGCTACATCAGCCCCTACTTCATCACCGACGCCGAGCGTATGGAGGGTGTCCTCGAGGAACCCTATGTCCTCATTGCGAACCAGAAGATCTCGGCGGTGAAGGACCTGCTGCCGGTGCTCGAAAAGGTCATGCAGGCCGGCAAGAGCCTCCTCATCGTGGCCGAGGACGTGGAGGGCGAGGCCCTCGCCACCCTGGTGGTCAACAAGATCCGCGGCACCTTCAAGGCCGCTGCAGTCAAGGCGCCGGGGTTCGGAGACCGGCGCAAGGCCATGCTCGGTGACATCGCGGTGCTCACGGGCGGACAGGTCATCTCCGAAGAGATCGGCCTCAAGTTGGAGTCCGTCACTCTCGACATGCTCGGCACCGCTCGCAAGGTCGTCGTCACCAAGGACGACACCACGATGGTCGAAGGCGGCGGCTCGGCCGACGACATCTCCGGGCGCGTGAACCAGATCAAGGCCGAGATCGACCGCAGCGACTCCGACTACGACAGTGAGAAGCTGCAGGAGCGCCTCGCCAAGCTCTCCGGCGGCGTCGGCGTCATCAAGGTG
>JBOGXB010000083.1:0-8223 GCA_050694215.1 Actinomycetota bacterium
CGGGCGGATGGAGGGGATCCATCTTTCCGAGGACGGCCGCAAGCAGGCCGACCTCGTCGCGGAGCGCTTGGCGGACGTGCCCTTCAAGGCGATCTACTCGAGTCCACTCGAACGGGCGATGGAAACGGCGGCGCCGTTAGCCGCGAGGCACGGGTTGCCGGTCCAGGTGGCCGCCCAAGTGACGGAAGTCGAGTTCGGGAAGTGGACCAACCGTTCCTTCAAGACGCTGCGTCGGACGAAGCTGTGGGAGAAGGTGCAGAGGTTTCCCTCCTCGGCTCGCTTCCCCGACGGGGAGACCCTCTATGAGGTGCAGGCAAGGGCCGTGGGGGAGATCGAGCGTCTATCGTCGGTGCACGCCAAGCAGTCCGTCTGCGTCGTGTCCCACGCGGACGTCATCAAGCTGATCGCTGCGCACTATCTGGGAACCCACCTCGATCTGTTCCAACGGCTCCATATCGCTCCCGCCTCGGTTAGCGTGATTGCATTGGGCGATCACGAGCCTCAGATACTGGCTCTGAACAACAGCCCCCCGGCGCCGCCGAAGGAGTCCTGATGGACATCACGCCCGAGATCTTCACCGCCGATTACACCGGGCAGCCGGGTGACCGCACCTTCTTCCTTCAGTCCCGGTCCGAGGCTGCGACTCTCAGCTATCTGCTCGAGAAGCAGCAGCTCGCGGTTCTAGCGGAGAAAATGCGAGAGGTCCTGATCATGGTTAATCCAGAGGACCCCGTCGTGGCCGCGTCGCCCGAGCGCGATCCGCTGATGGCGTTGAGCGCGCCGATAGAGCCCGAGTGGAGGGTAGGGACCATCGGCATTGCTTACGCGGAGGACGCGGATCGCATTGTGCTATCGATGCACCCCGTCGAGGAGCCCGATGAGGAAGAGATCGAGCAACCGGTAGTTCCCGAACCGGAGGATTTCGCCGTTCGGTTCGTCATGACGCGCGAGCAGACTCGCTCATTCGTGCTGCACGCGCTGGCCGCCGTCTCCGAGGGACGTGCGATCTGTCAACTCTGCGGCCTTCCGATGGACCCGGCGGGCCATAAGTGCCCCGCCTCGAACGGCCATCGCCTATCTGAGGTCTAGGAACATCCGGGGATGCCCGCCGATGCGCTGAAGATCTTGCGCGAGGGCGAGATGGAGGTCCTTGGGCTCCTGCCCTACTCGTCGAACTACACCTTCCTCGCGAAAGTCAGCTCTCCGGACGAGCAGCTGCTGGCCGTCTACAAACCTCGGCGAGGAGAGCGACCGCTTTGGGATTTCCCTCCTGGTTCGCTCGCGGCTCGTGAGGTCGCCGCCTACCGGGTGAGCGAAGAGGCCGGGTGGAACATCGTTCCTCCCACGGTGTTGCGACGCGACGCCCCCCTGGGCGAAGGTTCTGTGCAGCTATTCATCGAGCACGACCCCGAACGTCATTACTTCGTCCTCATGGATGAGTACCGTGACGAGCTCGCCGCGTTCGCAGCCTTCGACGTCGTTGCGAATAACGCCGACCGTAAGTCCGGTCACGTCCTCGAGGATCCTCATCGCGAGCTGTGGGCAGTAGATCATGGAGTGACCTTCCACGCGGAGCCAAAGCTGCGCACAGTGATCTGGGACTATGCGGAGGAGCCAATCTCGGACGGGATCCGCCACGCCCTCGAGAGGCTCCGTGCATCTCTTTCGGATGAACGCAAGCTTGGAGGTGAGATGGCGCGCTTGCTCACCCCCGCCGAACGCTCCGCAACGCTGCATCGAGTCGAGGCCCTGCTTGCTCGGAGCGACTTCCCCTCACCGGGACCGGACCGGCCCGTGCCGTGGCCGTTGATCTAGGAGGGTTGCGGCGCGTGCTCTTATCCTGAGACGTGGACGCCCGGGTGGTGGAACAGGCTATACACGGGGCGCTTAAAACGCCCTGGCCGAAAGGCCATGTGGGTTCGACTCCCACCCCGGGCACGAAGTGCCCTCGTTCTCTCTAAACATAGGTACGCAAAAGCGCGCACTCTCACGGAGAGTTCGTTTGGGAGCGGCGTTTGCGAAGGACGGCACCCACCACGATGCCGTAAGCGACGTGGTCGGCTATCTGGGGCCCAACCGGAAGAGCTTTGATGCGCGCGAATCGCCGTCCTATTAGCCCGAGGTCGAGGGCGGCGATACACAGGCCGGCCACCGCGCCCCACGCGATCGTCGCTCGCCGCGGCAGCAGCGCGGACAACACCACACCCCACCCAAGAGATAGAGCCACGTGGACCGGAACCGCCGCGGTCAGTTGGGACCACGTCCCCTGCTCGTCGGGCAGAAGTATGGATCCCGCCGCCACCGTAGCTTCCCGTGGGTCGTCTCCGCGCGCCAGGGCGATCACCGTTGATGGGATGCCGCTGAGCACGGCTGCAATGCTCCCCGCGGCTATCCCGTCGGCCGTCCTCGCCATTCAGGCGCAAATGGGGAATCGAACCGTGAACGTGCTGCTCTCGCCGACCTCGCTCTTGGCATCCACGGACGCTCCCATCGCGTCGCAGATCTCACGGACGAGGTACAGGCCGATGCCGAGGCCTCCGATCGCACGCGTCTGCGCGTCCTCGACCTGGAAGAACGGGTCGAACACATTCGGCAGCATGTCCGAGGGGATCCCACGACCACGATCTGCCACCGTCAAGACGATCTCGTCTCCCTCGGATCGAGCCGCGACTTCGATCGAAGCACCATCGTCGGAGAATCTCTTCGCGTTCGAGATCAGCTGCTGGACGATCTGAAATACACGTCCATCGTCCGCCAGCGCGGGCGGGAGGTCTTCGGGAATCTCGACTTTGATTGGGTGAGTTCGCTCTCCAACCTCGAATATCGCCTTGTTCACCACGTGATGAAGCTCGACCGGTCCGAGCTCGATCTGTGAGACCCTGCGCTGAAGCTCGGAGAGATCCAGTAAGTCGTTGATCAGTAGCTGAAGGTTCTTACCCGATTCGAAGATGCGCTCTGCAGATTCCCTGAGCACCGCTGGAGAGAGTCTGTCGGCCCCGTCCGACAGCGTGCTCGCGAAACCGAGGATGGTAGTGAGGGGAGTGCGAAGCTCGTGAGACACGATCGAGACGAATTCCTTCTTGAGCTGATCGGCGGTCTGAAGCTTCTCCATGACCTCTCGTTGCCTTTCGAACAGAAGAGCGTTCTGAACCGCGGCGGCGATCGCCGGTGCAAAGGCGAGAACAAGGGTCTGGACTTCCGGAGGAAAGGCGTCGACCTGGGGCGCATCGATCTGAACTACCCCGATCGGTTGGCCTTGGAGGATGAGCGGCCAGCCGAAGTAGCTGACTACTCCCGGGCTGACCGCTTTGAAGATGCCTGGCCGCCTCTGCATCAGCTCCGGCACGTTGGGGATGTATCGAGGCCTACCCGTTGCCGCGATCACTCCGGAAACTCCTTCGCCGATCGGGATGCGGACGGACATGTGCTCAGCGGGAGCGGGAGGATCGGTCACGGCCGGGACGAGGACTCCATCCTCAACGAGCTGGATCGCACCGCCGCCGAAGGTCACCATCCGGCGCAGCGCGGCGAAACTCTTGTCGACAACCTCCTGGAGGTCGAGCGTGCTCGTGATGTCCCGTCCCAGCTCCAGGAGTAGCTGGGCATCGACGAGACGAAGAGGCAACCCCCATTCTGCCATGCGGCCATGATGGAACGGCCATGGAGCGCTGTCTAGGCGGATGGGCGCTTCCTCACAGGCCGTTACCGTTTGGTCATGAAATCGGATGAAAAGGCGTGGGCCCTGATCGGGATCGGCTGCGCCGGGGGCCTGCTGGCCGGTCTCTTCGGTGTGGGCGGCGGCATCGTCATGGTTCCGCTGCTCGTGATCGTGTGCGGCTTCTCTCAGCACCGAGCCCATGCGATGTCGCTGGCGGGCATCGTTCCGATCGCCGCCGTCGGTGCGGTCGCGTTCGCGCTACAGGGCCAGGTGGACGCCGGCATCGCCGGCCTGCTCGGGGCCGGAAGTCTCATGGGAGTTCCGCTGGGAGCAAAGATCCTGGATCGGACCTCCGAGGCCCACCTGCGGATCGCCTTCGGAGTCCTCGTTCTCGCCGTTGCCGTGAGCCTGGTTCTCCGATGACAATCGAGATCGCGGTTCTCCTGGTGCTTTCCGGAGTCGTGGTGGGGGTCTTCTCGGCCCTGTTCGGCGTCGGGGGTGGCCTCCTGATGGTTCCGCTCATCACCATCGTCCTGGGCCGAAGCCAGCACCTGGCCGAGGGGACCTCGCTGCTTGCAATCATCCCTATCTCGATCGCCGGTGTGCTCGCTCATCGAGGCCGGGGCTACGTCTCCTTCCGAGCTGTTGCCTGGCTGGCGGTCGGAGGCGGAACGGCTTCAGCGCTCGGTGCCCTGCTGGCCCTAGCGGTGCCGAGCAGCACTCTGCGGGTCCTGTTCGCGTTCCTGATAGCGGGGGTCGCCGTGTTCCTCGTCTACCGAGGGATCAAGGAGCTCAGAGGAGCGTCACTCGCCGTCCGGCCGGATCCCAGGGACGAGAGTGGATGAATTCTCGAGGAAGCCGGCCGCCTAGATGGGGCAGTGCGAGATGCCCTGCTTCTCGAAGTACTGCTGGTGGTACTCCTCCGCTCGCCAGAAGGTGGACGCCGGCGTGATCGCCGTGACGATCTGCTTGCGGTAGCGACCCGACTCCTCCAGCTCCTGCTTGGAGGCGATCGCCGCCTGTTTCTGCTCGTCGTCGTGGACGAAGATCTCGGTTCGGTACTGGGTGCCGAAATCGGGCCCCTGCCTGTTGAGCTGGGTGGGATTGTGGTTGGACCAGAAGACGTGGAGCAGCTCCTCATAGGTGACGGCGTCCGGGTCGTAGGTCACCTTCACGGCCTCGGCGTGACCGGTGCGTCCGGTGCAGACCTCCTGGTAGGTCGGGTCGTCCTTCGTGCCGCCCGTGTACCCGACCTCGGTGGCGCTGACGCCCTTCACCTGGCGGAACGCGTCCTCGACGCCCCAGAAGCAACCTGCCGCGAACGTAGCCGTCGTGTCCATCTCGGTCTCTTGATAGCCGTGGTAACCATTGTGCCATCACGGAGGGCGTATCAACGAGCCTGGCGGCGGAGGCCGGGCTGAACGGCCGGCATCGATGAGGTGGGCACATGACCAAGAGCGTCGAGTTGAGACGTCACACGGACAACGACGGCGATCAGCTCAGTTCCGAGGGGGTCGCAGCCGCCGTGGAGATAGGACGCAAGCTCGATGGGGATTTCGACCTCGTCGTCTCTTCGGGAGCCCACCGCGCGACCCAGACGGCCGCGTGCTTCCTCTCCGGCCTGGAGGGCAAGGTCGCCACCGGCGTCGTGGTCGATACGAGGTTCCGGAGCGAGTTCGAGGACAAGTGGAAGGAAGCGTACGAGCGCGCGGGTGCGGGGGATCTCGCGTCCTTCCGCCGCGCGGCCCCCGATCTCGTCGACAACGAGTCGAAACTCATGGGACGCGCCCTCGAGGACGTCTTCGACAGGCTTCCCGAAGGGGGCCGGGCGATGGTCGTGGGACACTCGCCTATGCAGGAGGCTGCTGTGTACGGACTGACGGGAGAGATCGTCGAGCCGCTGTCCAAAGGGGCCGGCGTGCTCGTGGTGAGCGAGGACGACGGAACCTTGCGGGTCGAGGCTCTCGGCTAGAGGGAGGTGGTTCATGTCTCGCATCAAGGAGTACTCGTTCGGCCACATCGTCATCGACGGCGAGGAGCACACCAAGGACGTCATCATCCTCCCCGACCGCGTCGTGTCGAACTGGTGGCGAAAAGACGGTCACTCACTGGTCATGGAAGACCTCGAGAGCATCGTTCCCGACCTTGGCAAGCATCTGGTGATCGGATCGGGTGCGTACGGAAGGATGAAACCCGATCCGCGCACCATCGAACAACTGGAGGATCGCGGCATCGCGGTGGAGATCCTTCCCACCCCTGATGCAGCGCGTCGCTACGGCGAGCTGGATCGCGCAACCACAGTCGCGGCGCTGCATCTCACCTGCTGAGGTGCCTCCGCAGATGAGCGCCGGGGGGAAGCGCGGCACCGTCGAGAGCTTGAGCTGGCCCACCTCCACGGAGGAGCTCGTCGCGGTCCAGCTCGAGCTCGCGCAACGGAAGGCGCCCGAGCTCGAGCTATCCCGTCCCGGCCTGCTTGTGGGAGCGTGCTTTGCTTGCTTCTCGCGCGGGCACTCCGGACGGGGCCGGGCGGACGAACCGGCCTGGGCGGCGGCCGTTCTCACTCGAAACCGCAAGCTGGTCGGATCGGTGGTCATAACCGGGACGACCGGCGCTTCCTATGAACCGGGATTGCTGGCGTGCGAGAAGGACCCCTTCTCGAGGAGGTAGTGAGGCGGCTCCCCGCACCCGACGTCTTGCTCGTCGACGCAACCGGACGCGATCATCCTCGGCGTGCAGGGCTTGCGCTCCACCTGGGAGCAGCACTCGATGTTGCTACCGTCGGGATCACGAGCCGTCCACTCGTCGCGTACGGGGAATGGCCTGAGGACGCACGCGGGTCGTCGAGCCCGCTGCTCCTCGACTCCGAGATCGTCGGCTACTGGCTCCGATCCCGAGCGGGGACGCAGCCGATCGCGGTGCACGCGGGGTGGGGCACCGGCCCGGACGGCGCCATTCGCGTCGCGATGTGGTCGTTGCGAAGGGCACGGACGCCTCAGCCCCTTCGCTTCGCACGACGCCTTGCGCGACTGGCGAGAGCCGGACTCGCGCCGCCCTCACCCGCGAGCTATTAGGCGGCCGTCGCGCTCCTCTACCGATGCCCCAAGCGTTTCGCATGCAGACGCGAAGCGCTCCCTTATCCAGTTGGCATCGTCCGCCTCGGCGAGGCGCGTGTAGCCGTGCTCGAGCTTCAGCGGAACCGCCTCGATAGAAGTGAGCTTGGTGCCCTCGATCGTGACAAAGAACATGAGGCCGAGGTCGTTGCGTAAAACCGGATCGACGGCGTAGTCGTCCACGAAGTCGCCGAGGTCGAAGAGCACAGGGGGCCTGACGCCCTGGAACACGTGGGCGGAATGTCCCGCGACGAGGGTTGCTCCGGCCTCGACCAGCCGATCGGCCGCGGCGCGCACGTAATCCAGCGGCTCGGGATTCATGTTCGGCCCCCAGTGTGGCGTCACCAGCACGGCATCTGCCTCCACCAGAGAGATGCTTTGCAAGAGCCACTCCGGCACCTCGGGCCCCAGGTCCGCGTACGCGACTCCCGGCGTATCCCGGCCGGCGGCGAATCCGGCAGGGTGGTCCGTCACGGAGAGCACCGCGAGGCGGAACCCATCGGTTTCCACGATCGCAGCTCGCCGCGCCCGGTCGGTCCCTCGACCGGCCCCGGCCCATTCGATCCCGGCTGCCTCGAGGTGCCCGAACGTGTCGAGCAACGCGTCGCGACCGAAGTCCAGCGCGTGATTGTTTGCAAGGGCGACGCAGTCGATGCCCAGGCGCTCGAGGTGGCCGATCGCTTCGGGCGGGGCACGGAAGAAGAACGGCTTGCCGGGCTCGGGCCAGGGCTCGCCGCGCGACGAGATGCAGCACTCCAGGTTCACAACGGCCAGGTCTGCATCGCGGAACGCGTCGACGACCTCGTCCGAGAAGAGGGGAGCCTCGGGATCAGCGGCGATCCTCTCGGCGACGCCGCGACCGAGCATGGTGTCTCCGGCGAGCGCGATCCGTATGGCCATCCCGCCGATCGTGCCACGACCGCCGCCCCTGTCGACAGGAGGACACCGCGCTTAGTTCGGGCTACTCACCCTCTATGGACGATCAGCCCGAGGGCTAGCCGCTCGGCGGCATCTGCGATGGGGGTTGTTGCGATGGCGGAGGAACTGGGGGAGGGGTCTCCGGCGGCACACCGCCCGGGGCTCCTTGCACCGGCCCCTTGGCGGCTCGCATGCGGAAGTAGAGCAGGGTCCAGGTAAGGGTGATGAACGGGGCGGTCACCGTGCCGCTGACGACATCGGAGATGAACCTGCTCAGCTCGTCCGGCAGGAACAGGAGGATCGCTCCCAAGAGGAGACCGAACGCGATGATAAGAAGAATCGTCAGGACGATCACGCCGAAGACGTTCATCCCATAGCCGCGCACGAGCTCGCGGCTGCGGCCGAAGGAATCTCCGATGCTCGAGTTCTCGAGGACTATCACCGGAACGATGAACAGCCAGATCGTTATGAGGATGAACCCGGGGATGACCAGAGCGAGGAACCCGAGAAAGATGCCGAGACCGGCGAGGATTGAGG
>JBOGXB010000084.1:0-8162 GCA_050694215.1 Actinomycetota bacterium
GGCTTTCCTGCACCGCAGGGGCCCGAGCGCGCGCCGCCCGGCACGCAGGTCGCAGCGGTCGCGTGATGCATTCAGCTGGCGGGCGCAATCCCAGCAAGGATTGGTCACTGCCGGTGATCGGCGAGGCAGTTGTTTATTACGACCTTGCGTCCCGCCATCACGATGTCGAATAGCGGTTCCTCCTCGCGGTTTCGCCAGCTACGAGGTATGGATTCCCCCGTCACGACGTTGTCTTTCACCGCATAGTCGCCGAGCCAGCGGGCAACGTCTTCCGCAATCCCGGGATCCGTGAGGAATATGCCGGCGGACGTGGTGCGCTCGACGGCCGCGGCGCCATACTCATCCTGAAGGTCACCATTCAGCTCGTCGCCCCGGATCGGCCACGCGCCGGACTCTTCGGGGTAGGGCGTCTGCCCATGATCGGCAGTCACGACGAGCAGCCATTTCCTGTGGCCGACACTCTTGTTGAGAAAACTAGCGGTTGCGCGAAGGGCCGAATCCTCGCTTCGGACAAGAGCGCGAACCTGGCGCGACGTCATGCCCCAACGATGGCCGGCCGCGTCGGCCGCCTTCATGTTCACGAATACCAGATCGGTGATCTCGTCCCGTCCGAACGATCCTCTCAGAAGCAGTCGTTCGAGCATGAGTTGCTCGTATTCGATGAAGGCGGGACTCATCTGCCTAAGGGCGGGCTCCGCGAGGTCCTCGCCCCTCCAGGCACCATCGCGAGTCCCATCACGCGCGTCCACTCGATCTACGAGCCGCTGAAGCTCCACCGGGTCCGCGACGGGCAACAGATCGTAGAGGGAAGAGGCACCGTACTGCTCACCCCGGTCGTTCAGCAGTACGACCTTGTCTGCGTCGCCTCCGGGGTGAGCGCTGCCGTGTCCGATCATGCCGAGATGCCAGCTAACGGTGCCGGCAAGACCGACCTCTGCGCGATTGTCGACCGCCGCGTCGTAAAGGTCGGCCAGAGTGGGAACGCGGATCGAGGCCCCGACATTTCCTTCAAACGGGTCGACGAAGCCCCCATTCGCGGTTCGCATCTGCACATGCGGAATTCCGTGACGTCGCGGGAACGCGCCGGTCCCGATGGTCGTGTGTATGGGAGGTGTATTCGAAGGGCTCGAGCCGACGGTTGCGCGTCGGTAGTCGATCCCCCGGCGCCGCATGGCAGTCAAGAATGGCGCCGCACCGTCGTGTGTATTCAGCACGTTCCGCCCGACGCCATCCAACACGACCACGACGATCAAACGTGGCCGGCGTTCCACATCCGCAACCTCCGGCAGCGCTCGCCCATCCCATCGATGACCGCGGAAAGAGACGATCTCGGCCAAGGTTGGAGCGATGTCGGCCACCGTCACGTCGCGCGAGACGGCGCCCCGTGGCTCCGCCACGCCCGGGCCGTAGAAGACGAGCGGAACACGCACGAGGTAGTCCCAGGGACCTGTATGGACGGGGCGGGTGGCCGCCCCGATATAGCTCGGCTCGCGAGGGACCGGCAGCACGTCCGGCGAGCGGCCTAGAACGTAGCCGCGCGACATGCGCTTTATGAGCTGATGCGAATCACACCCCTGTTCGGCGGTCAGATCGCGCTCCGATTGGGTCTCGCCCACGGCTCGATCGCTTCGCTCGCAGGCGAGGGCCAGAACGAAAGCAAGAAGCAGCAGGCGGCCGACCTTCGTTGCCAGGGGCGCTCGATCAACCACGGGGCCAAGTTACCGACGAAAGAACGGGTCTCTACCTTGTGGGGCGTAGTGGGATTGAACCACTGACCTCTTGCGTGTCGAGCAAGCGCTCTCCCTCTGAGCTAACGCCCCGGCAGCTTGGCATTCTATCCGTGACCCTGGAGGCGGCGAGCGGAATCGAACCGCTGTACAGGGCTTTGCAGGCCCTTGCCTAAACCACTCGGCCACGCCGCCATCACGGCGCAGGATAACGACTAACCCTAGACCTTGGTTCCCCCGCGATCGGCCTCTTAGCGCCGTTGGATGCGAGCGTCCGCCCGCACCACAGCGACCACGCGATCCCTGTCGCGGCCCCCACCACGACATCCGAGGGCCAGTGAACGCCGAGGTAGACGCGCGTCACGGCCACGAGCGCGATCGGCGCGCTCGCCGCGGCCCAAACCGCGGCCTTTCCGCGACGCGACAGGCCCCTCGCGATCAGAACGGCGAGGGCGGAGAAGATGAGGGCCGCGATCGTCGCGTGCCCGCTCGGAAAGGAGCTGCTGCCAGTTTCGACCAGCGGTCGGATGAGGGGGCGGGGCCTGTCCGTCAGGGCTTTTCCCAGGCTGTTCATCAAGCCGCCGAGCATCGCAACCAGCGGCAGCAGGGGGAGAAGGCCGCCAGTGCGGGCCGACAGGTACGCTGCGACCGCGGCGATCCCGGCGACGAACCAAATCAGGCGGGCGCTCCCCAGAGTCGTCGCCGAGCGCATAAAGGAGCTCAGCCCGGGAGTCCGGGCCTCGACTAACCATTGGGTGATGTCCCGGTCCATCTCCTCGACCGCGTCGCCCGGCATGAGCTCGAGGAGAGCGATGTCGAGAGCGACGATCAGCCCCAGCAGGGCCAGGAAGCCGGCGGCGAGCAGGGCGATGCGGCGCATGGTCTCCATCGAATCAGAAGATGCACGACCCATCGGACCGATGGGCGCGACTCCTCCTGCTCGCTTATCCTCTGCCGGACCCAACTCGAAGGAGGCCAGATGACCGCGCTTGCGCACACGCTCGGCCGGCGACAGACGACCCGGTCCGCATTGTTGACGGATGTCCTCTTGATCGTCCTCGGGAGTCTTGTGGTCGCGGGGCTCGCGCAGATCTCGGTCCGGCTCCCCTTCACCCCGGTCCCCGTAACAGGCCAGACCCTGGGGGTGTTGCTCGTCGGCGCGTCCCTCGGGGCGACCCGTGGAGGAGCATCATTGCTCCTCTACCTCGGAGAGGGAGCCGCCGGTCTGCCGGTGTTCGCCGAGGGCAGGAGCGGTCTCGACTACCTGACGCTGGCCGATCCGCTACATGCGACCGGCGGATACCTGTGGGGATTCGTCGTAGCCGCATTCGTGGTGGGCTTCCTCGCGCAGCGCGGGTGGGACCGAAGCATCGGCAGCGCCCTGGGCGCCATGTTCGTCGGAGAGATCGTGATCTTCGCCTGCGGGCTCCCGTGGCTCGCGGCCGCGCTCGACGTCTCGGGAGAGAGGGCATTGACCTTCGGGCTCTACCCGTTCGTGCTCGGCGAGTGCCTCAAGCTGGCCATCGCAGCCGGAGCTCTTCCCGGAGCGTGGAAGCTCTTTGGAGGGGGCCCCGGATTGACGGGGGTACCCCGCTCCTAGGGCGGCGGGTGTCGCTGCTTATCGACCCTCCGCTCGCCCCGATGCCGGCGCCTCTGCGCCGAGGACGTCGTCGAGGTCGAACTTCACGGGCTCCTGGAGCTGTTCGTAGGTGCAGGACTTGGGGTCACGGTCGGGACGCCAGCGGACGAACTGAGGGGGGTGCCGGAACCGGACGCCTTCCATGTGGTCGTAGCGGACCTCGACGACGCGCTCCGGGCGCAGCGGAACGAAGGACAGGTCCTTGCCCGCGGCCCACCGGCTTCCTTCGGCCTTACGCGGAGTTCGGGTCCCCTCCTCCTGCCTGGCCCATGCCCACGGGTGGTCATCGAAGGTCGTGACCAGTGGCTGCATCTCCTTGAACAGCTCCTTGCGCCGCTCGAGCGGGAACGCACCGATCACGCCCACGCTGGCCAACGTGCCGTCGTCGTTGTAGAGACCGAGGAGTAGCGATCCGATCCGGTCCGGGCCGCTCTTGTGCACGCGGTAGCCGGCCACGACGCAGTCGGCGGTGCGTTCGTGCTTGACCTTGAACATGGTCCGCTTGTCCGGCTCGTACACACCATCCAACGGCTTCGCGATGAGTCCGTCGAGTCCCGCGCCCTCGAATTCCTCGAACCACTGCTTGGCCACCGTCCGGTCGGTGGTTGCGGCGGTCACATGGATCGGAGGCGCGGCGGAGGACAGCGCGTCCAGCAACACCGTGCGCCGCTCGGCGAAGGGCCGCCCGGTGTAGTCGGTGTCACCTCGCGCCAATAGGTCGAACGCCACGAAATGCGCGGGGGTCTGTTCCGAAAGCAGCTTCACCCTGCTGGCTGCAGGGTGGATGCGCTGCTGCAGCGCCTCGAAATCCAGCCGGTCGCCGTCCGAGCCGATGACTATGATCTCGCCGTCGACCACGCAACGCTCCGGTACGTTCGCGCGGACCGCCTCGACCAACTCCGGAAAGTAGCGGGTCATCGGCTTCTCGTTACGACTGCCGATCTCCACCTCATCGGAATCACGGAAGATTATGGATCTGAAGCCGTCCCATTTCGGTTCGAAGCTCATGGCGCCGTCGGGAATCTCCTTGACGGGTTTCGCCAACATCGGTCGTACTGGTGGCTTGACCGGGAGTCGCATGCTGCCCATTGTCGCCGAAAAACGGTTGGGGTTAGCTCTTTCGGCGGGAGGGCTGGACGCGCGCAGGCTCGCCCTCCGCCTTCGGGAAGTGTGGGGGCCAGGGAGCGTCACCAAGCCCTCCTGCCTCGTCCCGATGGGCGAGATCGATGAGGGAGTCGAGCGTCTCGATCCGTCGGTCCATGTCCCCCCACGGATCGCGCTCCGCGAGCCGCTGCGGAACGGACGAAATCGTGAAGCTCTCCGGATCGACGCCGTCCAGCTCGTCCCAGTCGATCGGACACGAGACCTGCGCTTGGGCAAAGGGTCTAACGCAATACACCGATGCGATCGTGCGATCGCGCGCGTTCTGGTTGTAGTCGACAAAGACTCCGTGACGTTGCTCCTTCCACCACGCCGTGGTCGCGATCCCATCTGACCGACGCTCTACCTCGCGGGCTAACGCGAGCGCCGCCCGTCGGACCTCCGTGAAGCTCCAGCGCGGCTCGATGCGGATGTATATGTGCATCCCACGCTTGCCCGACGTCTTGATCCAGCCGGCCAGCTCGTGGTCTTCCAAAACTGTGCGCACCACCTTCGCTGTATCGACGACGTCTCCGTATGGGACACCGGGCGTGGGATCCAGGTCGACCCGCAACTCGTCGGGATGATCGACGTCGTCTCGCCGAACGGGCCAGGGATTGAAGTCGATGCACCCCAGATTAACGGCCCAGATGAGGTGGGCCAGGTCCGCCCCGACCAGCATCTCGGCAGATCGTCCGCTTGGGAACCGGACCGTCTGCGTCTTTATCCATTCCGGGCGGTGCTGGGGGACGCGCTTCTGATAGAAGGCGTCGTCCGGCGCATCGACCCCGTTCGGCCATCGGTAAAGCGTCGTGGGACGGTCGCGCACTCCATTCAGCACGCCGGAACCGACGCTCAGGTAGTAATTGACGAGGTCCAGCTTGCTCAAGCCCAATGCGGGGAAGAACGTCTTGTCCGGATTGGTGATCTTCACCTCGAGGTCGCCCACCTCGATGATCTCGGACTTGGTCGCCATCACCGCAAGATATTCGACGCGACCGGCGGTCGAGACGTCGGGCTTGCGCCGCTCGTCCAGTATGCACCCCCCTCGTCAGTACGCACATCTACCGACTTTGCGCCCATTGCCTATGTCCCCCACTCGGCCTCCTGCCGACCACAGAACCAATCGCGTCACTGCGCGCACAAGAAAAGCAAGGGACATATGAAGAAGCTCAACCTGATGACGAGGTTCGGGTTGGTCAGCGCGGTCACCGTGCTCCTGATCGGCCTCGTCCTGGGCAGGCTGCTCGGGGAGCTCGTGCAGGACCGGATCCTCGACGCTCACGAGCGGAGTGCCCAACTGGTGGCAACGCTCGGAATCCAGCCCAACCTCACGTCTGCGGATCTCCTAGCTCTGAGCTCCAAGCACGAGTCGGTGCTCGACCACGCCATCGAGACCACCGATGTGCTCGGCCAGAATCTCGCGGGGGTCAAGGTCTTCAACAGCGACCTCGAGCTCGTCTACGAGTACGGAGACGCAGTCGCGCCCGCGGAGGAAGGCGACGAAGAGAGCCGAGCCGCGGAGGCTTTGAGGGGTAACACGACGACGAGCATCAGCGAGGGAGGCCGCGACGGAGGCCGCTTCGACGTCTACGTGCCCTTGCGGTTCGATGCGGCCGGCGCTCCGGTGGCCGCGCTCGAGCTGGCGCTTCCCTACGGGCCGATCGCCGCCGAGATCGCCGATGCCACGAACCGCTTCTTCATCGCGCTGGCAGTTGCGATGCTCCTGCTCTACCTCGTCCTCTTCCGCATCGTCGCCCGGGCCTCTCGTTCCTTGCGGAACCAGGTACTCGCAAACGAGCATCAAGCGCTTCACGACGTACTGACCGGCCTCGCCAACCGCGCGTTGTTCCACGACCGTGTTCAGCAGTCGGTCTTCCTTGCCGAACGCGAGGGCTTGGAGGGTGCGGTGATGATCATGGACCTGGACCGATTCAAGGAGATCAACGACACCCTCGGCCACCATAAGGGGGACGTCGTCCTGCGGCATGTCGCCCGGCGGCTCCGAGAAGCACTCCGGGAGACCGATACGGTCGCCCGCCTCGGAGGCGATGAGTTCGCGGTGCTGATCCCCCACGTGCAGGACCCGGTCGCCGCGGTGCAAGTGGTGCAGAAGATCCAGGAAGCTCTCGATCGCCCATTTGTTATCGAAGGGCTTGCCCTAGATGTGAGGGCCAGCGTCGGCATCTCCTTCTTTCCCCGCCACGGTAAGGACGTCGACACTCTGATCCAGCGAGCCGACGTAGCGATGTACCTCGCCAAGGCCGCTCACAGTCGATATGAGATCTACGCCGCCCATCGAGATCAATACAGTCCGGATCGCCTCGCGCTCCTCGCGGACCTCAGACGCGCCCTCGAAGACGAGGAGCTCCTTCTCCACTATCACCCGAAGATCGACCTGAAGAACGGGACCGTGACGACCGTGGAGTCCCTGGTCCGATGGAACCATCCCGCACGCGGCATGATCCAACCGGACGAGTTCATCCCCCTCGCCGAGCACACCGGATTGATCGAGCCATTGACCATGTACGTCCTCGACAAGTCGCTGAAGCAATGCGCCGAGTGGCGCGAAGCCGGGCTCGACCTGAGGGTCGCGGTCAACCTGTCGCCGAGAAACCTGCTGGACCTCAACTTCCCCGACAACCTCTCGGGTCTCTTGCGCAAGTGGAAGTTGCCGCCCACCTGCCTGCAGCTCGAGATCACCGAGAACTCACTCGTCTCCGATCCAACAAGAGTACGGGGTGTGCTCGACAGGTTGAGCGAGATGCGCGTCAACCTTTCCATCGACGACTTCGGCACCGGGTACTCGTCGCTAGCCCATCTGCGTAACCTGCCCGTGGGCGAGCTCAAGATCGACAGATCCTTCGTGATGAACATGGAGCTGGACGACAGCGATGCCGTGATCGTTCGCTCGACGATCGACCTGGGTCGGAACCTCGGGCTCAAGGTCGTGGCCGAAGGGGTCGAGAACGCGTCGACCTGGAAGGCCGTCTCCGACCTTGGATGTGATCTGGCCCAGGGTTTCTTTCGCAGCCGACCCATGCCGCCCGACCAGATCCCCCAATACCTGGACCTGCTCAGGCCCGCCTGGCAGGTCTAGCCGGAGCTGTCGGAAGAATCGCTCGAGTCGCTGCTGCTGGAGTCATCGCTCGAGTCGCTGCTGCTGGAGTCCTCGCTAGAGTCCTCAGAGTCCGCCTCCGCGGCCTCGTCGATCCTCTGATCCGTCACCATGCCTCCTCATTCTGCTACAGACACCAGAAGCTACCCGAAGGCGCTGAGTCTGATCACACCTGGCGCGGGAGCTCCACCACCATGTTGCATCCATGCGAGTACGTCGTGTCGACGCGGATGTCGCCGCCGTGAAGGTCGATGATCCATCGCGCGATCGCCAAGCCCAGCCCACTGCTTCCCTCACGCGATGATCTCGCGCTATCCGATCTGTAGAAGCGTTCGAAGACGCGCGCGGCCTCGTCGCTGGGGATTCCGGGCCCCTCGTCACGTACTTCGATGCGCGCGACGCCCCCGTTCCGGGACCCTTCCAATCGAACGCGTCCGCCCGGCGGGGAGTGCGCGATCGCGTTGTCGAGGAGGTTGGCCACCACCTGATGCACACGCTCAGGATCTCCAAAGACCTCGAGATCGACAGGCTCTACGGC
>JBOGXB010000085.1:0-7765 GCA_050694215.1 Actinomycetota bacterium
TCCTGTTCATGATCAACTTCGCCCACGGCGAGGTGTTCATGTCCGGAGCGTTCACGAGCTTCTTCGTGGCGCGCGAGTTTGCGGCGAGCGGGTTCCTCGACGACAACCCCGTGCTCGCGATCGCCATCCTGATGGTCGTCGCCTGCGCGGTGTCGGTGCTCGTGGCCGTCCTTTTGGAGCGGATCGCGTACCGTCCCCTGCGGGGCGCCCCGCGCCTCGTGCCCCTGATCACCGCGATCGGAGCGTCGCTGTTCCTCCAGAACACCTTCCGGTTCTTCTACGGCGCGCAGACGCGCGGCTACCCTCGCCCTGACGCTCTGGACGGCCGGTGGGAGATCCTCGGAGCCCCCATCTTGAAGACGCAGGTGATCTCGATCCTCGGAGCGGCGATCCTGATGACCGGTCTCTACACGTTCATCGAGCGGACGAAGACGGGTCGCTCGATGCGAGCGGTCGGCGAGGACAAGGAGATGGCGGCCTTGATGGGGATCGACGTCGATAGGGTCATCGTGACGACGTTCGCGATCGGAGGCACGCTCGCCGGCGCCGCCGGGATCCTGTGGGCGCTCCAGGTCCAGCAGGTCAACGCCTTTATGGGGTTTCTCCCTGGCATCAAGGCGTTCACCGCGGCCGTGCTCGGCGGCATCGGTAACGTTCTTGGCGCGGGGCTGGGGGGCATCATCCTGGGCCTGCTCGAAGCGGTGGGACCGAACCTCTTCCTGCCGCCCACCGTCCCCTCGCCGTTCCAGCTCACGAACGCGGTCGCGTTCTCCGTGCTGGTCCTGATCCTGATCTTCCTGCCGGGCGGATTGCTCGGTGCTCCCGAGGAGGAACGCGCCTAGGTGGCCGCGACGGTAGCGGTAAGGGCGAAGCGAGCAAGGCTCTCGCGGCCCGTGAAGCTCGGCCTGATAGGCGGAGTCGTGAGCGTCTACTTCGCGGTGACGGGCATCGTGCAGGAGTTCGCAACGCGCGACGTGATCGCCGACCTGCTGTCGCTGGGACGCCTCTTTCTGTTGGTGGGCGCGCTCGCCTTCGCGTATCTGGCCGCGCGCCCGGAGCTCGACCCCGCCACTCGGACACGGCCCCGGCCGGAACCATCGAAGGCGCTGATCGACGGCCTCACCTCCGGCGCGATCGCGGGGGTTGTTGTCGCCGTGTTCCTGCTCATCGCCGGCGCCGTCGATCTCCGCAGCGTGCTTCTCAACGTCTCGCCGGAGCTGGTCGACACACTGAGCTTCGGCCAGTCGGAGGCCGTGGGTGCGTTGATCCTCGCGGCCGGAGGCGCGGTGCTGGGGCTGGTTGGGGGGGCCGCGCACCTTCCCGCTCCGCGCGTGACCCGAGCCCTGTACATGGGGATCGTTGCGGTCCTCTCCGTCAGCCTGTTCGACCGGCTGGCGAGTGTGATCCTGTCGAAGCTCATCCCCGTCGACTGGCTGTTCGCCGCCGCGGGGGTAACGATCGCAGGCGCAATAGCCGTCTTTGTCGTGGTCGGCGGTCTGTACTACCTCTGGAAACAGAACGGGGAGGCCGCGCGCCAGAGAGTGCGAGAGCTTCCCGAGCAGCAACGCACGGTGGGCAAGTGGATCGCGCTTGCAATCCTGCTGGTGGTGCTCGCGAACCTGCCGCAGGTGCTCGGGCCGTTCATGAGCGAGGTCGTCGGCACGATCGGTCTCTTCGTCCTGATCGGTCTCGGACTGAACATCGTCGTGGGATTCGCCGGCCTGCTGGATCTGGGATATGTCGCGTTCTTCGCTATAGGCGCGTACTCGACGGCCGTCCTGAGCTCTCCCCAAGCCGAGTTGGGCCCGCTCGAGTTGAACTTCTGGTTGGTGGTCCCGATCGTCGTGTTCATCGCAACGGTTTCGGGACTACTCATCGGCGCGCCCGTCCTGCGGCTGCGCGGCGATTACCTGGCGATCGTGACGCTCGGGTTCGGTGAGATAGTGGCCGTGCTTGCCATCTCGAACTGGTTCATCCCTCTGACGGGAGGCGCGCAAGGCATCACGCAGATCCCCGATCCCGCTATAGGCGGATTCGAGTTCGACTCTCCGGAGTCCCTCTATTACCTCATCCTGGTGGCCGTGCTCCTGGCCGCGTTCATCTCGATCCGCCTGCAGGACTCCAGGGTCGGACGCGCGTGGAGCGCGATGCGCGAGGACGAGAGCGTCGCCGAGGCGATGGGCGTCAGCATCATCAAGTACAAGCTGCTCGCCTTTGCAATGGGTGCCGCCATAGGAAGCCTCTCCGGCCTCTTCTTCGCGGTGAAGATCGGCTCGGTCTTCCCGGCGTCGTTCAACATCCTCGTGTCGATCCTCGCTCTGGCGGTGATCGTGCTCGGTGGGATGGGGAGCGTGCGGGGTGTGGTCGTTGGCTCGACCGTGCTCGTGGGCCTCCCCGAGCTCCTCAGGCAGTTCGTGGAGTATCGGCTGCTGTTCTACGGAGCGATCATCGCGGCGATCATGATCCTGAAGCCGGAGGGGCTTCTGCCCAGTGCGAGGAGACGCGCCGAGCTTCACGTCGAGGAGACGCCGGAGGAACAGGCCGCCAGGCGCGCGGGTGAGGCGACCGGGGAACCGGTGGTCGAGGGAGGTGCCTAGTGCCCCTTCTCGATATCAAGTCCCTCGAGAAGCACTTCGGCGGCGTCCACGCGGTGGACGGCGTCGATCTATACGTGGACGAGGGTGAGATCCTCAGCGTGATCGGTCCCAACGGGGCGGGCAAGACCACGCTTTTCAACGTCGTGACCGGCTTCTACCCACCGGACGAGGGCGGGATCGTTTTCGACGGCTTCAGCATCTCGGGGCTGAAGCCGAACCAGATCTGCACGGTGGGCATCGCCCGGACGTTCCAGGCGGGCCGGCTGTTCCCCAACATGACTGTGCTCGAGAACGTGATGATCGGTCAGCACATACGTACCCACGCGGGCTGGTTCGGCGGGATCGTGCGGACTCCCCGTACGCGGCGGGAGGAGAAGGCGATAGAGGAGAAGGCGCGAACCATCCTCGCGGCTTTCGGAGATCGCTTCCCCAGGCAGATCCATCACGAGTTCGCGGCGTCTCTTGCGTACGCGGACAGGCGCCGTCTCGAGATCGCCCGAGCGATGGCGACCGATCCCAAGATCCTGCTGCTCGACGAGCCGACCGCAGGGATGAACCCCCGCGAAACGGGAGGGCTTACGGCGTTCATCGGCGAGCTCCGAGACAAGTTCGGCTTCACGATCGTCCTGATCGAGCACGACATGAGGGTGGTGCGAGGTGTCTCCGACCGGGTCATCGCGCTGGACTACGGCAAGAAGATCGCGGAGGGCACTTACGAGGAGGTCTCGAACAATGAGAAAGTGATCGAGGCCTATCTGGGCAAGAGACATCACGAACGGGAGCGAACGGCATGAGCACTCAGGGTCAGCCGCGAGCCGGCGATGGCCGCTCGCTTGTCGAACTCAACGACGTGGACACGAGTTACGGCCCGGTGGAGGTCCTGAGGGATATCTCGATCGAGATCCGCGAGAAGGAGATCGTCTGCCTTTTGGGTCCGAATGCAGCCGGCAAGACCACGACGTTGAAGACGATCCTCGGGATGGTCAAGCCGAAGAAGGGCGAGGTCTACTTCGACGGCGAGCGGATCGACGGACAACCCACGCAGACGATCGTGGCAAAGGGCATCACGATGGTCCCCGAGGGTCGCCGGCTCTTTGGAAAGATGACCGTGCGCGAGAACCTGTCCATCGGCGCGCAGCTACGCTCCGATGATGAAGGGATCCGGCAGGACTTGGACCGGGTGTTGACTCTGTTCCCGCGCCTGAGCGAACGGCTCCAGCAGAAGGCGGGATCGCTGTCCGGAGGCGAGCAGCAGATGCTGGCGATGGGCCGGGCGCTCATGGCTCACCCGAAGGTGTTGCTCATGGACGAGCCCTCGATGGGTCTCGCCCCCGTTCTGGTCGAGCAGGTGTTCGACATAATCAAGGAGATCAACGGACTGGGCACGACGATCTTCCTGGTCGAGCAGAATGCCTCGATGGCGCTGGAGATCGCGAACCGCGGCTATGTCCTCCAGACCGGAGAGATAGTGCTTGCGGACACGGCGAAGAACCTGCTCGACAGCAAAGAGGTTCAGGAGGCGTACCTCGGGGGGCACTGAGCCTCACTACCAGGGTGGTTGGCACTAGACTCCGAGACGCATTGGTTGGTCTGGATCGGGGAGGACGGGATGAGACTTATGAGTGAGCGGCGGTGGCTCCGGCTCGTCGCCCTCGTGGCCATGGCGATATTGGTTTTCGCCGCGTGCGGCGAAGACGAGGAGGAGGCGCCCACCGGGGGCGACGAGGGACCTCAATTCGAGACCCTCGAGGAAGGCGTGCTTCAGATCGGCTCGTGTCTCGATTTCAAGCCCTTCGAGTTTGTGAAGGGCGGCGACGAGAAGGGCTTCGACGTCGATCTCTCGGAGGAGATCGCGTCGCGACTCGGTCTCGAGGTCGAATGGATCACGGCGAACTTCGACACGATCTTCACGGCTGTGGCCGCGGGCCAGTTCGACATGGTTGCGGCGGCGTCGACGATCACCGAGGAGCGCCTCCAGACGGTCGACTTCTCGGATCCGTACTTCAACGCGCGCCAGGGGTTCAGCGTCAATACGAACGAGACCCCCGACATCCAGTCGACCGATGACCTTCAGGAGGGCGACGTGGTGGGGGTTCAGAAGGGCACGACCGGCAAGGACTGGGCCGACGAGAACCTCGCACCCCAGGGTGTCAAGATTAAGACCTTCGACACGGCCCCCGATGCTTTCACCGATCTGGAGGCCAGCAACATCGTGGGGGTCGTGAACGACGAGGGGTCGTCCCTCGCCGAGGTCGAAGAGCGGCCCGGTCTCGAGGTGGTCGAGGCGATTGACACGGACGAGCACTACGGCTTCGCGTTCGCGAAGGAGAACCCCGAGCTGACCGCGGCCGTGAATGAGACCCTGGCCGAGATCATCTCCGACGGCACCTACGAGCAGATCTTCAAGGAGTGGTTCCCCGACCTACCCGTGCCGGAGGAATATTCGGCCTCGTAGACCATCGGGCGGTTAACGGGGCGCTACCTCGGTTCGTCGTAGGAGCTTCCGGCCGCCAAGCTTGGAGAAGTGTTGGGGATGTCTGAACAGGGACAGGCGAGCCGGCCCCCCGATCCCAGGGGCGGGACCGCGCCTCTGCCCGCGTCGATCTTTGCGGTTGGGATCAGCGCGCTCCTGATCGTAATCGGCGGCGTGGGGGTCGCCCAGTACATCTACCACTCGGGCGATCGGGATATCTCGCAAGAGTGCCGGCAACGGCTGACGATCAAGCTTCCCGAGGAAGAACCTCGACTGGCAGAGGGCGGCGAGAGCGTGTGCCGCACGGTAGACGCGCTCAAGTCTGACATGCAGGCAGGATTGCTCGTCACAGGGATCGTCGTTGGTGTGGCAGCCATCGGAGCGGGATTCAGCCTCTACCAGCGCTTTCCGACCAGGCGGCAGCGTAACCACTCGATCGCGGGTGCGGTGCTGGGCATACAGGCCGCGCTGCTTGCGGTCCTTCTCCTGTGGTTCCGATCGGGCGACGTCTTGATCTTCGCTCGCAACTTTTTCAACTTCACTTTTCTCGAGGGATCGATGGACGGGTTCATCAGGGGAGCGAAGAACACGCTGATACTCGCCTTCGCGGGAGAGGTCCTGGGGATAGTCATCGGCCTCTCACTCGCCCTGCTCACCATCTCCAAGCACCGAGTGGCGCGCGCCCCGGCGATCGGTTACATCAACTTCTTCAGGGGAACCCCCTTGATCTGGCAACTAGCGTTCTTCAGCGCGTTGTTTCTTCTCGGCTTTCAGTGGCGCGACGCTGTTTTCGAGCAGGCGATCATCATCTTCGGTCTGAACATGGGCGCCTACTCGGCCGAGGTTTTCCGCGCCGGGATCCAGTCGGTCGAGCGAAGCCAGACCGAGGCCGCGCG
The DNA here is from genome assembly GCA_050694215.1 of Actinomycetota bacterium. GTDB lineage: Bacteria > Actinomycetota > CADDZG01 > CADDZG01 > WHSQ01 > JBOGXB01. The sequence goes on from JBOGXB010000085.1 coordinate 5,967, forward strand.
CTCGCTCGGCATGACCTACCTGCAGTCCATGGGCTACGTGATCGTTCCGCAGGCCGTTAGGAGGGTCATCCCACCGCTTATGAACGAGTTCGTGATCCTGATCAAGGACACCTCGCTCATCACAGTGCTCGGGCTCACCGCCGACCAATTCGACATCTTCACGTTCTCTCGGTCGTTCTTCTCCGACTCGCGCAACGCGACGATCTTCCTGGGGACGGCGACCGCCTACCTCGTGGTCACTCTGCCACTCATCAAACTCGTCAACTCCGTCGAGAAACGGCTCCGCAGCGGACTGATTGGTGTGGCGGGATGAACGACGACGGTTCGCTCGTCCGGCTCGAGGGCATCCACAAGTGGTTCGGCAGCAATCATGTGTTGAGGGGTATCGACTTCTCGGTGTACCCGGAGGCCGTGGTCGTGATCATCGGCCCCTCGGGCTCGGGCAAGTCGACCCTGCTCCGCACCATCAATCTGCTCGAGGAGCCGACTCAAGGCAGGGTCCTGTTCGACGGACGGGAAATCACCGACATCCGCACGAACGTGAACGAGGTCAGGACCCACATCGGGATCGTCTTCCAAGCGTTCAACCTCTTCCCGCACAAGACCGCCAAGCAAAACATCACGCTCGCGTTGCGCAAGGTACTGGGGATGAACGAGGGGGAGGCGTCCGACCGCGCGGAGCAAGAGTTGGAGCACGTCGGTATCGAGGAGAAGGCGGACTCGTATCCGGCGCAGCTTTCCGGGGGACAGCAGCAACGCGTCGCGATCGCGCGCGCTCTTGCGATGCGCCCCAAGCTGATGCTCTTCGACGAGGTCACCTCGGCCCTCGATCCTGAGCTGATCAAAGAGGTCCTCGACACGATGAAGCGCCTCGCGGACGAAGGGATGACCATGGTGATCGTTACGCACGAGATGGGGTTCGCGCTTGAGGTCGGGACGCGGGTCCTATTCATGGACGAGGGGAGGATCATCGAGGACGGCGACCCGAAGGAGGTCTTTGCCCATCCTAGTGACGAGCGCCTCAGGTCGTTCCTCGCCCATGTCCTCTAGTCGGGCGCTGGTGGCCGCCACTGTGCTGGGGATTTTGATGGCGTGCTCGTCGGACGATGAAGACAGGAGAGTGCTGCCGCAGGCGACCACGGGCCCGTACGTGTCGGTCGCGGTCGACAATCACTTCCACGACGTGCACCCAGACAACCCTCCAGATATCCAGGCCGACCGCCCCTTCGTGATAAAGAACCAGGGTCGCAACCTGCACAACTTCACCGTGGTCGGGACGCCCGTGAGCAAGGACATCAAGCCCGGGGCGCAGATCGGCTTCGACCCAGTCGGCGAGGAGTTCCCCCCAGGCACGTACGAGATCGTCTGCCGCTATCACGGGGAGCAGGGCATGACCGGCGAGTTCACCGTGGTCGACGACGGATAGCATCTCGGCGCCATGACGGAACTGACGGTCGAGACGCTCGGCGACACGCCGATCGACGACGTGCTCGCGACCATCGACGAGGAGCCGCCCTCCTATCGCGATCTCTACTACCGGTGGGAGCGACAGCAGTGGGAGGCGACCGCGATCGACCTGTCGGAGGACCGGAGGCAGTGGACCGAGGAGCTCAGCGAGCACCTCAAGCGCTCGCTGCTGTGGGGCCTTGCGTCATTCTACGTGGGCGAGCAACAGGTGACCGAGACGCTCGTCCCCTTTGTCGACGCGGCCCCCAGCGAGGAGCAACAGGTCTTCCTCTCCACCCAGCTCGTCGACGAGGCGCGCCACACGGTGTTCTTCGACCGTTTCTACGCGGAGG
>JBOGXB010000086.1:0-7020 GCA_050694215.1 Actinomycetota bacterium
CGCGGGGCACGCTCCCGCACAGAGCTCGCAGCCGATGCACTTCTCGAGCCCATCCGGATGACGGTCGAGTATGTGCCGTCCTTTGAAACGGGGGAAGGGCCGGCGGCGCACCTCCGGATACGAGATGGTGTCCTTGCGCTTGAACACGTTGCCGATGACGACCTTCATGCCCTTGAGGATCTCGGGGAGCGCCATTAGTGCACCCCCGCCCTCTGCCGTTGAGGCGTGACGGCCTGCGTGAGCCGAGGATCTCCGCGACCCACCCACGCGAGGACGATCAGGAACAGGACGCCGAACACCCCGAGTCGAACGCCGCGTGAGATGCCTTCGGTATTCACGACGGCAGTGACCATGATCCACACGAGCGCTGCGGGGATCAGTCGTTTCCATCCGAGCCACATGAGCCTGTCGTACCTGAGCCGCGGCAGCGTGGCGCGCAGCCAGATGAACAGGTACACGAAGAGCGTTGTCTTCAGCACGAACCAGAACATCGGCCACAGCCACTCCGCAAATGCGAAGACCGGCCCGTGCCAGCCACCGAGGAAGAGCGTGACGGCCATCGCGGATATGACGATCACATGGATGTACTCACCCAGGAAGAACATCGCGAAGCGAATCCCCGAGTACTCGGTGTGGAACCCTGCCACTAGCTCCGTCTCCGCCTCCGGGAGATCGAATGGCGCCCTGTTGGTCTCCGCGATCCCCGCGACGAAGAAGATCGCGAAGGCGGGCCACTGCGACCAGATGTACCAGTTGGGAACGAAGGTGAAGACACCGGCGATCTGCTCGAGCCCCGGGATGCCGTCGAAGATCGTGACGTCCTCGACCGACCCGGCCTGGGCGGCAACGATGTCCACGGTGGAGAGGCTGCCCGCCGCCAGCGCGATGGGCACGAGCGAGAGCCCGAGCGCGATCTCATAGGAGATCAACTGCGCGCTCGAACGGATACCTCCGAGGAGCGGATATTTCGATCCCGACGCCCACCCTGCGAGGACTATCCCGTAAACACCGAGCGATCCCATCGCGAGGAAGTACAGGATCCCGATGTTGATGTCGCTGAGGATGAAGTCGACCCTGCGATCGCCGATCGTGACGTGATCGCCGATCGGGACGACGGCGAAGGCAAGGAAAGAGGGGATCATCGCGGCGAGCGGCGCCAGCGCGTAGGTCCAGCTATCCGCGTTCTGAGGCCGGAAATCTTCCTTGAAGAAGAGCTTGACCCCGTCCGCGAGCGTCTGCAGAATCCCGAAGGGTCCCCACCGATTCGGACCCCGGCGAGCCTGCATGTCGGCGAGCACCTTGCGCTCGAACCAAATGACCAGCATCGTCACAATGAGCAGTGCGAAGAAAACGATGATCACCTTGACGGCCGCAATGATCACCGTGACGCCGATGAAGTCAACGACCGACTCGATCACTGCTTCACCACAGTCACCGTCGCGTCGACTCCCTCGATGAGCGAGTTGGCGCGCAGCCCCTCTTGGTCGTAGGGGATGAACAGCGCGCCCTTGGCGATGCCCGCGATGCGCACGGGGAGCTTTGCTTCGCCCTCGCCGCCCTTGATGACGACCTCGTCACCCTCGGACACGCCGAGGTCTTTGGCGTCCTCGTCGCTCATCTCGACGAAGGGTTTGCGGGCGAGGTTAAACAGAGCCTTGCTCCGCCTGATCATGCTGCCGGCGTCGTAGATGAACCTCCCCGTGTACAACGCGAACGAGTGGGATGCGCCGCCTTCAGGGCCTTCGCCCGCGCCCACGGCGTCTTCATCGGCACGAGCCGAGGACGGCGTCGCTTCCGGAGGCCGACTTGCGGAGGAGGTATCCGCTTCAGCGGATACCTCCGTAGCAGAGCCAAGCGGGAAGGCCGAGGAAGCGGCGTCGCCCGCAGGCTCCTCAAGAACGGCCGGGATGACCCCCGGGCGCTGGCGCGCCTCGAAGGCACGCAGCTCCCACGAGAGAGGCCAGCTCTGCCCGGTCTGGAAGGGAGCTCCCGAGCGATAGCCCTTCGGATACTGCCCCCCGGGTCCCGCGAGGGTATGGGAGACCTCCGGCTGGTTGGGGTGATCGAGGCCGAAGCCCGACTCGTAGAACGGCGCGGGGGCGGGTTCCTCCTGAGTGAGAGCGTCGATCCTGACGTCGCCGTGGGTCTTTACGTCCTTGCGGATGGCGTCCCAGACGTCGGCGAGCGAATGCCAGCCCCAGTCGTCATCGAGAACCCGGGCGATACCAGCACAGATCCGCCATGGTTCCTCCGCGCTCCCTGGCGGGGGCACGACCTCCTCCAGCTTCTGCAGCCGCCGCTCGAGGTTCGTGAACGTGCCTTCCCGCTCCGCATAGGCAGCGGCCGGGAGGACGACGTCGGCGTGCTCGACCGTCTCGGTTGGGAACAGCTCGACGGCCGCGGTGAACACGCCGGAGTCCAGGGCGCGCCGCGCCAGCCGCGCGTCGGGGAAGTCTGCGATCAGGTCGGCGCCAAAGATCAGAAGGGCATCGAGCTCCTTGCTCGCGGCCGCCTCGAGGATCGCTCGCGTGTCCTTGCCGGGGTCGGCAACGACCTCGTAGCCGGCATCCAGCCCCGGGTGCACGCCCATGTCGATCATGCCCTGGGAACCGGCATGGGGCGGGCACACGAGCAGCTTCGCTCCCGCCGCCTTGGCCAGGTCGACCGCGGCCCGAGCGATACCCGTCTCGTCACGGCCGGGGGAGCTCGGCCCCCAGCAAACCACCGCGGGGCTCTCCAGGTCCTTTAGCTCGCCTATCCCTTCTGCCTCAGCACCCGGTGCGGAGCGCACGACTTCATCCGCCAAGAGGTCGAGCGACATCTCGCGCGGCGAGACGACGACCAATCTCGCTCCGTGATCGATCACCGCTGTGCGCAGGCGCAGGAACAAGACCGGAAGAGTCTCTTTGGGATCCGGGCCCACCCACACGATCGTCTTCGCGTCCTCGAGATCCTCGAGCTTCGCGGTCGAGCCCGCTACTCCCTCGAGCTCGACGGCGAGCTCGTACGGCGCGCCGGCGTCCTGAACGCGCGAGTCGACGTCGCGCGTCCCGAGCACCTTGCGTGCGAGACGTCCGATCGCGAACGCGTCCTCAGTCGTGAGATGCCCTCCCGCGATCACCCCGACGCGCTCCTTGCCCTTCAGCCCCTCGGCGATCCGCTGATACGCGTCTCCCCAGCTAACGGGCTCGAACTCATCCGACTTGCTTCGTACGAGCGGCGACCGCAATCGCTCCTCCGAGGACACGTGGTGGTAGCCGAACCGTCCCTTGTCGCAGATCCAGAAGTCGTTGACCTGCTCGTTGGGGAGCGCCTGACAGCGAACGAGCTGGTCCCAGCGAGACTCGTTGGTTATGGGGCAGCCGACCGAGCAGTAGGAGCAGACGCTCGGTGCGCTCTCGAGGTCCCACGGACGGGACACGAACCTGTACGGCTTGGAGGTCAACGCCCCGACGGGGCAGATCTGAATCGTGTTGCCCGAGAAATACGAGTCGAAGGGCTCATCGTTGAAGGTCAGGATCTGCGTGCCCGCTCCCCGGTCCACGAGCTGGATGAAGCGGTCTCCGGAGATCTCGTCGCAGAAGCGGACGCATCGCCAGCACAGCACACAACGCTCGCGATCGAGCACGACGAGATCAGAGATCTCCAGCGCCTTCTCGTACGTCCGCTTCGGCTCCACGTAGCGAGACGACCCCGGACCGTGTGCGAAGGTCTGGTCTTGCAACGGACATTCGCCGGCCCGGTCGCAGATGGGGCAATCGAGGGGATGGTTGATGAGCAGGAACTCGAGCATCCCTTGCTGCGCGTCGACAGCCTGCTCATCGACGGTGTCGATCTTCATGCCGTCGTCGACTGGGGTTGCGCAGGCGGGGGCAAGCTTGGGCATCCCTTCGACCTTGACCAGGCACATACGGCATACCGCGACCGACCTCATGCCGGGGTGGTAGCAGAAGCGGGGCACGAAGACACCGAGCTCTTCGGCGACATCGATCAGGAGCCGGCCCTTCTCGGCCTGAACCTCGCGGTCGTTGATCGTGATCGAGACGAGGTTGTTGGATCCGTTGCCGTCGATCACGACGCACCCCTCCGATCGACGTCGATGCCCGACGAGGGCTGGGGTGATACACCCGCATCGCCGAGCCCGGGAGCGCGACCGCCGACGCCGACGAGCTCGTGCTCGCCGTCGAAGGGACAACGCCCCTCATCAACGTGCGATTGGAACTCGTCGCGGAAGAGCTTCACGTTGCTGCGCAATGCCCACGATGCGGCGTCACCCAGTGGACAGAAGGACCTGCCATCCATCCCGTCCGCGATATCGAGGAGAAGATCCATGTCTTCCTGACGACCCTCGCCGTGCTCGATCCGTTCGAGCACCTTGACGGCCCACCACGTCCCCTCGCGGCACGGAGTGCACTTCCCGCAGGACTCATGCTCGAAGAAAGCAGTGGTTGCGAGCGCGTTGCGGACCATGCACGTCGTCTCGTCCATGAAGACGATGGAGCCCGAGCCGAGCATCGTCCCGGCCTCCTTGAGGGAGTCGAAGTCCATCGAGACGTCCGTCATCGTCAGCAGCGGTGCGCTCGCGCCTCCCGGGATAACGGCCTTGAACTTCTTGCCGTTCCACATGCCGCCGGCGAGCCTGAGGAGGTCCTTGAGCTTGGTACCGAGCGGCACCTCGTAGTTACGAGGACTCTTTACGTGTCCCGAGACGGAGAACACTTTGGTCCCCGGGGATCTCTCGGTGCCCCATTGCTTGAACCAGTCGGCCCCATTGGCGACGATGTGAGGTAACGCGGCCAGCGTCTCTGTGTTGTTCACCACGGTGGGTTGTCCGTACAGCCCCTTGACCGCCGGGAACGGGGGCCGGAGCCGCGGTTGGCCGCGGTAGCCCTCGAGAGAATCGAGCAGCGCGGACTCCTCGCCGCAGATATAAGCACCCGCTCCCCGATGCAGGATGATGTCGAGGTCGAACTTGCTGCCGAAGATGCCCTTTCCGAGGAATCCCTTCTCGTACGCTTCCCCGATCGCTTGATCCACACGGCGCGACCCGAGCGCGAACTCACCGCGGCAATAGATGAAGGCCTTGTTCGCCTGGTTCGCCCACGAGGCGATGATGATGCCCTCGATGAGCTGATGCGGATCGGACTCCGCGAGCTCACGGTCCTTGTAGGTGCAGGGCTCACCTTCGTCGTGATTGATCACGACGTACTTCGGGGACACGTCCTTGGGCACGAATCCCCACTTCATGCCCGTTGGGAAGCCGGCCCCTCCTCGCCCACGAAGGCCAGAGCTCTTCACGAGCTCGATCAGGTCATCCGGTGCGAGGTCCTTGACGGCCTTGCGGGCCGCGTCGTACGCGCCTGAGTCGACGGCACCCTTCAGCGTCCATGAATCCTTCGGATGCTCGCGCAGCCGCTTGGTGACCATGAGAGCCTCTTTAGCCGCCACCGTCACCCTCCTCGCCGGTCACCTTGGGACGGAAGCCGGGAGCGATGTCCGCACGCGGCGTCTCGCCTCCGATGGTTCGTGCGGATTCCATGTCTCCGGTCGCCTTGCGCAGTCCGGCCACCGCGATCTCGCGCGACATCTCCCTCGAGCTCTTGACGACGCCGCCTCGGTAGGAAACGACCTCCTCGTTCCGCTCGAGTCTGTCGACTAGCTCGACGGCCGAGGTGGGCGTGACGTCGTAGAAGTCCTCGTAGTTCACCTGGAGGCTCGGCGCACCATCGCAGGTCGCGAGACACTCGGCCGTCTCGAGCGAGAACCTTCCGTCGTCGGTGGTCTCTCCCTTGACGAGGCCGAGTCGCTCCTCGAGGGCCGAGATCACCTTGCGCGCGCCGCGGTGCGTGCAGGCGATGTTGCGACAGACCGAGATCAGGTAGTCCCCCTGTGGCCGCTTCTTGAGCATCGTGTAGAAGCTCGCCGAAGCGAGCACCTGGGCCGGCGTGAGATCCAGCATCTCCGCGACCTCACGCATACCGTTCTCGGTGAGATAGCCGTCAACCGATTGCATCAGGAACAGCAGGGGCAGCACCGCCGAGCGAGAGTTCGGATACTTGGCCACGATCCGTTCCGCCTCTTGGCGCAGCTCAGGCGTGAGACCCCCCCCTTCTTTCGTAACTGACGCCCCCTCCACGGCCGGTTTCTGGGGTACAGAACGGGCGGTCATCGGTCCACACCGCCCATGATCGGATCGACGGACGCGATCGAGGCGATCAGGTCCGCGACGAGACCGTCGATGGTCATCGGACCGAGTGCCTGCAGGTTCACGAAAGATGGATCGCGGACGTGGCACCGGAACGGTGAAGTGCCTCCATCGCTGACCGTATAGACACCGAGCTCGCCTCGCGGTGACTCCACTGCGACATAGGCCTCTCCTGCCGGAACCTTGTAACCCTGGGTCACGATCTTGAAGTGATGGATCACCGCCTCCATCGACCGGTTGAGCTCGCTCCTCGGCGGGGGTGTGAGCTTCGGATCCATGTTCTTGTAGTCACCCCGCGGCATCTGCCAGGCGAGCTGCCGGATGATCTTCACGGATTCGCGCATCTCCGCCATGCGGACCCGATAGCGTGCGTAGACGTCGCCCTCGGTCGCCGTGGGCACTTCGAAGGACACGTCCCCGTATGCCTCGTAGGGCACGTCGCGGCGAAGGTCCCAGTCGACCCCGCTCGCGCGCGCGATCGGCCCGGTTGCTCCCAACGCATTTGCTCGGTCGGTCGTGACGACGCCGACTCCCCTGGTGCGCTCCAGGAAAATGGGATTCTCGGTGATCAGCTCCTCGTAGGCGTCGATGCGACGCGGAAGTACCGAGGTAATCGCCTCGACCGCCTCTTCCCATCGCTCGGGAAGGTCCTGCCACACGCCGCCGGGGATGATGTACCCGTGGTTCATTCGAAGTCCGGTGACCATCTCGTAGAAGTCGAGGATCACCTCGCGCTCGCGGAAGCCGTAGAACATCGCCGACATCGCGCCCATGTCGAGGCCCTGGGTGCCGAACCACACCAGGTGTGAGGACAG
>JBOGXB010000087.1:0-6890 GCA_050694215.1 Actinomycetota bacterium
TCGTCATCCCCGCATATAACGAAGGCGACAACCTTCCCGAGGTGCTGGGCGAGATGCCCGAAGCGGTCGAGGGGTTACCGGTCGCTCCGGTCGTGGTCACGGACGGTGCAACCGATGCAACAGAGGATGCGGCGCGCAGTCTCGGCGCGGCAGTCATCCGGCGAGATCTGCGGCGCGGGTCGGGTGCTTCGGTGCGTCTCGGTTACGAGGTCGCGCTCAGAGCGGGAGCCAGGATCGTGGTGACCATCGATGCCGACGGGCAGCACGATCCCAAAGAGATGGAGACGCTCGTGCGTCCGCTGCTCGCGGGCGACGCCGACATGGTGCAGGGCTCACGGATCCTGGGCACGTTCGAGATCGACTCGCGAGCACGTAAGTACGGAGTGAGGTTGTTCGCTCGCCTCCTGAGCGCGCTCGGCCGCTCCAGGATCACCGATCCGTCCACCGGCTATCGGGCCGTGACTGCTCGAGCGCTTCGTCACCTGGACCTGAAGCAGGACCAGTTCTACGTGTCCGAGGTAATCCTCGATGCATCGCGCAAAGGGCTACGGGTGGTTGAGGTTCCGATAACGCTCCGCAGGCGCGCCAACGGGCACACGAAGAAACCGACCACGCTGCGCTACGCGTGGGGTTTCAGCAAGGCGATAGTCCGCACCTGGTTCAGATAGATCCGGTGGAGAGATAATAGTCCTCGGCATCGTCGTCCCACTCGAGATCGACCACACCCTTCGCTCGCGCTGCCTTCACGAACTGAAGGAACCCTCCGTAGCCGAAGTCCTTCTCGCTGAATCCGGGCTTGCGTCTGCGAAGCTCGTTCTTCATCCCCGACAGCAGGGGCGCCCCCGTCTTCTGCTCTAGCTCGGAGACCACGTCGTGCAGCAATTCGAAGGCGGCCTGCTCCTCCCCGCCCCCACCGCTGGGGAAGTCGACGAAGGGGTCCCCGTCGGCACTCCCCTGGTGCAGCTCCACGACGCCCATAGTCTCGAGATGGCGCATCAGCTCCGTCCAGCTCCTGAACCCGTAGTCACCTTCCGAGAAGGTGGGGTCCTTCCGCAGGATCACCCGTTTGACCATAGAGCTGAGCACCGGTCCGTCCGTGTTGTGTTGAAGGCCGGCCAGCGTCCGAGTCACCAGCCGAGAGATCTCCGCGAAGTCCGATACCTCCTCCGCCTGGCCGTTGCCCGACTCTCTGCGCTTCCGGCGCCTGGGAGCACTGCGCGCGGAGCCGGGGCCCAGAAGCCTCTCGTAGAAGAGGAACTCATCGCACGCCCCGGGGAGCAACTCGGACGTCGATCCTTCGACGCCCACTCCTATCACGCGCTTGTTGAGCTCCCTGAGCTTGAGGACGAGCGGCGTGAAGTCGGAGTCACCGGAGGCGATGACGAACGTCGTCACGAAGTCGCGCTGAAAAGCCAGCTCGAGAGCATCGACGGCCAGTTTTATGTCCGCCGCGTTCTTCCTGACCATCCCGGTGCGTTGTGGCACCTCTACCATCTCGATACGTTGGGACACGACGTCCTGGCGATGCTCGGAGAAGAGGTTCCAATCCGCGTAAGCGCGCCGCACGACGAGGCGTCCTCGCTCGCTGAGCGCCTCCATGATCACGCTCATGTCGAGCTTCTCACCTCGGTCCCTGGCGCCGAGGGCGAGGTTCTCGAAATCGACGAACAGCGCGATGCGCTCGTCTTCAGCCACGGTCACCAGCGCTAAGTCTGTCCATCGGAGTCACAACGCCACCTCCTCCACGTAGGGGGGCCCCTCGACGCCCTTCACTGCGATCCGACCCCGTGCGAGGTCCACAACGGCTTGCCCCGCGAGGTCGCGCCGCCAACCGTTCAGCAGCCTGTGGTTCGTTCCATCCCGTAGTCCCTCGAAGACTTCGATCAGCACGGCCTCGAGCTCGGAACGGGTGGACACGAGCTCGGTGGCGATGCCGGCCTGCTCACAACGAGCCCTCACGACCGCGTCTGCAAGACCTGCCATCATTCGCGCCCTCATCTGCAGGGCCCGCCCTGCGGCCTTTGGCGACTCGATCGCGGGTGCCCTCCTCCCTTGCTCCACGGCAGCGAGGATCTCCTTGCCCGACCTTTCGGTCTCCTTCACGTTCATGCCCCGGATGGCCTGAAGCTGGCCGGTCGACGAGGGACGGCGACGAGCGATCTCCACAAGGGTCGGGTCCTTGATGACCCAGCCACGGGGGAGGTTCCGTCTCGCAGCCGCCTCTTCACGCCAGCGCGCGACCTCCTTGAGGACGGCCGCCTGCCGGCCCGACAGGGTCCCTCTTCCCGCCACCTTGCGCCATGCCTCGTCCGGATCGATCCCGTAAGCGTCTGGATCCTCGAGCGACCTCATCTCCTCCTCGACCCACCCAAGGCGACCTAACACCTGCAATCGCTCCTTGAGTCTCTGTGCGATCCCGAGCAGATACCTCACGTCGTCTCCTGCGTAGCGAAGCTGCGCCCCGGTGAGCGGCCGGCGGCACCAGTCTGTGTACGACTCTCCCTTTTCCAGCGTCACGCCCAGAACCCCTTCGACCAAACGACCGTAAGGGAGCGACGCGCCGTGTCCGGCGAAACCGGCCGCGAGCTGAACGTCGAAGACTTTCCTGGGTACGACACCGTAGATCTCGTAGAAGAGCTCGAGATCCTGCTTGCCTGCATGCACGACAACTTCGACCGACTCGTCGGCGATCAGATCTGCAACACCGCTCAGGCGTGATCCTTCCAGTGGGTCGATCAGGAAGACGTGATCGAAGGTTGCAATCTGCACCAGACATAGCCGGGCCCTGTAGGTGCGCTCGCGCATGAACTCCGTGTCGAGGCCGATCGCCCCCGCTCCTCGAGCGCTCTCGACAGCGTGTTCGAGCTCGGCTCCCGTCGTGACGAGCGCAGCGCGACCCGACTTCACTCCGGCGCTCAAGCTTCCGGTAGCCCCAACTCGCGCGCTATCAAGATGCGCATGACCTCTGACGTCCCTTCGCCTATCTCGAGGACCTTCGAGTCACGGAAATGCCTGCAGACGGGGAACTCTTCGATGTAGCCGTACCCTCCGTGGATCTGGACCGCGTCGCGCGCAACGTCCACTGCGATCTCGGACGCGTACAGCTTCGCCATGGCCGCCTCCTTCTTGTACGGGCGCCCTACCTCCCTCAGCCACGCTGCACGGTAGTACGCGCTGCGGGCGAGCTCCGTATTCATGGCCATGTCCGCGACCTTGAACTGAAGAGCCTGGAAGCTGCCGATGGGCCTGCCGAACGCGGAACGCTCGTGCATGTAAACGAGACACTCGTCGACGCACCCCTGGGCGAGCCCCACCGCGAGCGCCGCGATCGCGATCCGGCCGTCGTCCAGGATCTTGAGAAAGTTCTTGAACCCCTCACCCCTCTTCCCGAGGAGGTTCTCCTCAGGAACGCGGCAGTCATCGAACGCGAGCTCTCGTGTATCGGAATGCCACCACCCCATCTTGCGGTAGGGGTTCCCCACCTCGAAGCCGGCGGTGTCCGCGGGGATGATGATGGCCGAGGTCTCTTTCGTTCCTGCATCCCCACCGGTTATTGCCGTTACGGTCACGAACGACGTGATGGGGGTGCCCGCGTTCGTGATGAAGGACTTCGATCCGTTCACGACCCATTCGCCACTCTCGAGCCTCGCCGTCGTCCGGGCAGCGCCTGCGTCGGAGCCGCCGCCGGGCTCGGTCAGGCCGAATGCCGCGAGCGAGTCGCCCGCCGCGAGCGGCGGCAGCCACCGCTGCCTCTGTTCCTCCGTCCCGAAGCGATAGACGGGCATCGCACCCAGTCCAACGGCCGCCTCGAGGGTGATCGCGAGGGACGAGTCCACGCGGGCGATCTCCTCGATTGCCAGACACAGAGTCAGGAAATCCGCTCCCGAGCCTCCGTACTCCTCGGGGAAGGGCAGGCCGAAGAGGCCCAGATGGGCCATCTGCTTGACCGCGTCCATCGGAAGCTCGTGTGCTTCGTCCCACCGCTCCGCATGCGGACGGATGGCATCGTCGACGAACTCACGAACTGTCTTCTGGAAATCCTGTTGCTCCCGCGACAGGTCCAGATCCATGGCGTCAGCCTACGGGCAATCGACACCCATTCGCGGTGGTCAGCCTGGACGCGGTTCCGGGGCTGCGCCGACCGTCGTCCCTCGCGAGGAGCGCGACGGCCGCGGCCTGATCGGCCGGGGCCTGCTCCTTCGGCGCACGCCGGCCGCATCCGATCCGCTGTTCGTCGGCGTGCGCCTCAGAGCCCTCGCTCCGGGACGACGGCTCGGCTCCGCCCCTATGACACTCTGGCGACGCCCCCCCGCTCTGGGACGCTCGCTCGGCTCCGCCCCTACGGACGCTCAGGCGCGGACAGCCAGACGCTTTCGATCAGATGAACAGGCGCGGCAGCTTCGCCTTCGCCGACAGCGACCCGTGCACCTTGAGCCTTCTCTTGAGGAGGGCCCAGCGCGGGTCCGTCCGACCGACCGCGATCCGGGCCCAGTCCGAGGACGCGATCTCCAGTCTCAGCGCCGGCGCCCCGGCTCTTCCCGGCTTCGCCTCCGCGTGGCCGTCGGTAACGACGAGATGCCAGGACTCGCCGTCGGTGAAATCCCACTCGATGGGACCGCCGAGGCTACGCGCGATGTCGAGGTCGATTGCGCGTTCCATCCCATCGAAGAGGATCTCCATGACTTCCTCGTCGACATGGGGCTCTCGGCGCTCGTCGCCGATGACCCCGGCGCGGATCAAGATCCACGCACGTCGCGCCCGCTCCTCGTAGGACATTGACGGGTCCTCTCGCGACAGGAGCCGGATCTCGGTTCTGTCGATGCCGACCCGGCGCAGCTTCGTCTCGAGCGAGCGCATCCCGAAGGCCTCGATCTCCTCGAGGGTGAAGTCGAAGCACTCGGCATAAGACTGGTCGAGATTTGGCGGCACGAACACGCCGACGGCCCACGGCATGACGCGATCGAGCATCTCGATCGCAGCGGAGCGGCATTCTTTCGAGGAGGCGATGAGCTCGCCTAGAAGCTTGATCCCGAACGCTACGTGGCGCGCCTCGTCGCGCGACACGTTGGCAATGCCGGTCGAGAAGCCGGGCAGGATCTCGAGCTTCTCGACGTACCGCTGGATGAAGTGCTCCGGGTATGGCGAGCGTCCCCTCTATCAACACATGGTAGAGGGTGATCATCTGGGCCAGCAGCGCACGATCCTTACGCTTCCTCCGCAGTGCTTCGCTGGTGCGATCGAGCTCTGCGAACACTTGCTGAAAACCCCACGTCAGGTGAGGCTCCATAGCCTCGAACGTCGATTGCGTATCGCTTCCCTGCCCGGCGACCTCGCGCATGAAACGATCGAAGAAGACATGATGGCGCGCCTCGTCGACGATCTGCGTGGTCAAGAAGACCTGCTGCGGATAATCGAGGTTCGCGTCGAGGACCGGCGTCAGCGTGCGCGCGACCGCTTCCTCACCGACGAGGAACATGGCGTAATTCCACATGGCGGCCTCGCGTTGCCGCTCGGTGAGCCTGGAGCGCCAGTGCTCGACGTCGACGGTGAAATCGATCCCCGTCGCGCTCCAGTTGTTCTCCTCCCACAAGCGGTAGAGGCGCTCGTAGGAGATCGCCTCCTGTCGTTGGGCCTGCTCGATCGGGTCCTGTGGCATTCGTTTCCTCCGGGCCGGAAAGGGAATATCCTGTCGCATGTAGAACTTGACCGGTGAGTCAACTTTTCAGGTATCCCTCGAAGCAGGAGGCTATCCCGTGGACTTCTCTCTGTCCGAGGAGCACGTAGAGCTCCAGAAGTGGGCGCACGAGTTCGCCGAGAAGGAGATCCGCCCGGCGGCGGCCGAATACGACGAATCCGAGGAGTTCCCCTGGTCCGTCCTGAAGAAGGCCGCCGAGGCCGGCCTCTACAGCGTCGACATCTACCTCCAATCCCAGCAGGATTCGAGCGGGCTCACCCTTCCGATCGTCATGGAGGAGACCTTCTGGGGCTGCGCCGGCATCGGACTATGCATCTTCGGCACCGGCTTACCCCTGTCCGCCCTTGCCGCGATCGGCACCCAGGACCAGCTGGTCGAGTGGGCGCCGAGGATGTTCGGGACGCCCGAGGATCCGAAGGTGGCGGCGTTCGCAGTCACCGAGCCGCAGGCGGGCTCCGACGTCCGCAATCTCCGCACTAGGGCGGTGCGGGAGGGCGACGAGTGGGTCCTCAACGGCACCAAGGTGTTCATAACGAACGGCCAGTATGCAGACGTTTACATCGTCGTTGCGACCGTGGATCCCGAGCTCGGCCACCGCGGCCAGGCGAGTTTCATCGTGAGCCGAGAGGACGGCATTAAGCCGGGCAAGAAGGAAAAGAAGCTCGGCATCCGTGCCTCGGACACCTCCGAGGTGATCCTCGACGATGTGCGTATCCCCGTCGACCGTGTGCTCGGAGGCATCGACAAGCTCGAGTCGAAGCTCGACCGGGCGCGCAAAGGCGAGTCGACCGGCCGCTCGTCGGCTGCGCTGAGGACCTTCGAGGTGACGCGACCAGCGGTTGCCGCTCAGGCCGTTGGAATCGCACGCGCCGCCCTCGAATTCGCGGTCGACTACGCGAAGGATCGCAAGGCTTTCGGAGTACCGATCTCACAACACCAGAGCGTCCAGAACATGCTCGCCGACATGGCCGTCGAGGTTGAGTGCGCCCGCCTCCTCGTCTATCGGGCTGCCTGGCTGGCGGCCAACGGGCAGCCGTTCCCCAAAGCCGAGGGCTCGATGTCGAAGCTGAAGGCCGGAGAGACCGCCGTACGGGTAACGGAGCAGGCCGTTCAGGTGCTCGGCGGCTACGGGTTCATAAAGGACTTCCCGGTCGAGAAGTGGTATCGGGACTCGAAGATCTACACGATCTTCGAG
>JBOGXB010000088.1:0-6872 GCA_050694215.1 Actinomycetota bacterium
CCGCGAGAACGAGCAACAGGAAGCCGGCGAACAGAGCTGCCGCGCTCCAGTTGCTCGACAACCTCGGGCGCTCGAGCCTGCTCCGTCGTCCGTGCTTCTCGAGCGCGATCATCTGAGCCGTGTCGACCCGGGTGCCGAACCTGCGGTCGAACTCCTCCAGCAAGGGATCCGGATCGACGCGTAGGAAGCGCGCGTAGGTCTTGAGGAAGCCCCTCACGTAAGCCGGTGCGAGGAAGTCGTACTCGTCGGACTCCATCCTCATCAGGAAGTCCGCTCTGATCCTTGTTTCCTCGGCGGCTCTCTCGATCCCGACCCGGCGTTTGCGCCTGGCGGCTCGGAGATACGCACCCATAGTGGCGGGCTGATCGGTCACGGCACTCCAGTTCTCGGAGCTTCAAACGGCACACAGAAAGGAACCAACCATTATAGGGAGGACGCTCTAGGTGACCCAAAGGTTGAGCGATTCGGAGGATCTATCCGGCTTGACTTGACCCTTCGAGCTCCTCGACGGTCATGAGAACGTCACGCGGTTTCGAGCCCTGGGACGGTCCGACGACCCCGCGCTGCTCGAGGAGGTCCATGATTCGCCCGGCGCGAGCGAACCCGACCTGGAGCTTGCGCTGGAGCATCGAGGTCGAGCCGAGCTGCGATCGGACCACGAGCTCGAGGGCCTCCTGAAGGAGATCGTCATCGCCTCCGGGGCTCCCGGGGCTCCCGAGGCCCGCCGGCTCCTCGGCGGTGACTCCCTCGACGTATCGGGGTTCGCCCATCCGGCGGCAATGACCGACGACCGACGCGATCTCTTTCTCGTTTACCCACGCGCCCTGGATCCTTTGTGGCTTCGAGGAGTTCGCATGAAGGAACAGCATGTCGCCGTGACCGATCAGCTTGTCCGCGCCGCCTTGGTCGAGGACGACGCGCGAGTCCTGCTGGGACGCGACACTGAAGGCCAACCGGGTTGGGATGTTCGCCTTGATGACACCGGTGACCACGTCCACCGACGGCCGCTGCGTCGCCACGACGAGATGGATCCCGACGGCGCGCGCCATCTGGGCGATCCGGCAGATCGCGGCCTCGACGTCCCGCGGCGCCACCATCATCAGATCCGACAGCTCGTCCACGATGACGAGGATGTACGGCAACGGGTACGGTTCGGGGTCGTCCTCGCTGCGTTTGACGACCGCGCCTCGGCTTACTGCATCGTTGTAGAACTCGAGGTTGCGCATGCCGGAGTGCGCGAGGGTCTCGTAGCGGATCTCCATCTCTTTCACGACCCAGTTCAGCGCCGATGCCGCTTTCTTCGGCACCGTGACGACCGGCGTCAGCAGATGAGGGACGCCGGAGAAGTGCGTCAGCTCGACGCGCTTCGGATCGATGAGGATCATCCGAACCTGATCCGGGCGAGCGCGCATCAGCACCGAGGTGATCATGGCGTTGATGCAGGACGATTTGCCGGAGTTCGTCGCGCCGGCGATGAGCAGGTGCGGCATCTCGCTGATGTTCGCCAGCACCGCGTCTCCGGAGATGTCCTGCCCGAGCACGACCGAGAGCGGGTGCTTATCCGCCTGGACGGGCTTCGATCGAAGGACGTCACCCAGGGTCACCAGCTGACGGGTGCGATTCGGGACCTCGATGCCGATCGCGCTGCGGCCCGGGATGGGAGCGAGGAAGCGAATCTCACCCGACGCCGTCGCATACTTGACCTCGTTGGCGAGGGAGAGAACCCGGTTCACCTTGACGCCCGCGCCCAGCTCGACCTCGAAGCGGGTGACGGTCGGTCCTGCCGTGTAGCCGGTCACCGACGCGTCCACCTCGAACTGCTCGAGGGTGTGCTCGAGCACCCCGATGGTCTCCTCTATCGAGCGGGTCGAGACCTGTCTCTCGCCCCCCCTCACCAGCAGGTCCATCGGCGGCAGCCGGTACGAGCGAGAGCTCCCCACGGGCATCGATAGCTGCCGGGCCCGGGTGGCCGACGAGGGCTCACCTCCGTCCTCCTCGCCTGCGGGGACGATCCCCTCTTCTTCCTCCACTTCGTCCTCGCCGAGGTCCTCGGCTTCGTCGTCGTAGGAATCGTCGCTCTCGCCCTCTTCCCCCTCCTCCACCTTCGCCGCGAGGCCGCGCACGAACTCGGCGGTGTAGAGCGCGCCCTCCTTCGCCCACGCACCAACTCGCGACAAGGGCGTGCGGGTCACGACCATCAGCCCGATGCAGAACGAGAGGGCCATCAGGACCCAGGTGAACCAGGCCCCGACGAGGGTCGACAGGGGCTGCGCCACGAGGGCGCCGAAGATCCCCCCGATCATCTGAAGCCTTTCCAGGGGAGCGGACACCGGCCGGTTGCCGCGGGCGAGATGGACCACGCCAGTCAGGGCGATCGTGCAAACCCCCAGCCCGATCAGGATCCTCGCGGCGTGTGCCCGCAGCCGGCCGAAGAAGACGAGCACTGCGGCCGCGCCGAGCATCATCGGCACGAGCACGACCAGACGCCCCACGAAGAGCCTGCCCCCGTACTCGAGCGCGCTTCCCGCCGGCCCGGCTCCCTTGGAGTAGACCCCCATGCCGGCGACGACCGAGGCAACGAGGACCAGGCCCGCCCACGCTTGGGGAGGAGCCTGCCTTACGTGGACGACCCCCCAACGCGCCGCGGCCAGGATCCGTGAGGGCTCCCTGCGGCGCCGGGGGCGCCGTGCAGGAGGGCGACGGCGAGGGGCTACGGCCCTCGGGCGGCGAGCGGGCGCGGCGCGGCGGACCGGCGCCCTTCGGCGCGCGGGTCTACGACGGCGCGTTCGAGTTGCCACCCCACCTCCTCTGAGCCGGCTCCAGGGACCACAACATTAACAGTAGTTAACAAGCGAATCATTAATTTCGCCTCGCCTCGCTCGTCTCCTCGACCGGCTCCAGCACGTCCCGAGCGATCTCGAAGTCCTCTCCGAGGCCCTCGAACCTCACGTAGTCGACCGCGATGGCCCGGCCCGACCGGAAGTACACGATCTCGGCCTCGTAGGGGCGGTCCCCCTCGACCGTGAAGTGATCGATGCCCGTAGCGCCGGTCGATCCCACGGCGAGGACCCGAGTTTCCTCCACCACCTCGTGGACCTTGCGGTGGTCGTGACCCGCCAGCACGAGAGGGACCCGGCCCAGCGAGGCCTGCGCCATCCGCCTGTCGTGCACCGCGAGGACGTCGGGCGATTGCTCGGCGACCGCCTCCGCAACCGCTTCGCCCTCCTCCACGCGCAGTCGATTCGCCTCTTCCACGGGGATCTTGTTCCAGTTCGTGTCGGTAGGGTCCCGCCATCCGAGCACCTCTATCCCGAGGATGTCGACGACCTCGTTGCCGATCACGCGGATGTTGCGCACGAGGTCGAGGGCCCTCTCGTTCGCCGTCGAATCGTGGTTGCCGGGAACCAGGTAGTAGGGAACGTCGAACCTCTCGATCAGGGTGCCGATGGTCGACTCGACCGGCAACCCGAAGTTCGTGAGGTCACCGGTATCGAGCACCGCGTCGACATCGAACTCCTCGACGAGCTGAGCCGCGATCTCGACGCCGATGGGGTTCGAGTGGATATCGCTGACATGGAGGATCGCGATGCTGTTCTGTCGAGGGTTTCCGGCGGGCTCGGCCACCAGGGTCAAGAGCTCGGAGAGGCGGTCTGCGGCCACCTCGAAGCGCGACCTGACCTCCGAGATGGTCACCTCCCCCTGGCGGACGGCCTCGATCACAACCGGAGCCCGCGTGAGCGTGCCCGTGAACGTGGGCTCCCTGAAGGCGTTCACATCGAAGGTGATCGCCGTCAAGCCCACTAGGCCTCCCACACCGAGGACCCCGCCCACAACCCCCGCGGCAACGAAGCGACGCCTCCGTCCGGGGAGCAGCGCAAGGATCACCGCGCCGATCACCGCACCGGCAATCAACAAACGAATCGACGCCCACATCGCCATGCCCCTGAGATCTCGTTCGACTTCGTCGGCCAGGCGGACGCGGCGGCGTGCGTCGCTCACCGCAGGTCCGAGAGCCTGTACGTCGATCTCCTCGATCGCGAGGCCGACCGCCAGCGGGGACGAGTGGGTGTCGGCGGTGACCGTGCCGAGGGGCGGGACCTCCAGCACCGTTCGCCCGGGGCCGACCGTAGGTCGTACCGAGATGATCGCAGGGCCCACGTCTCGCTCGACCGCCGGCACAAGGGCTAGGGCCAGCGATGCCCCCACGGCGCCGAGGAGGATCGCGCCTGCCACCCTCGTCTTACGACCGCGCGGTGGGCGCAGGGCTCTCAGACCTCCATGATGATCGGCAAGATCATCGGGCGCCGGCGCGTCTCGTGCCACACGAACTCACCCAGGGCCCGCCGGCACGCTTTCTTGATGGCGGACCATTCCGTCTCGCCCTGGGCTTCGAGCTTTTCCAGCGCATCGGCGACTCGATCGGCCGCATCGTCAAGGAACGCGCGCGACTCGTCTTCGTAGACGAAGCCGCGGCTTATGAGATCGGGTCCTGCAAGGATTTCACCACTTCGCGCATCGATCGTAACGACGCAGATAACGATTCCGTCATCCGCGAGCACCCGCCGGTCCCGGAGGACAACCGGGCCGACGTCTCCCACGCCGAGTCCGTCCACGAAGACCATCCCCGCGCTCACGCGATCACTTCGACGCACTGCTCCTCTGTTTAGCTCGAGAACGTCCCCGTCTTCGACGATCGTGATGCTCGACCGCTTCATTCCGACACACTCGCCGATACGTGCGTGCAGCGCGAGCTGACGAAACTCACCGTGGACGGGAACGAAGTGCTTGGGGTTCACCACCTGTAGGAGCTCCTTCAGCTCGCCGGCGGCAGCGTGTCCCGACACGTGGACGGCGCTCGTCTCGGAATGAAACACGTTCGCTCCCGCCCGGTAGAGCGAGTTGATGACGCGATGCACGGCGGACTCGTTCCCCGGGATGGGACTCGCCGACAAGATCACGGTGTCCCCGCGCTCGACCCTGACCAGCTTGTGCTCGCCCGCCGAGATGAGAGCGAGTGCGGACAGGGGCTCGCCCTGCGACCCAGTGCACACGACGACTGTGCGCTCGGAGGGAATGCGATTTAGCTCCTCGATGCCGACGATGGTGCTCTCTCGCATCCTGAGATGCCCCAGCGCGCGTCCCACCTCGACGTTGTTGACCATGGAGCGACCGACAAAGGCCACCAAGCGCTCGTTCGCCTCCGCCGCCTCGCACACCTGCTGGATGCGGTGCAGGTTCGACGCGAAGCAGGCGACGACTATCCGGCCGTCTGCGCCGGCGAATATCTGACGCAAGGCTTCTCCCACCACCGACTCCGAGGGAGTGCGACCCGGCCGCTCCGCGTTCGTCGAGTCCGACAGCAGCAAGTCGATCCCTTTCCTCCCCGCTGCCGCGAACCCGTCGAGGTCGGTTCTGCGTCCGTCGATCGGCGAGTCGTCGAGCTTGAAGTCCCCGGTGTAGAGGATGCGGCCGTCCTTTGTCTCGAGCGACAGCGAGATCGCGTCGGGGATCGAGTGAGAGACGGCCAGGAAACTGCAGTCGAAGCGACCGATGCGGCGCTCCGACGGAGCGCCTATCTCGATGAGCTCTGCGTCCATACCGAACTCGTCCAGACGCTTGCGCGCCATCCCGAGGGTCAGCGGTGTTCCGTACACCGGCACCTCCACGTCGCGAAGGAACCACGATAGTGCTCCGACGTGATCCTCGTGCCCGTGCGTGAGGACGACGCCCACACATCGGTCCCGCCTCTCCGCTACGTAGGACCAGTCGGGAAGCACGAGATCGACGCCGAGCATCTCCTCGGTGGGGAAGGACAGGCCCGCGTCGATCACGAGGATGTCGCCCTGAGACTCGACCGCGAACATGTTCCGGCCGATCTCCCCCAGGCCGCCGAGGAAGATGACCTTCGTGGGTTTGCTCACAGGAGCCCGGCGTCCTCCAGGCTTGCCCGGATGGCCGCCGACTCGTCTTTCGTGGCCGGCACGAGCGGCAGGCGCGGCTCCCCCACCGTCACGCCGATCATGTTCAACGCCGCCTTGATGGGGATCGGGCTGGTCGTGATGCCCATGATCGTTCCCATCAAAGGAAGAAGGTCGATGTAGATGCGCTTGGCCTCCTCCACCTTGCCGTCGTTCCAGGCGGAGAAGATCTGCTTGATCTGAGCGCCGACGAGATGCGAACAAACGGACACGATTCCGACCGCCCCTGCGCCGAGATGCGGGAGTAGGAGCGGGTCGTCGCCCGAGTAGATCTCGAAGTCCCGGCTCCCGTCGGCGTCAAGCTCGGAGCGGAGCTTCCCCGTCTCGGATGCATCGCCAACGGCATCCTTCACCGCAACGATTCTCTCGTGTTTGGCCAGCTCGCGCATCGTCGGACGTTCGATCCTTCTCCCCGTCCTTCCCGGGATGTCGTAGATCACCAACGGGACCGGCGACGCGTCGGCAACGGCAGCGAAATGAGCAAGCAGAGCGTTCTGAGGAGGTTTCGAGTAGTAGGGGGTGACGACGAGGCACGCGTCGACGCCCCGGTCCGCGGCTTCCTTCGTGAGCTCGATCGACTCGGCCGTGTTGTAGGTGCCAGTCCCCGCGACAACGGAGGCCCGCCCTCCTACCTCGTCGACCATCAACTCGAACATGGTCAGCTTCTCTTCGTGCGACAGCGTCGGGGATTCACCGGTCGTTCCGCACACGACGAGGCCGTCGGATCCGTGCTCGACGAGATGGGAGGCAAGGGAACGGGCGCCTTCAACGTCGAGCGAGCCGTCGGACCTGAACGGCGTGACGATCGCGGTTATGACCTCTCCGAACCTGGCGCTCATGGCTGCCTCCTCATCGTTCCCTTGCCACCACGCTACCCGAGGATCTCCGTCTCGA
>JBOGXB010000089.1:0-6803 GCA_050694215.1 Actinomycetota bacterium
ACCCAGGACCTGCGACAACGGTTTTCGGGACAGTTGTTCGTCTGGGAGACACTTACAAGGCAGGAATCGCGAAAGTGCAGGTCAAAGGCCCATTTGGCGGAGGGCGTGGGACTCGAACCCACAAGAGCTTGCGCTCAACGGTTTTCAAGACCGTCCGCTTGCCAATTAGCGTAGCCCTCCATTCAAAAGCCTAAGGCTCAGACGCGGCTTCGGCCGCTCAAGTGGAAGGCTGGAGCTCCTCGAAGCCGGTATAAGACCGGAGTGCCTTCGGGATGGCCACGCTGCCGTCTGCGCGCTGATGATTCTCGAGGAGCGCCACGATCGTGCGGCCCACCGCGCACGCGGTTCCGTTCAGCATGTGAGCGAGACGGGGGTGACCGCCAGAGCGGAAACGAACCTGAAGGCGCCGTGCCTGATAGTCGGTGGCGTTGGTCGCGGACGTGACCTCCATGTACCTCCCGGCCCCCGGCAACCATGCCTCGTTGTCGACCTTCTTCGCGGCCGCGGCTCCGAGGTCCCCGCCGCACATGACGAGCACCCGATAGGGGAGCTCCAGAGCCTGCAGGATCTCTTCCTGGTTGGCGCGGATGGTGTCGTACTCGTCCCACGACACGTCCGGATGCGCGAACGAGAACTGCTCGACCTTGTCGAACTGGTGCACGCGTATGAGGCCCTTCGTTTCCTTGCCGTAGGTACCCGCCTCACGCCTGAAGCATGACGAGAAGCCCGCGTACCGCACCGGCAACGAACCCTCGTCCAGGATCTCCTCGGCATGCATCGCGGCGAGCGCTACCTCGGAGGTGCCCGTGAGGTAGAGGTCGTCTCGCTCGACGCGATAGAACTCGTGCTGCTCGGCGGGGAGGAATCCGGTCCCGTACATCGCGTGCTCACGCACCAGCACCGGTGTCACCACCGGTTTGAAACCACGTTGGATGAGGAAGTCGATCGCGAAACGTACCAGGGCCAGCTCGAGGATCACGCCGGGGCCGGTGAGGTAGACGAACCGGCTTCCCGAGGTCTTTACCGCACGATCGGAGTCGAAGATACGCAAAGCCTCCCCCAGCTCGACGTGTTCCTTGGGCTCGAAGTCGAAGTTCGGCTTGTCGCCGACCTCTCGCTCGACGACGTTGTCATCCTCGGTCAGGCCCTCCGGCACCGACTCATGAGGAAGGTTGGGGAGATAGGCCGCAGCCTCTTCCAGGGCGGACTGCGCCCGTTCGAGGTCGGGCTCGAGGGCCTTGATGTCGTCCGATAACGCCTTGGCCTTTGCGATCGCGGCCGGGCGATCCTCGGGCGTGGCCTGTGCTATCGACTTGGAAACGTTGTTCTGCTCGGCCCTCAGGTCCTCGACTTTACGCAGAAGATCGCGATGCCTCCGGTCGAGCTCGACGACGCGATCCAGCCCTTCGACGCCGCCGCGGCGCGCATAGGCGGCTCGAACCGCGTCAGGCTCATCGCGCAGAAGCTTGAGATCGATCACTAATCAGCGAGAGAGGGAGACCTCGGATCGGCCCCTGTCGTGGGCCGCCACGGCCCCCGCAATGGCTTCGCGCTCCTCGTCCGACAGGTTGTGCTCGGAATTGAGGGCCTTTACCGGCTTCGCGTAGGTCCGGGTCTCGGTGCGACCGTTGATCGAAGTGATCACCAGTCCGTCTCCGTGCTCGTCCAGAACCGCGGCCGAGAACGACAGCCGGCCGCCCATCTCCTCGAACGCGTCATAACGGACCATGTAGAACTTCTGCAGAGCGAGACGGCTCAGCTCCGCATGCTCCTTTTGCACCTCGACGAGTGAATCGACTCGTCCCTCCATTGCATTCACCCGTTCCATCGCATTGCCCATTACTCCGAGGATGTCCTTGTCGCCCTTCCCACCCTTGAGGACCTTGTACTTCCGGCGCAGCCCGTGCAGCCTGAGCCCCAGGAACAACGAAAAGAGGAAAGCGATGAGGGCGACGCCTGCCACCACGGCAAGCGCGAGGGTTAGTTCCTCAGTGGTTAGTTCGGGCACGGTGCGTCATCCTACACTTCCACCATGCGCCCAGACGAGGTGAAAGACCTGCTCAGAGGGGTGGCCGAGGGCGCCACCCGGACCGAGGACGCGCTGCGCGCGCTCGAGCGTCTCCCCGTCGAGAATCTCGGCTTCGCAACTCTCGACACGCACCGGGAGCTTCGCCAGGGGTTACCAGAGGCGATCTACGCGGAGGGGAAGACGGCCGAACAAGTAGTCGAGATAGCGACTCGCCTGCTCGAGTCGACCACCGGTCCCGTACTCGCGACGCGCGTCCCCGAAGAGACAGCGCAGGCTCTGATCGAGCAGTTCCCGGAAGCTCGGCACAACGAATCCGCCCGCCTCGTCGTCCTGCGCAGCGAGAAGGCCGATGTGGAGCTCGGGACGGTTGCGATCGTCGCGGCCGGAACCTCGGATCTTCCCGTTGCGGATGAGGCTGCATGCGTAGCCGAGGCTGTGGGCGCCTCGGTGCACCGGATAAACGACGTCGGCGTAGCAGGCCTGCATCGGCTGCTCGCCGTCGAGGACAAGCTTCGAGACGCGAAGATCGTCATCGTCGTCGCCGGGATGGAGGGTGCTCTCGCCTCCCTCGTAGGAGGCATCACCCCGGCACCCGTGATCGCGGTGCCCACCAGTGTGGGATACGGAGCGTCCTTCGAGGGCCTTGCCGCGCTACTTGCGATGCTCAACTCGTGTGCGGCGGGAGTGGTCGTGACGAACATCGACAATGGATTCGGTGCAGCGGCATTCGCTCTGCGGCTGCTGCGAACGATGAGATGAAGGCCCTCTACTTCGACTGCATCTCGGGCGCCTCCGGGGACATGATCCTCGGCGCCCTGATCGACGCGGGCGCGGACACCGAGAGGGTGAGAGACGAGCTGGCGTCCCTGAGCGTGGGCCACTGGGATCTCGACATCCACGAGGTGACGAGAGGATCGATACGAGCCACCCGCTGCGAGGTCACGGTCACCAACGACACCGAGCGGAGCTACTCGGACGTCGTGCGCCTTCTCACCCGCAGCGACTTGACCCGACACGTGAAGGAGAGGGCTCGGCGAGCCTTCGACATCCTCGCCCGAGCAGAGGCGAAGGTGCACGGCGTTCCCGTCGAGCAGGTGCACTTCCACGAGGTCGGTGCACTCGACGCGATCGTCGACATCGTGGGAAGCGCGGCCGCCCTCGAGTCGCTCGCCCCGGATGAGGTGATCACCTCGTCGATTCCGACGGGCCGAGGGTTCGTCGATTCCGCCGACGGCATCCTCCCGCTTCCGGCGCCCGCCGTCACCGAGATCCTGCGAGGCGCGACGCTGTTCGAACGAGGTGACGCGGAGCTGGTGACTCCCACGGGGGCCGCGCTGCTCGCCGCCTTCACCGATCGGTTCGACAGCATGCCCCCCCTCGAGCTGGAGGCAACCGGCTACGGCGCGGGGAAACGCGATACGGATCGCGAGCCCAACGTCCTCCGAGTGCTGTTGGGTCGGGTGGCCGAGGCAGGAGTGCGTGGACCCACGACGATCCTGATCGAGACCAACATCGACGACATGGGCCCCGAGCTGCTCCCCTATGTGATCGAGTCACTACTGGTGGCCGGAGCGCAGGACGCCTGGCTCACCTCCATCGTGATGAAGAAGGGCCGTCCCGCGTTCACGCTCTCGGTTCTGGCCGGCACGGCGGAGATGGATCGGGTGATGGACGTCATCTATCGCGAGACGACGACCCTCGGAGTGCGCGTGCGTGAAGTCACCAAGGACGAGCTGGCGCGGGAATGGATCGAGGTCGATGTGGCGGGGCAACCGGTGAGGGTGAAGGTCGGACGGCGGGGCGGCGAGATCGTCACGATGGCACCCGAACACGAAGACGCGGCCAAGGCGGCCCGCGCCACCGGGCTCCCGCTCAAGGAGATCTACTCGGAGGCCGCGAGGCTCGCCCGCACCGCCGCGGTGGGCCGGCTCACGTGACTCTCACCCGTTCTCTTGGTCTGACGGCGCGCCGGTTTGTGGCTCAGTTAGCAGAAAAGGGCTGGGAGCGGAGGTGGTCGAGGACTCCCTTCTCGACGCGGGCCTCCTCACTCCAGCGCTCGTCGAGGTTCTCCTTGCCGACGTACTCGAATAGCGCCTTTCTGAGCGAGTCGTCGTAGCCGGAGCCCTCACCCGGCTCGTATCCAAGACCGGACAGGAGCTCGCGCAGCTCCGCAGCAAGTGGTTCGTCGAAGTCTATGAAGTCGAGGTCCTCGGGCCGGGGGAAATAGAGGCGATGCAACGCAAAGAGCCTCTCGAGCTCCGGCACCGGATCGCGATGATCGTCCACCCGAAGGTCGACGGCCAGGTCGAGGGTGCCGCCATAGGCGCCTTCCTCTCTGACGACCATGACCGAAGACGACTGCTTGCCCCGGCGATCGCCCCCGGCGTCGTCGCCGGCCTGGAGCGCCGCGAGTAACCGCACAGCCAGCTCCCCATCCGCAGCTTCGAACGCGTCCGCCATCCGATCGACCACCTCGGGGCCCGCCAGGATGTTGCCCTGACAGCAGTAGCCGTCGCCGGTGCGGCCGCCGGCCCAGTCGAAGCACTCGTCTCCTGTGAACGTCGCAGCCCGGCCCTGCGCGTCCACAACCCCAAGCTGGCGCTGGGCCCGTCCATCGTCGGCTTCGGTCAGCTTGCGGACGACCTCTTCCGCCGACCGTCCGGAAGAGAGGAGGCTCAGACCGTCGGGCCCGTAGCTGAGATTCGCCCACGCCTGGGTCGCAACCGCTCCGGCCCCGGCCCGGCCCCACGAGACGACCGAGCCAACCGCGAGGAACTTCGACGCGACCGCGATGCCCCACTCGGGGCTCGGCTCGCAGTCTGGATCCCACGCCACGATCGAGAAGGTCACCGCTGTTCTGTACCCCCGGAATCGGCCGTCAGGAGGGCGCCAGTTACGACAAAACGGTTAGGCGTGGGCGGCCTGCTGGAGGGCCTCCCCGCGCTCCAGCGGATACCAGCACGCGGCGGCGTGATTGCGGTCGACCTCACCGAGCGGGGGCATCTCCGTGCGGCAGTTCTCGGGTACCTCGTCGCGACTGCCGGAGACGGAGCGCGCCTTGGGGCAACGCGGGTGGAATGGGCACCCCGAGGGCGGATCGACCGGGGAGGGCACGTCGCCCTCGAGCACGACGCGCCGCGTGACACGTGCATCCTCGCGATGCCCCTTGGGCACGGCCGAGAGCAACGCCGCGGTGTAGGGATGCTTGGGGTTGCGGTAGATATCGTCCGCGGGAGCGAGTTCCACGATGCGACCGAGGTACATCACCGCGATGCGATCCGAAACGTAACGAACGACGCCGAGGTCGTGACTGATGAAGAGATAGGTCAGCTTGAACTCGTCCTGGAGATCCTCGAGCAGATTGAGGATCTGGGCCTGGATCGAGACGTCGAGCGCCGAGACGGGCTCATCGCAGATGATGACCTTGGGACGCAGCGCGAGGGCGCGGGCTACGCCGATGCGTTGCCGCTGGCCACCCGAGAACTCGTGTGGGTAGCGGTTGTAGTGCTCGGGGTTTAGTCCCACCCGGTCCATCAGCTCTTGCACGCGCTTCTTGGTGTCGCCCTCCGTCTTGTGGATGCGATACGGCGCGCCGATGATCTGGCCGACCGTCTGGCGCGGGTTCAGGGACGAGTACGGATCCTGGAAGATGATCTGCATCTGCCTGCGGAGAGGGAGCATCTTCTTTCTGCTGAAGCCGCTTATCTCTTCCCCACCGAACCAGATCTTGCCGCTGGTGGGCTCGATCAGCTTCGTGATGAGCCGGGCGGTCGTTGACTTGCCACAGCCGGACTCGCCGACGAGGCCGAGCGTCTCTCCAGGCTGAACCGTGAAGCTCACGTCTTCGACTGCGTGAACGCGGGCTATCTCTCTTTGGAACACGATTCCCTGAGTGACCGGGAAGTACTTCGTGAGGTTCTCCACCGCGATGAGCGCATCTTGCTTGGCCCTGTCGCCCTCGACCGTCGGAGAAGGAGCCTCGGTTTGGCTCATCCGGCTACCGGCTCCATGGAGCGCCCCGCCTCTCGCTCGGCCCACAGCTTCCTCTTGTCCTCGAGCCTCAGATGGCATGCGTCGGGATGATCTCCCCCGCGATCCTTCAGCTCGGGGATGTCCCTATCGCACGGTTCGAACCGGTGGGGGCAGCGTGGATGGAAGGCGCATCCGCTCGGGACTTTGATGAGGGACGGAGGTGAGCCGGTGATCGGCACCAGCCTCGTCCCCCTCTGATCGACGTGGGGGATCGATTCGAGAAGCCCCCACGCGTAGGGATGCAGCGGCTCGTTGAAGACCTCCTCGCGGCTGCCGAGCTCTACCGCCCTCCCCGCGTACATGACCATCACGGTCTGAGCCACGTCGGAGACGACACCGAGATCGTGCGTGATCAAGATGACTCCCACGTTGAACTCGGTCTTGAGTCGGTCGATGAGCTCGAGGATCTGCGCCTGGACCGTCACGTCGAGAGCGGTCGTGGGCTCGTCCGCGATCAAGAGGTCGGGGTTGTGAGCCAGGGCCATGGCGATCATCGCTCGTTGCCGCATCCCGCCCGAGTACTGATGCGGGAAATCCTTGAAGCGGGCCTCGGGTCTGGGGATGCCGACCGCCTTCAGCAGCTCCACGGTGCGGTCTTCGGCCTGCTTCTTGGATGCGTCGTCGTGGGCGCGGATGGCCTCGACGATCTGATCGCCGACCCGATACATCGGATGCAGACAGGCGAACGGGTCCTGGAAGATCATCGAGAGCTCCTTGCCCCTGACCTTCCGCATCTCCTCCT
>JBOGXB010000090.1:0-6700 GCA_050694215.1 Actinomycetota bacterium
TCTTGTGGGAGTTCAATTCCTGCGAGACTCTCATCAAGGATGGCGAGGTCTACCCGATCGACTACGCGAACGCATGCCCGGACGCCTCGATCACCAGCCTGCACTACTACTTCCCGTGGGCGATCAAGGCGCTCACGAAGTGGGCCATCTTCTGCGCCGTCACCGAGAGACCCATGAGGATCGATATGACAACGGGGCGTTATTACGAGATCGGGGGCAGGCAGGACCTCTCATATGCGGAGAAGCTCGAGCAGTACGGACGGCTCGCCGACGAGCACTTCGAGGCGGACAGGTATTACGAGTTCTGCGAGAAGCATCTCTCGCACATCGACGACGCCATGACCGAGTACATCGCGAGCGATG
Organism: Actinomycetota bacterium; assembly: GCA_050694215.1. Classification (GTDB taxonomy): domain Bacteria; phylum Actinomycetota; class CADDZG01; order CADDZG01; family WHSQ01; genus JBOGXB01. Next base: position 364 of record JBOGXB010000090.1, read on the forward strand.
AGTTCGACCGTCTAATGGTCGAGACAGTGACCTCGACCTTTCCCGCCTCCGAGCAAGACCGGTTCGTCGCCCACTATCGGGGCTTGCTGGGGGCCTGGGTGGCCGACCAGAGCCTTACGCGCTGACCTCCTCACGCTCGTTGTTCGTTCTGTAGCGCGCGAGCGAGGGTGACCACGCTGCCATAGCGCCGGTGCCCAAGAGGCTTACGACGCCTCCGATCACGATCGAAGCCGGTGCGCCGGCGATCCCTCCGACCAAACCCGCCTCGAAGTCCCCGACCCGCGGCCCCCCCGTCACGACCATGATGCTCACGGCCGAGATGCGCCCTCGCAGGGCATCGGGGGTCGTCGCCTGCAACATCGTCGCCCTGAACACGGCGCTCACCACGTCGGCGGCCCCCGCTATCGCAAGGAACAGCAAGGTCAGGACGAGCGAGAAGACGGAGAGACCCGCGAGCGTGATCGCCGCTCCCCACACGGCCACCGCCCACAACACGGCCACCCCCTGGCGCCGGACGCTCGAGACCCACCCCGTCGTCAATGCTGCAACAAGGGCTCCGAGAGAGGGAGCCGCAAACAGAAGCCCGACACCCTCCGGGCCCATCCCGAAGGTCTCCTTGGCGAGCTCGGGGAACACCGCGCGAGGCATCCCGAAGATCATCGCGATCAGGTCGATCCCGAATATGGACAGCGCGAGAGGGTTGCGCAGCACGTAGCCCATGCCCTCTCTCACGGACTGCAGGTGGCTCTGATCTGGATCGAACCTCGGAACGCTCCGAGGCACCCACCGCAGCGCCACCATCGCAGCTATGAACGACAGCCCGTCGAAGAGGTAGACCCATTCCACGGCGCCGCCGAGCGACGCGATCATGACCCCACCGAGCGCCGGCCCCAGGATCAGGGTCGTCTGGAACACGACCTGCCGTAACGCCATGGCGGCCGCAAGCTTGTCCGGCGCTACGAGGTTGGGGGTCATCGCCGTGCGAGCGGGTCGATCGATCGCGTTCAACGCCGACGCGATCGCCGTGAGCGCGTAGATCCACAACACCGAAGGGTCGGAGCCGAAGGAGATGAACGCAAGCGTCAGCGAGGTGACCATCAACCCGAGCTGCGTCCGGAAGATGAGAGCTCTCCGGTCCGTGCGGTCGGTAATCGCGCCGCCCACTATGGAGAACACGATCAGCGGTACGACTTCGACCAGGCCGACGAGCCCCACGGCGACGGTCGAACCCGTTATCTCGAAGACTTGTACCGCGACCGCGACAAGCCGCATGTTGGACCCCATGAGGGAGATGACCTGTCCCAGCCATAGCGCCCTGTAAGGGACCGAGTCCCGCAGCGGTGAAATATCGAGCGCGATGCTTCGAGCTCGATCCAACCTCCGGCTCAATAGAGGATCTTGGAGTACTTCTTGAGCTTCTCGCGCCGGTGCAGTGCGTCGATCATCCGTACCGTCCCCGAACGGGATCGCATCACAATCGACTGAGTGATCGCGCTGTCTCTTCGGTAGCGGACCCCCTTGATGAGGTCGCCGTCGGTCACTCCGGTCGCGGCGAAGAACACGTCATCACCCTTCACGAGATCGTCGTGAGTCAGGACCTGGTCGAGGTCGTAACCCTGCGCTTGCGCGGCTTCTTTCTCCTCTTCGTTCCGAGGCCATAGGCGTCCCTGCATGACTCCGCCTAGGCACTTGATGGCGCATGCCGCGATGACTCCCTCAGGCGTCCCGCCTACCCCGATCAAGAGGTCCACACCCGTTCCTTCGCGCGCTGCAGCGATGGCTCCGGCGACATCACCGTCGGTGATGAACTTGATGCGCGCGCCCGCCTCCCGCACCTCCTTCACGATCTGGTCGTGCCGCTCGCGCTCCAGGATCATCACCGTGAGGTCCGCGACCGAGGTGTGCTTGACCTTAGCGAGCTTCTCGAGGTTGTCGGAGATGGGAGCGTCGATGTCGATCACGTCGGCGGCCTCCTCGCCCGCGGCGATCTTCTCCATGTACACGCACGGACCCGGATCGAACATCGTCCCGCGCTCGGAGAGGGCGACCACGGCCAGCGCTCCGTTCATCCCCTTCGACGTCAAAGTCGTGCCGTCGATCGGGTCGACGGCTATGTCAACCAGAGGAGGCTCTCCGTTGCCGATCTCCTCGCCGTTGTAGAGCATGGGGGCGTTGTCCTTCTCGCCCTCCCCGATGACGACGATCCCGTCCATCGACACCGTCCCGAGAAGCAGCCGCATGGCATCCACCGCCGCCTGGTCGGCCGCCTCTTTGTCCCCGCGCCCCATCCAGCGAGCCGCGGCGAGGGCGGCCGCTTCGGTGACACGGACCAGGTCCAGGGCCAGGTTGCGATCCGGCGAGCTGTTGTCGTTCCCAGGAGCCATCGGCGGTGGCCTCTCCTTGCCTCGGGTTGTGCTGCCGCCCCACGGGCCCAAACGAAGCCCGGAGCCGTCTCAGGGTAACGGAACCGTCGGGAGCAGGAGCCCTTCTCCCTGATGGCCGGGGAATCACCCCCTGTCCTCTCAAGAGTTGGCCCGGGCCCCCGATGTCTCAGGATGGGCTGGCAAAGGCGGACGATCATCTCTTTATTGACGAGCGCGCTCCTCGTGACCGTGGTTCCTGCAGGATCGGCTCGCGCCGCCGTCCCCGATTGGGTGCGTCCGGCCCTGCGCTATCTCGACGACCACGGATACCTGAACCGAGACTCCTTCAGCCCCGACGACACGATGGCGCGCCGCGCCTTCAAGCGGTTGATGACCAGGACGTTCGGTGGCGGCTACTCGCGCGATAAGGGGGCCGTCACGGCTGCCGAGGTATCTCGTGCCCTGGTGAGGAAGCTTGGTCGTGCGGCGATCGCGCGGCGCCTGGCGCGGGCGGAGTCGCCCGACGGATGGGACCCGGGGGTCGGCCCCCGCTTCGGCTACGAGGTCACCGCTCGCGAGCTGGGCCTGCGACACGACCGTCCGACCAGCCAGGAATCCAAGGAGGCGTCGGCCGGAGAGCCGATGCGCCAGGCCGACGTCATCTGGGCCGTGTGGCAGGCGAAGACGAGCCCCGACATCTGGGCAGCAGACGCACTCGGGCATTTCCGTCTCGGCGATTACGACAAGACTCGCCGCAGGGTCGTCAAGTTCGCGTTGTCGCTCGTCGGCTCGCCCTACGTGTGGGGAGGCGAGTGGCCGGCAAAGACTCCATCCGGGTATCAGTACGGCGCGCAGGCGCACGGCGGCTTCGACTGCTCGGGGTTCGCCTGGTACGTCCTCCGCCGCAAGACGAGCGGCTGGTCACCCAACCGTAACTACGCGGGGTGGGCACTCCCGGAGCGATCCTCGAGTGACATGGCGGGGGCCGCGCGCAACAGGCTGCGTTTCCGCGAGCTCAAGCCGGGAGACCTCGTCTTCTTCGCCTCCAGAGGTCGCGCAGCGAAGGCCGCAGACGTGTATCACGCTGGCATCTATCTGGGGCGTGGGTGGATGGTCCACTCGTCCGGCTCCCGTGCGGGTATCAGCCTCGCGGGCATCGGTCGAGGTTCGTGGTGGCACGGTCAGATCGCGTGGGGCCGCCGCATCATCCGGTGACGAGCCGCCCGTCAGGGCAACGGGAGCGGATCGCCTTCGACCACCTTGCCGAGAGAGCCCCTGCAGACGTCACTGAGACGGATCGGGCCGAGGTTCAGGCGCTCCCCTCGATCGACCTTCACATGTAGCGTCCTGCAACCGGCCCTCGACACGAGCGTCAGCGTGTAGGACTCGCGCCCGCCCTTGCTCGACGCGATGGGACGCGTGCTCGGGTTTACGTGCCACCCGAAGTTACCGTTGCGCCCGGCCCGCATGGCCGTGGCCAGCTTCTCGACGATGAACCTCTCGCCCGTCGGATTCCCACGGCCGAGCGGAGTTCTGAAGCGCTTGGTGAGGAACAACCTCGCCCCCACGGATCGACCGCGCCGGTCCACGACACGACCTGAGATGACTGAGTGCAGATCGGGATCGGCGGCCGTGCGCGCCATGATCATGTAGGCGCGCAGCACTCCCTTGAAGCTCTTGCCGACACTCGCACCGTAGGGTGGATGGAAGGCGGTCCCATGCTCGAGCGTGTAGCCGAGAGCAGACACCGCCGCGTACGCCCAATCGTCCGTGGTTCCCGTAGTGGCGTAGAGCCCGATCCCCTTCTGGTTCGTGTAGCCGCCCATCGTTCGCGCCAGGCGCGCACCGAGGGGAGCGAGGATTCGTTCGTCGGGCGCGTCCTTGACCGTGTGCCCCCATGGGCGCAGTACGAGATTGCCGTAGGTGTGGTTCGTGATGACACCCGTCACGTGGCGGCCGAGGACGAGCTTGCGGACGCTGCGAGTCTCCGGCTCCGAGAACGGGGCATCGCCCCGGTATGTCTGATCGACGTGGATTCCCGAGGAACCGCCGCCATCATCGCCCCACACGTACGAGTAGTTGCGGTTCGGATCCACTCCATACGCATCCGGGTTCTTCTGCGCCTGGGGCACCGTCGCGCCGGATGGCGACCGGCGGTTCTTTCGCCAGTAGGCCTCGAGGCCCGCGACGGCGAGAGGATATGCTCCCAGGCCATCCGGATCGGCGAGCGACTCCCTCGAGTAGTCGAACCCATCTACGTTCACGACCGGCACGATCACGACGCGAAGGCGCTCGAGCAGAGAGGTGATGTCGCGATCGCGCCCGAAACCCTCGGCGAGGTAGTGAGCGAAGATCATCGGGTACTCGGCCGCCGGCCACTCGCGCGCGTGATGGACGCCGTCGACGTAGAACGTTGGCCTGCCGTCGTTGCGACGGACCCGCGCTGCGATCTCGAGCCCGAGGACGTTCCGCCCCTCGAGCGTCTTGTGCTCGAGCTTCATCACGCGCACGAACGAGGGATGCTTCCTGGCGAGCTTCTTCATCTCGGAGACGTAGGCCGAGAGCCTGCGATAGTCCTTTCGGTCGGGGCCCGGCATGGGGACGGCCCGGGATGGAGCGCTAGCTGCCGCGATATCGCGCGCCAGGACATCTTCGACGACGACCTCGTAGTCGAATCCAGCAGCGCGAAGCCGCTCCTCGTCCCCAGGCCACAGCAGCAGCTCGACGAAGCCGTCGTGGTGGTTGTGGGTCTCGTCGAAGTGGGTCAGTAGGAAGGCCGCCTGGTCGGCGGATGCCGCCCGCACCCGAACGAGCGCGAGCACGGCCTCCTCGGTGCCGCCGGCAGGGGCGAGTGCGGCGATCAGCAGGCAGACGAGCAGCACCACCGCGATTCTCCGCATATGGGAGGGTTCTCCGCCCTCTCACCGGCCCCTCCCGTAGCCGCATCCCGTCCAGCCGCGGACGATTCGCTTAGACCGATCACGCACGCGCTCTGCGGAGGGCTTGGCGTCCTACGTCGGTGATGGGCTGGGGCTCGCGTCTGGAGAAGCTCCAGGCGAGGGGGTGGCCCCGGGCCGGAAGCGATCGTCCTGTTCGGTGGGGCAATCCTGGAAGGCCTCGGGAGCATCGCCACCCTGCGCGAACTCGTCGATGAAATCGCGGATGGTCTGCTCCTCGAAGGAGTCGAGCCTCACCATGTGACCCCAGGCGGTGAGGGAGATGTTCGATTCCATCCCCTCGTAGGGACCGGCGAACACGTGGGAGTCGTGGCTGCGCACGAGCCCTTCGATCTGGCGGATCTGCTCCGGCGGCAGGTCCGGCTCGTACTGGACGCCTACCGCTCCGTGCTCCAGGTTGTGAACCTGGTTCTCGTTGGGGATCTGCTCTGCGTAGACGCCGCACGGGACGGTGCTGCTGTGTGGTCCGGCGACCGGGGGCGAGGTCTCGTAGCTGATGGGAGGCGGTTGGTGCAGGCCGGATCCCGCAAGGCTGAAGTCAAGAACCTCGTGACCGTTGATCTCGCCGGGAGTGACGTTGCGGAGGAACAGGAACCAGACGATCCCCAGGGCCACGACCAACATCACCGACCTGCGGATGATCTTGTCGCGCCGCGCCTTTCTCTGGCGTGCCGCCACCGCCTCGGCCTTCGCCTGACGCCGTGCCTCGAGCCGCTCTCGCCTGCGGGCCTCGGCGTCTACTCCCGGAGCTGAAGATCGTCTCCTCCTGTTCTTCTTTCCCTTCGCCATGGGTGTAGGAGGCTATCTTGAGTCGCCGTGGATCCCGACACGTGGCGGATCGTTCTCGTGACCGCGCTCGCGGTCAATGCGACGCTGGGATTCGGCTACCGCGTGTTCCGGCTCGCGAAGGGTGGACCCCTCGGAGACGTCATAGGCCAAGCGGTGCTGGGCGTGCTTCTCGTCTCGATGGCGCTCGCGATCGGCTTGGGGGTGGAGTGGGTGCGCTGGGTCGCCCTC
>JBOGXB010000091.1:0-6460 GCA_050694215.1 Actinomycetota bacterium
CTGGATGGATTCAGGGCAGCGGAGCCCCCGCCCCCGAGCCGGACTTTCGAGCCGCCGCCGGAGTCGGAGACCGAGACTTCCGTTCCGTCCTGGCAGTAGGCGGGACCGGGGCGAAAGGTAGGAGGCAGCGATGCTGAAGGGGACACTGGACGACTTCACCCTTCCCGACATCTTCAGGTTGATGTCGCTGGCGAGGAAAACCGGCGCGCTCGAGGTGCAGCGCTCCGCCGGCAACGGAAAGGTCTACTTCCGCGACGGCGAGGTGTACTTCGCCGAATCGAGCCTCACGCGCACGCCTCTAGGACAGAAGCTCGTGCGGAGCGGCGTGATCACCGAGACACAGCTCATGAAGGCGCTCGACCTCCACAAGGAGAAGGGTTTGCGCCTCGGCGACGTGCTGGTGGCCGAGGACATCGTCTCCAGGGAGGAGCTCCTCGAGGCCGTCCGATCGCAGATCGAGGACGCCGCGTTCGACCTGCTCCGATGGGACCTTGGCGAGTTCGCGTGGGAGTCGGGTGAGGGGATCGAGCCCGAGGTCCCGATCATGGTTTCGGTCGAGAACCTCATCATGGAGGCGAGCCGGCGACTCGACGAGCTCGAGATCATCCTGCGCAAGATCCCGAGTGAGCATGCGATCCTCGGCATGGCCGCCGCTCCGCCGGTCGGTGCCGTCGAGATCAACATCACCCCCGAGGAATGGCGCATCCTGGTTCAGGTCAACGGCGAGCGCAGCGTGGCGGAGATCGCAGAGAGCCTCGACGTGGAGACGCTCGATGCGATGAAGTCCCTCTACGGGATGGTGTCCACCGGCCTGATAGAGGTTGTTGGAGGCGTCCCCGAAGGCTGGCAGCCACCCACAGAAGAACCACCCGCAGAAGAAGAGGAGCCGGAGCTCGAGGAAGCTTCGTCCCCTTTTGAGCCCGAGTCGGTTTCGAGCGAGATCCAGCCGGAGGTCGCGCCGGCCGAGATTAGGTCGGAATCCGTCTCAGACGAGGCCCCGCCAGAGCGGGACGAGGCAGGGGACCCCTTTGCGGCCGAGCTTTTAAGCGATGAGCCGGTCGAGCGTCCCACCCGCCCGGACGCGGCCGACGTCGACGTGGAGGCCGAGGCCGAGCTGATCCGTGAGGGGGCCGAGCCCGCGGTCGAGCGCGAAGAGGAGGAATCCAAGACCGGCGGCACGGCTGTCGAGGAAGCCCGGCAGGCAGCCGAGAAGGAGCCTCCCAAAGTGGACCGGATCGCAGCCGTTCGTGAGCTGTCCGGCCTCTTCCGCGAGGAGGGCGAGCAGGATGACGCCCGTCCCGCGTTCCGCGGCAATGGCGGTGGGTCCGATGCCCCTGAGGATGAGCCGGATCAACGCCGGCGTGTCGAGGACGACGAGCTGGTAACGAAAAGCTTGATCTCCAAGCTCATCTCGGGCGTCCAGGACCTCTAGTCCCGGGGCCCGCGATGGCTGGGAGAACGAGGATGGTCCGCCGGAGCCGAGCCCGGAGGGCCAAGGCCGTCCGGCCCTTCAAGATCGTCGTCACCGGTCCGTTCGCGGCCGGTAAGACGACGCTGATCAAGACCATCAGCGAGGTGGCCATCGTCGGAACGGAACGCAACGTTTCGGACGAAACGCAATCCACCAAGCCCAAGACGACGGTCGCGATGGACTTCGGCCGCATCACCTTCGCGGACGACCTCTCACTGTTCCTCTTCGGGACCCCAGGGCAACGCCGTTTCGAGGTGATGTGGGAGATCCTCTCGGAGGGGATGATCGGATTCATACTGCTCGTGAACGCGGGGGACTGGCGCTCGGTGGAAGAGGCCTCGCACATCCTCGACCAGTTCCGCCGCTACGCCGAAGTTCCCTACGTGGTTGGTATCACCCACCTGGACGACGCCGGGGAGACGCTGGAGGTCGTGTCCGGGAAGGTTAGGGAGACCCTGGAGCTTCCCGAGCGGATAGCGGTCCTGGAATGTGACCCGCGGCAACGTGAGGACGTGAAGACGTTGATGCTGCACATCCTCGTGGGCGTCTTGCGACGACTCGAGGAAGCAGCGGCGACGAAGGATCCAGCGTGATCCGCAGGCTCCTGGAGCGGCTCTTGGGACGCCGGAGCAGCAGTGCCGAGACCATTACTCCCACGATCGGGGAGGTGCCTTCGGTGCCGCAACCATCCGGTTCGGCGCCTCCGCCTCCGCCTCCGCCACCGCTACTGCCCCCACCGCCACCACCTCTGCTACTGCCCCCACCGCCACCGCCTCGACGGGATGAACCGGCTGCGTCCTCGGAGGAGGACGAGCACGACTCTCGGGTGCATCTCGTGATGGTCGACGGGAGCGTGCGCCGCGCTCCCGGAGAGGGCGAGCTGGGTGAACAGATCCGGTACGTGGCAACGAATCTGATCGGCAGGAAGCCGAGGGAGAAATGAGTCGTTCACCTGATGCTGTGGCCGTCTCGGAGGCGCCTTCAGTCTCTCTATTGGGGGCCGATAAAAGCTCTGTATGGGGCCTGGACAGGTCAGGACCCGCGAGGGGGCTGATGGCGTGAGCACGACTGCGGTTCGGCCCGGCGGCCAGTTGGGGGAGCTTCTTCTGTCGCGGGGACTGATCACCGAAGAGCAGTTGGAGATGGCGCGCCATCAGGCAAGTCAGCGCGGGCGCAGCCTGGGACGTCTCGTGATCGAGATGGGCTTCGTGACCGAGTCGGGGCTCGTATCGGTACTGGCGGAGCAGCTCGGGCTCGAGTTCATCGACCTCACCGAGGCACAATTCGACGTCTCCGCCATGGGCCTCGTGCCGGAGGCCGTCGCGCGGCGGCACAACTGCATCCCGGTCTCCTTCGACGAGGACGGCAAGCTCTTGCTGGCGATGGCCGACCCGGCCAACGTCGTCGCGGTCGACGACATCCGGGCGATGGCCAAGTGCGACGTCCGCACGATCGTCGCAACGAAGGCCGACGTCGTCGCCGCCATCAACCGCCATTACCGGCTCGACACGGCTGCCGAGTCGCTCGCCGAGGAGGCCGCCGAGATCGCCGAGTCGGAGACCAAGACCCTCGACGAAGTCGAGGAGGGGGCGGGGGCCGAGGACGCTCCGATCATCAAGCTCGTCAACCTGCTCATCACCCAGGCGGTGAACGACCGGGCCAGCGACATCCACCTCGAGCCCCAGGAGCGCGGCCTCAAGGTCCGCTACCGCATCGACGGCGTGCTGCACGAGGTCATGAGCCCGCCGAAGTCGGTCCAGGCCGGAATCACGAGCCGCCTGAAGATCATGGCCGACATCAACATTGCCGAGCGCCGGCTCCCACAGGACGGCCGCATCGGCCTCAAGGTGCAGAACAAGGCCATCGACATCCGCGTCGCCACGCTACCTACCGTCTACGGCGAGAAGCTCGTCATGCGATTGCTGGACAAGTCCAGCGTCCTTCTGCAGCTTCAGGACCTCGGGTTCCAGCCGGAGAACTTCCGCCGCTTCCAGGACTCCTACCGCAAGCCTTACGGCATGATCCTCGTCACCGGCCCGACCGGCTCGGGTAAGTCGACGACGCTGTACGCGACCCTCAATATCCTCAACCAGCCTCACGTCAACATCATCACCGTGGAGGATCCGGTCGAGTACCGGCTGGCCGGCGTCAACCAGGTGCAGACCAACAACAAGGCGGGACTGACGTTCGCCTCCGCCCTTCGCTCGATCCTGCGAAGCGACCCCGACATCATCCTGATTGGCGAGATCCGCGACCGGGAGACGGCGCAGATCGCGGTCGAGGCGGCGCTCACCGGGCACCTCGTCCTGTCCACGCTGCACACCAACGACGCACCGTCGTCCATGACCCGTCTCACCGAGATGGGGATCGAGCCTTTTCTCGTCGCGTCCGCCCTCGACTCCGTGCTGGCTCAGCGGCTCGCCCGCAAGCTCTGCGACCGCTGCAAGGAGGCCTACGTGCCGACCGAGGAAGAGCTCAGACGGGCGCAGTTCCCGTGGGAAGAGGGGGAGGAGCTGCCCAAGCTCTACAGGGGGGTGGGATGCACGTCCTGCAGCAAGACGGGCTACAAGGGCCGGATGGCGGTCCACGAGGTCATGTCCGCGTCCGAGGAGATCGAAAGGCTTGTGGTCGAGCATGCATCTGCCGATGAGATCGGAAAGGTTGCTCGGTCTCAGGGCATGACCGCCCTGCGCGACGACGGGATGGAGAAGGTTCGCATGGGTCTGACCTCGATCGAGGAGATCCTGCGGGTCGTCGTCTAGGACGGGCTCAGTGAACTACGGAGAGAGAAGACGGCTCGGGGCAAGGAGTGAGAGATGACGTACACAGGAAAGGGACAGGAGGAGTCGGCTTACCGGGGGGCCCAGCCCTCGCATCAGCCCGACTCCAAGCAGGCCCGCCAGGGCGGGGACGCGCCGGCACCACCACAGGCCAGCTCCTCCCAGCAGCAAGAGCAGGAGCACGGCGGCGGAACGGGCGTCGCGTCGTTCGGTCCGGAGGACTTCCCCATGAAGGAGGCCACCCCGGTCGCGACTGCAGTCGCCGAGCCGGATGACACCGAGCGCGAGCCGAACCTCGCCCAGTTCCTCACGTACGTGCTCGAGAGGGGCTGCTCCGACCTCCACATGACGACCGGGCTGCCGCCGATGGCTCGCCTTCACGGCGAGCTGCGCCCGATCCCCGGCTTCCGCAAGCTGTTCCCCAAGGACCTGCAGGAGCTCGTCTACGCGATCCTGACCCAGAAGCAGCGCGAGATGTTCGAAGAGCGCCTCGAGCTCGACGTCTCCTACTCGCTGCCGGGCAAGGCCCGCTTCCGAGTCAACGTGTTCCAGCAGCGCGACGCCCTCGGCACAGTGATGCGAGCGATTCCGTTCGAGATCAGGAGTCTCGATGACCTCGGCCTGCCGCAGTCGGTCAAGGAGTTCGCCAACATGCGGCGCGGCCTCGTGCTGGTCACGGGTATCACCGGCTCGGGTAAGTCGACGACTCTCGCGTCCCTGATCGACATCATCAATGCCGGCAGGTCGGAGCACATCATGACGGTCGAGGACCCGATCGAGTTCCTCCACCGCCACAAGCGCTCGATAGTCAACCAGCGCGAGATCGGGACCGATACGCACAGCTTTGCCAACGCCCTCAAGCACGTGCTGCGCCAGGACCCCGACGTCATCCTCGTGGGCGAGATGCGCGACCTCGAGACGATCTCGACCGCACTCACGGCGGCCGAGACCGGCCACCTCGTGTTCGCCACACTGCACACGCAGGACGCGCCCCAGTCGATCGATCGTGTCATCGACGTGTTCCCGCCCCACCAGCAGCAGCAGATCAGGGTCCAGCTCGCCGCAACGATCGCCGGCGTCGTGTCCCAGCAGCTGCTCCCGACCCCCGACGGCAAGGGCCGGGCCCTTGCGGCCGAGGTCCTCTTCGCCACGCCGGCCGTGCGGAACCTCATTCGCGAGGGCAAAACGCACCAGATCTACACGTCGATGCAGGCGGGCGGGAAGTTCGGGATGCAGGTCATGGACCAGCACCTCGCCGAGCTCGTGAAGAAGGGCAAGGTCAACTACGAGACGGCGCTCGAGCGCTGTCATCACGTCGAAGAGTTCAACCGTCTGGCTGGAAGGGGGTAGCGCGTGGCCGATTCGTACGCCTATCGAGTAAGGACAAAGGAGGGCCGGGTTCTCACCGGCAAGATGGATGCGGACGGGGAAGCCGCGGTCGCGTCGCGCCTTCGATCACAGGGCATGATCCCGGTTCAGATCACGAAGGATTCCAAGGCCTCCATGAAGATGGAGATCAACATCCTTCCCAAGAAGGTCAAGCTCAAGGACCTGGCGGTCTTCGCGCGCCAGTTCGCGACGATGATCAACGCGGGGCTGTCACTGCTGAGGACGATCAACATCCTCGCGGACCAGACGGAGAACCCGAAGCTCAAGGAAGCGATCCATCAGATGCGCGACGACGTCGAGCGAGGATCGAGCCTCTCGGCCTCGATGTCGAAGCATCCCAAGATCTTCAGCGGCCTGTTCGTGGCGATGGTGCGGGCGGGAGAGACCGGTGGCCAGCTCGACACGGTCTTGACGAGGATCGCCGACAACTACGAGGCGGACTACAAGCTGCGCCAGAAGGTGAAGGCGGCCATGACCTACCCGGTCGTCGTCGCGGGCATCGCGGTTCTGCTCGTCACCATCATGCTGTTGTTCATCGTGCCGACATTCGCCGAGATGTTCGAAGGACTCGGTGGAGAGCTGCCGCTGCCGACGAAGATCCTGCTGAAGCTCAGTCAGGCGGCTAAGTGGTTGGTGCCGCTTCTCGTCATTCTGGAGATCGCCGGATTCGTCGCCTACAAGAGGCTCCGAAAGTCAAGCGCGGAGTTCAGGCTGCGAGCGGACAAGCTCAAGCTCAGGATCCCGATCTTCGGCGACCTGTTCCAGAAGATAGCGCTGTCTCGATTCTCGAGGACCCTGGCGCTCTTGCTCAGGGCCGGCG
>JBOGXB010000092.1:0-6431 GCA_050694215.1 Actinomycetota bacterium
GCGCGCCTCGACTGCATCGTCGGAGGCGCTTGGTGTTGCGTCGTCGAGCGGCTGGGCGAGGAAGTCAAGAATCACGAAGTGCTCGTCACCCGCCCATTCGAGGATGCCGAGAAGGTCGCCGACCTCTATGTCGATCCCGGTCTCCTCCCGCACCTCTCGCCGCAGTGCGTCGGATAAGTATTCGCCCGCTTCCACCCGGCCCCCGGGCACCGACCACAACCCCTTGTTCGGTTCCCGTCCGCGCCGCACCATGAGGAGCGAGTCGTCGTGGATCACGATCGCACCGACCGCGACGGCGGGAGACAGGTTCTTCGTGCCCACGTGGCTAGGCTAGCCGCCCATGGGTAGCCCGCCTGCAACGACGCTGCCGCGACCGGCGACGCGCGACTTCGCCCTTCTGTGGATGGGAGTGATCTCCGCGTCCGTGTCCGCGATTCTGATCCGCTACGCGGACGGGGCGGAGCCTCTTGCGATCTCGTTCTGGCGCTGCGCCGCCGGCGCGATCGTCCTCCTTCCTTTCGCTCGAACAGGGCTCGGCGCTCTCGAGCCCGGCACCTTGAGGATGCCGGCGGTGGCCGGGGCCTTCCTGGCCGTGCACTTCGCAAGCTGGATCACGTCGCTCGAGCTGACCACCGTTGCGTCGTCGGTCCTCCTGGTCTCGACCACTCCCATCTTCGTCGCGCTTGCCGCCTGGTTGCTCCTCAAGGAGCGCGTGCAGGCCCGAGGTTGGGCCGGGGTTCTCGTCGCCTTCGCAGGGACCGTTCTGATCGCGGGAGCAGACCTGTCGGGCTCCTCGCTGGACGGGAACCTGCTGGCGCTGATCGGGGGCGCGACCTCGGGAGGCTACGTGCTAGCCGGGCGGCGAGCCCGGCAGGACATTGGGATCCTCGAATATGCCGTGATCGCGTACGCGACCGCGGGGGCCCTGCTCCTGGGGTCATGCCTCATCGGAGGCGTCGCGCTGTGGGGCTTCGATGCGCGCACGTGGTGGGCCATTGCGGGGATCGTGATCGGCCCCCAGCTTCTAGGCCACACCTTCATCAATCTCGTCCTCAAGGACATCGACGTAACGACGGTCTCGGTTTCGATCATGGCCGAGCCCGTGATCGCGACGGTGCTGGCGTTCCTGCTTTTCGACGAGGTGCCGCCGGCGCTGCTGTACCCGGGCGGCGCGGCGATACTGGCCGGCATCTACCTCACGTCGACGGCGCGCGAGCCGGAGCTGGAGGCACCATCGTGAGGCTCGAGCTGGGAGAGCTCATCGGGTCCGGGCACTGCCTCGTGATGGGGGTCCTGAACCGGACGCCGGACTCCTTCTACGACGGCGGGAGGATCGAGCTCGACGACGCCACGGAGCACGGCTTGAGGCTCGTGGCGGAAGGAGCCGACCTCCTCGACGTCGGCGCGATCAAGGCCGGGCCCGGCGAGGAGGTGAGTCAGGACGAAGAGAGGAGCCGGCTCCTCCCCCTGGTCGAGGCCCTGGTGCGGGAGAGCGACGTGCCCATCGCGATCGAGACCGGACGCCCGCGGCTGGCCGCGGAGGCGCTCGAGCTCGGTGCGACGATGCTCAACGACGTCACCGGGCTCGCCGACGACGGCCTCGCCCGCGTGGCCGCAGAGCATCGAGCATGGCTGCTCCTGATGCACAACGGGGGGCAGATCCGGGGCCGGCCTCGTCACCCTCGCTACGAAGACGTCGTATCCAGCGTGATCTCGTCGTGGCGAGAGATGGCCACGCGGGCGCACGCGAAAGGGGTGCCGCCGGACCGCATCGTGGTCGACCCGGGGATCGACTTCGGCAAGACCACGTTCCATTCGCTGGAGCTCCTCAGGCGGTTGCCCGAGCTGAGGGAAGCCGGGTGGCCCCTGCTCGTGGCACCGTCGCGCAAGGACGTGATCGGTGAGACGTTGGACCTTCCCGTTGAGGAGCGGTTGGAGGGGACCCTCGCCCTGGTCGCGCTGTGCGCTCGGGAGCGCGTCGACATCGCGCGCGTCCACGACGTGGCCGCGGCGGCGCGGGTCGTCCGGATCATCGAGGCGGTCGACGGGCGGCGCCCCCCTGCGGCTCCCGTTCGTGGCCTTTGGGACTAGCCCTCGTCGGCGTCTGGCTCGCGGACTCGATCATCCACGTCACCTGCCCGTAGCGCTGATATCTTCCTGCCGTGGCCAAGACGATTCTCATAGTCGAAGACGAAGAAGCCGTCCGCGAGCTCGAGAAGTTCATCCTGGAGCAGCAGGGCTACGACGTCATGGAAGCTCGAGACGGGCTCGAGGGCCTAGCGAAGGCCGAGTTCAAGAGGCCCGACCTGATCCTTCTCGACCTGATGATGCCGGACGTCTCGGGAGGCCGCATGTACGACGAGATGAATGAACATCCGACGACCTCGGGCATCCCCATCGTCGTCGTCACCGGCAAGCCGGACGCCCATGAGATGTTCGACGACGAGATCGGACCCGACGACGTCATCATGAAACCGTTCGAGGCCGAGACACTGCTCGCTCGCATCCGCCATCACATCGGCGACCCGTAGACGTTTGACCTCACCCAATCTCGCGGCGGCGGCATCATCCGGGCCGGAAGAGACCGTGCTGATAGTGGCGGCGGCCATCCTGGGGCTCATCTTCGGTAGCTTCGCAACTGCCACCGCCTACCGGATCCCACGTCGGGAGCCCATAGCGAAGGGACGCAGCAGATGCCCGAGCTGCGGGAGCACGATCACCGCGATCGAGAACATTCCTGTCTTCAGCTATCTCTTCCTGCGCGGGAGGTGCCGCCACTGCGGAGAGCGCATCTCACCTCGCTATCCCGTGATCGAGCTGGTGACGGGGAGCCTGTTCGCTCTTGCCGGGTGGAAGTTCGGCCTGTCCGTCCTCGCGATGGTGTACGCGGGGTTCTTGTGGGTTCTTGTCGTGCTGACCGTGATCGACCTCGAGTTCAAGCTGCTTCCCAACCGGGTCGTGTATCCGGCGTTCGTCGCCGGCTGGTTGGGATTGGTGGCCGCAGCGCTCCTCGACGGGGAGGCGGAACGCTTGGTCGACGCCGCGATCGGCGCCTCTATCTTCGGAGGCTTCTTCTTCGTGGTGGCATTCATCGTGCCGCACGGTATGGGTGGGGGAGACGTCAAGCTGGCCTTCGTCCTCGGTACGTTCCTGGGTTACCTGGGGGCCCCCGGTCTCGTCCTGGTGGGGATGTTCTTGTCGTTCTTGCTCGGCGGAGTCATCGGTGTCGTCGTGCTGCTCGCGACTGGGGGCAACCGCAAGATGCAGGTGCCTTTCGGGCCCTTTCTTGCGGTGGGGAGCGTCGCCGCGATCTTCGTGGGGCAGAAGTTCCTCGACGCCTACCTCGGCGCGATCTGAATCGGGAGAATCCGGCTCAGACGCTGCGGACGCCGTAGCGGTCCAGCGAGGTCGCCCGCTCGATGGCTTTGAGCCGGCGCTCCTGACGCTCCTTCGGCCCCAGGTCGATGAGCTGGCGCACGAGCTCCGTGAGGTCGGCAGGCGAGAAGGGCTTGGTCAGGTGCGCATGGGCCCCGAGCTTCAGCGCCTCGAGAGCGTCCGCCGGGGCTCCGCGAGCGGACAGCACGACCACGGCGGGCCGGTCGATCCTGCTGCCACCGGCGAGCTCCCTCAGGACCTCGAACCCACTCGCTCCCGGCATCGTCAGGTCGAGGATGCAGGCGTCGTAATCGTCCGTTCGAAGCATCTCAAGGGCTTGTGTTCCGTCGATCGCCTCCGAGAACCCCAAACCCGCAAGACCGAGGTTGATCCCCACGATCGTACGGATGTCGTTCTCATCGTCGACGACGAGAACCTGCCGGTCCTCCGCCGCGCTCACCGCGAACCCCTTTGTGGAGTCACGGGCAGCCTGTACATCAGGTCCTTGAAGTTCATTCTGACGAAGTCTGCGAGACGGACCTCCGGCGAGATGTGGAGCTTGCGGCGTATGCGGGCCTTGTGACTCCTCACAGTGCCCCGGCTTATCCCCATTAGGCGAGCGATCTCGGGTTCGGTACGGCGGTGGGAGATGTGGGTGAGGAGATCCCATTCCCGGGAGGTCAGCTCCTCCGACAGTGCGACCGGGTTGAGTCCGTGCCTCCGGGGGTCATCGGCTCGCCATGAGCAGCCGCCTCCAGACTCCTTTGCGTGACCGAGTGCGATCTCGGCCCGGCCTACGAGGTCCTGAGCGCTGTGGCCACTGGAGGCTTCCGCGATCCCGATGGAAACGCTGGTGGGCAGGCCGCCGAAGGTGATGTTGCCGATCTCAGCGCGACATCGTTCTGCGGCCAGATAAGCGGTCGCGAGCTCGGTGTCCGGTAGCAAGGCGGCGAACTCGTCCTCACCGTAGCGGTAGACGGAGTCGGACGCGCGCAGGGTGGCCCGCAGGGTCGAGGCCATCTGCCGAAGGAGTTCATCCCCGGCGCGCGCGCCGTGCATCTTGTTGAACTGGTCGAACCGGTCGACGTCGACGATCATCGTGGACACGGGTATGCCGCTGCGCGACGAGCGCGCAGCCTCCTGTGCCAACCTCGACTCGAAGATCTTCCGATCGGGAAGCTCGGTGAGTGGGTCGCTCGCGACCTCGAGACGCAGCTCCTCCTGGCGAGCTCGGATGCGGGCGAAGGCGGCAAGCCGCGCCGTCAGCTCTCGAGGCTCAACCGGCTTGGTGAGGTAGTCCACGGCGCCATGCTCCAGACCCTCTATCTTCTCCTCCGTGGCCGACGGTGCCGACAGAAACACAACCGGTACGTCCGACGTACGAGGATCCCTGGACAGCGAGGCCACCACCTCGATTCCCTTCATGTCCGGCAGCACGTTGTCGAGCACGATCACGTCGGGCGATTCCCGTAGCGCCAGGGCCAGGCCCTCGGTGCCGCTCGAGGCGAGCCGAACATCGAACACGTCGGAGAGGTGGAGGTCGGCCACCCTGCGCATGCCCGGATCGTCGTCGATTAGGAGCACCCGTGGCTTCGACGATGGACTTTCGTGCGTCATGATCGTGTCCTCGGTCAGGGACATGAGCACAAAGATGACTCAAACTCACCCCCAATGGAATGAGCCGAAATGACTATTCCCCCCAGCGCCTGGTTCGCTGTCGAGGGGGAAGATCCCCAAGCGTCGGAGCTGGGGTAGCCATTTACGATGGCAGGCATGAGCGAACCACAAGAGCCGTTCGAGGAGCCCCTCGGCGACGACGAGCGGGAGCTTCTTCAGCAGGACCTCGTTGACGTCGAGACGCTCAAAGCGCTGCTCGGCCCCAAGGACATAAAGGGCGTGGTGTTCTTCTGCCCCGACTGTGACGAGGACCACTACCTCGCCTGGGACCTCCTCGCGGGGAACCTCAAGGAGATGCTTGCCGTCGGCGAGTCGCCTGTACACGAGCCCGCCTACGAACCCAATCCCGACGAATACGTGTCGTGGGACTACGCCCGCGGTTACCTCGATGGATACGAGTCGTTTCGCGACGAGGAGGAGCAGGAGCAGTCCTGATGGCTCGAACGATCGCGTTCGCGAATCAGAAGGGCGGTGTGGCCAAGACGACCAGCGCCCTGTCGATCGCCGCGGCGCTGGCCGAGATGGAACGCCGGGTCCTTGCGGTAGATATGGACCCTCAGGGCGCCCTCACCTACTCGATGGGCGTCGATCCGGACACTTTGGACGAGACGGTGAACGATGTGCTCATCCGAAAGCTTCCGATCGAGAAGGTGTTGGTCTCCCGCGAGGTCGATCTCGTCCCGGCCAACATCGATCTCGCGGGGGCCGAAGCCGTCCTGCTCGCGAAGACCGGACGCGAGTACGCACTCGAACGCGCCCTACGCGACGTGCACAGCGGTTACGACTACATCTTGATCGATTGCCCGCCCTCCCTGGGGATCCTCACGATCAACGGTCTGACCGCCGCGAAGGAGATCGTCGTACCCCTGCAATGCGAGGCCCTCTCGCATCGAGGTGTGGGACAGCTGCTCGAGACGCTCGAGGACATTCGCCACTTCACCAATCCGGATCTGAAGATGCTCGGGCTGATACCCACGATGTTCGACGGCCGGTCGAATCATGCAAGAGAGGTGCTGGCGGACGTGGGCCCGCGCTATCAAGTCCACGTGTTCGAGCCTGCGGTGCGCAAGTCGATCCGGTTTGCGGAAGCCTCACGCGCGGGCCGGTCAATCATCGCTCATGCGCCGAGGCACCCAGGAGCGGACACCTACCGGGAGCTGGCGCGTCAGATCGCAGAAGGGGGGGTGAATGAGCGCACGTGAGATAGGGGGCAAGCACGCGCTATACAGTCGGACCGAGCGCCGGCCCCTGACGTGCACGGTCGAGTGCTCTTCCTGTCGGGAGGAGACGAGGGTTTCCTACCTGGAGCTCGCCGCGCTCATGTTCCCCGTGCACTTCCACCTCCCACTCGTTCGCTATCACCATTCCTGGTTCAAGTG
>JBOGXB010000093.1:0-6412 GCA_050694215.1 Actinomycetota bacterium
GCCGACACCTTCCACAGCGACCTGCACCCCGACCTCAAGGCCGACTTCATCCTCGCCAATCCGCCGTTCAACATGAGCGACTGGGGAGGAGACCGCCTCCGCGACGACCTCCGGTGGCGACACGGGGCGCCCCCGGTCGGAAACGCGAACTTTGCCTGGATGCAGCACATGATCCATCACCTGTCGCCGACGGGGATGCTCGGTCTCGTCCTCGCCAACGGGTCGATGTCGTCGAACACCTCGGGGGAGGGCGAGATCCGCAGGAGCATCGTGGAGGCCGATCTGGTCGACTGCATGGTGGCGCTGCCCGGCCAGCTCTTCTACGGGACGCAGATCCCCGCTTGCCTGTGGTTCATCGCCCGCGACAAGTCCGGGAAGCCTACGAGGGGCGGAAGGACACTCCGCGATCGGCGAGGGGAGGTGCTGTTCATCGACGCTCGCAAGCTCGGGACGATGGTGAGCCGCACGCAGAAGGAGCTAACGGCGGAGGACATCTCCCGCATCGCCGACACCTACGACGCCTGGCGTGGGCAGGAGGAGGAGTACGAGGACGTCTCCGGCTTCTGCAAAGCCGCGACCCTGGAGGAGATCCGCCGGCACGGACATGTCCTCACCCCCGGACGCTACGTCGGCGCCGAGGACGCCGAGGACGATGACGAGCCGTTCGAGGAGAAGATGAAGCGGCTGGTCGCCGAGCTCGCGGGCCAGAGGGCCGAGGCCGCAGGTCTCGATGCTGCCATTGCGGAGAACCTGGTTCTGCTTGGATACCCTCTCGAGCAGAAGAAGGACTCATGAACTCGACTGTCGCCTCCGGCCGGATCACATCGAGCAGTGCTAGCTGAAGTGGATCTCGATCGTGCTCTAGACGTTCTCCGGGCCCTGCACGACGAAGAGGCCGCCTACGTCCTCGTCGGTGCTCTTGCGTTGAACCTTCATGGCCTGCCGCGGGCGACCGAAGACCTCGACATCTTCGTGCGCGCCGAGAGCGAGAACATCGAGCGGGTTCGCAAAGCCTTGCGTCGCGTGTGGGACGATCCTGAGATCGAGGACGTCAGCGCCGATGATCTGGGCGGCGACTACCCGGTCATCCGATACGGCCCGCCGGGAGAAGACTTCGTGATCGACCTCATCAGCCGTTTGGGCGAGGCCATGCGTTTCGAGGACCTCATGTTCGAGACAATTGTCGTGAACGATGTGCCCGTCCGGATCGCGACGCCCACTACCCTGTACGAGATGAAACGAGCAACGATGAGACCGCAGGATCGGGCCGACGCAGCCGCCCTCAAGCGAAGGTTCGACCTGCAAGAGGAAGACTGATGCCGCTCCGTAGGTTCCGAAGCCTCGATGAAGCATCGCGAGCGCTGTGGATGGACCCCACAGATCCGAGGCTGCTGAAGGTCATCCGTGGCGTGTTGAGGCGCGCCGGATGGGTTGAGGCCCTTGCCTTCTCGCGCGGGGTCCAGCGCTTCCGGTCGATCGAGGAAGCCGACGAGCAGCGCGAGCACCTGATGAAGGAGCGAGTCGGCCGCCTTCGAGCCCGGCGGCATACCGAGGGAACCGAATGACCTATCCGAGCTCAGCCACGCTCGACACGCCGCCGATGACCCGGTCATGTGCCACCCAACGCGCGCGTCCGCAAGCGCGTGCGGAATCCTGCAAAGCCGCGATCCTCGAGGAGAATCGACGGCACGCCCAGTCCTCACCCCCGGCCGGTACGTGGGTCGGACGGGCCCATGAGCAGGCGAAACGGCGTTGACTGCCGGGTCCTCCCCCGATATCCTTCATGCATCTACTCCCTGCTGGATCAGCCTTCGGGCCTCTGGCGGGGTTTTGTTTTGCCCGTTGGAACGGCCGGCGCGATCGCAGAGGGTATCCGGTCCCACGCCGCCTGAGCCCGCCACCAAGCGCTGTCGCCTTCATCGACGGACAGAATCTCTTCGACGCGGCCAAGGAGGCCTTCGGGTACACCTTCCCGAACTACGATGCCCCGGCGCTCGCCCGTGAGGTCTGCCGGGCCTCCGGCTGGGTTCTCGAGAAGGTCTACTTCTACACCGGCATCCCCAGTGCCCCAGGACAACCCATTCTGGCACCACTTCTGGACGGCAAAGCTTGGCGTCATGGGGACCCGCGGCGTGGTGATGTTCTCGCGCCACCTCAGGTACCGGAACCAGACCGTTGAACTTCCGGACGGAGGGACCACGCCCGCGCTCGTCGGTCAGGAGAAGGGAGTGTTCGCTTCGACCGCGCCCTGTACGACCGCTGCATCGACCATACCGACTACCGCAGGAGCTTCAAGTCATGACGGCCGCAGGTGGAAACTCCAACGGTCCGGCTCGCGGAGGTGACCTGTGGCGCATCTCCCGCGACAGGTCCGGCAAGCCGACGAAGGGCGGCAAGCCCCTCAGCGACCGGCGAGGCGAGGTGCTGTTCATCGACGCCCGCAAGCTCGGGACGATGACGAGCCGCACGCAGAAGGAGCTGACCAACGACGACATCACGCGGATCGCCGACACCTACCACGCCTGGCGTGGCCAGGAAGGCGAGTACGAGGACGCCTCGGGCTTATGCAAGGCAGCCGCTCTCGAGGAGATCCGCCGCCACGGCCACGTCCTCACCCCCGGACGGTACGTGGGCGGCGCGGATGGCGAGGATGATGCGGAACCCTTCGAGGAGAAGATGGACCGCTTGGTAAGGCAACTGCGAGAGCAACAGGCGGGGGCCGCCAAGCTGCACACGACGATCGCGCGGAATCTCGCTGAGCTAGGGTGGCCGAGAGGGGCATATCCACCGGACACGACCGCAGTCGTCACCACGAACTCGAAGGAGTCTCCACATGGCGCGTGAGTGGCGCGATATGGAATGGGGGGATCTGGCTACTCTCCAATATGGAAAGGGACTCCGCGGATATGAGAACGCGAGCGGCCGATATCGAGTCTTCGGCACAAACGGACCAATCGGCTGGCACGATGAGGCCTTATCAGACCATCCAACTGTAGTCGTCGGACGCAAGGGTGCGTATCGCGGAATCCACTACTCGTCGGAGCCCTGCTTTGTGATCGACACCGCGTTCTATCTGGAGCCTCGGGTCGAGTTCGACATGCGGTGGGCGTATTACGAGCTACTTACCCACGACATCAACAGCATGGACAGCGGCTCGGCGATCCCGTCTACAAGCCGGGATGCTTTCTACCGTCTACCGATTCGGGTTCCAGTCGATCTCGGGGAGCAGCGCGCTATCGCCCACATCCTCGGATCCCTGGATGACAAGATCGAGCTGAGCCGGCGGATGAACGAGACGCTCGAGGGAATCGCTCGGGCGATCTTCAAGTCGTGGTTCGTGGACTTCGATCCCGTCCGCGCCAAGGCCGAAGGCCGCGATCCCGGCCTACCTAAGCCTCTCGCCGCCCTCTTCCCCGACCGCTTCGTGGCCTCTGACCTCGGCGACATCCCGGAACGCTGGAATGTGATCACGATCGGTGAAGCATGCGTGGTCGTTGACTGTCTCCACTCGAAGAAGCCACAAAGGCAAGAGTCTGGGCCATTCTTGCTCCAGCTCTGGAACATCCGCGATGACGGACTCCTTGACATGCGGGACCCGTACTGCATCGATGAAGGAGACTATGACCTCTGGGTCAGCAGGATGGAGGCATCGCCGGGGGATTGCGTCATTACGAACGTCGGCCGGGTTGGCGCGGCGGCGCAGGTTCCTTCAGGTATGAAGGCTGCGCTGGGTAGGAACATGACAGGCTTGCGCTGCCGGCCGGAGTTTCGTTATCCCACTTTCTTGATTCAGTGCCTTCTTTCCGATGCAATGCGCGATGAGATCGCGTTGCGTACGGACTCTGGCACGATCCTCGACTCTCTCAATGTGCGCAACATCCCGAAGCTGCGCTGCGTGAAGGCGGATGACATGGTGATGGGCTCCCTCGAGTCTGGACTTCGTCCAATTAGATCGCGGATGGAGCAGTGTTTAGTTGAGGCTCGCACCCTGGCTGCGGTGCGCGACGCGGTGCTACCAAAGCTCATCTCCGGCGAGCTGCCACTGGGGGATGCTGAGCGCCTGATCGATTCAGCCGTCTAGGGAGATGAATGGAGCCTGAGCCGATAGTCAGCTTCAGCGAGTCGGTCGCGGAGGCGGCTCTGATGGAGTGGCTCGGCGATCTCCGGTTCGAGGCTCGACTGGGCGGTGACATCGCGCCGGGCATGCCCGATGCCGAGCGGAGCAGCTACCGGGAGGTTGTCCTCGTCGGACGTCTCCGTGACGCGATCGACCGCATCAACCCGGATGTGCCCGGTCCGGCTAAGGAGGAAGCTCACAGGAAGGTACTTCGAACCGAGTCGCCGTCGCTTGTGGTCAATAACCGGGCCTTCCACCGCCTGCTCGTCGATCCCCCCGAGATCGAAGTAGCGCGCGAGGGAGGTGGGATCCGCGGGGTTCACGTCCGCCTGATCGACTTCGAGGATCCGGAGAACAACGACTGGCTGGCGGTCAACCAGTTCACCGTGCACGAGCACAGCCATCGCCGACCCGACGTGGTCTTGTTCGTGAACGGCCTGCCCTTGGGACTGGTCGAGCTGAAGAACCCGGCCGACGAGGACGCCGATATCTGGGACGCCTACCGCCAGGTGCAGACCTACAGACAGGAGATCCCCTCGCTCCTCGGGTACAACGAGGTAGTCGTGGTCTCCGACGGGGTGGACGCGCGGCTCGGCTCGCTGACTGCTCCGCGGGAGTGGTACCTGCCGTGGCGGACGATCGAGGGTGAGGAGCTCGCGCCGGAGACCGCGAACCGTCTGGAGATCCTGGCCAAGGGGGTCTTCGAGAAGGGCCGTTTCCTCGACCTAATCCGTCACTTCGTGGCGTTCCAGGACGAAGCGGACATCCGCAAGGTGATCGCCGGCTACCACCAGTTCCACGCCGCTCGGAAGGCGGTGGCGACCACGCTCCGGGCGGCCGACCCCGAAGGCGACGGGAGGGGAGGGGTCGTCTGGCACACGCAGGGCTCCGGCAAGAGCCTGACCATGGCCTTCTTCGCCGGGAAGCTCGTGCTCTCTCCGGACCTCGGGAACCCGACGATCGTGGTCATCACCGACCGCAACGACCTCGACGACCAGCTCTTCGGCGTGTTCGCCTCCTGCGAGGAACTCCTGCGCCAGGCGCCCATCCAGGTCGAGGATCGCGCGGAGCTGCGGCGGGAGCTCACCAGGGCCTCCGGCGGCGTCATCTTCACCACGATCCAGAAGTTCCTCCCGGAGGAGAAGGGAGACACGTTCCCACGGCTCTCCGACCGCCGGAACGTTGTCGTCATCGCCGACGAGGCGCATCGCAGCCAGTACGGGTTCATCGAGGGGTTCGCCAAGAACGTGCGGGACGCCCTGCCGAACGCCACCTTCGTCGGGTTCACCGGCACGCCCGTCGAGCTGGACGACCGGGACACCAGAGCCGTGTTCGGCGACTACATCGACATATACGACGTCCGGCGGGCCGTCGAGGACGGGGCGACCGTGGCCATCTACTACGAGAGCCGGCTCGCCAAGCTCGATCTCTCCGAGGCCGAAAAGCCGAGGATCGACGAGGACTTCGAGGAGGTCACCGAGGGGGAGGAGGTGGCCCGCAAGGAGCGCCTCAAGACGAAGTGGGCCCAGCTCGAGGCTGTCGTGGGCAGCGAGAAGCGCCTGGAGCTGATCGCCCAGGACCTCGTCGAGCACTTCGAGAAGCGGCTCGAGGTGATGGAGGGCAAGGCGATGGTCGTGTGCATGTCGCGGCGCATCTGCGTCGACCTGTACGACCAGATCGTGAAGCTGCGCCCCGACTGGCACTCGGACTCCGACGGCGAGGGCCAGATCAAGGTCGTCATGACGGGATCAGCTTCTGATGACCCCCACTGGCAGCAGCACATCCGGAGCAAGCGAAGGCGCGAGGATATCGCCAAGCGCTTTAAGGATCCGAGCGACCCGTTCAAGCTCGTGCTCGTCCGGGACATGTGGCTGACGGGCTTCGACGTCCCCAGCCTCCACACGATGTACGTGGACAAGCCGCTGCGGGGCCACACGCTCATGCAGGCAATTGCCCGGGTGAACCGGGTCTTCAGGGACAAGCCCGGCGGGCTGGTCGTCGACTACCTCGGACTCGCGGACGACCTGCGCAAGGCCCTTGCGACCTACACCGAGAGCGGCGGCAAGGGGGAGGCGGCCGTCGATCAGAACGAGGCCGTGGCCGTGATGCTCGCACGCTTCGAGGTGTGCCGCGACATGTTCCACGGGTTCGACTACTCTGCGTACCTCGCCGGCTCGGCCGCCGAGAAGATGCGGATGCTCCCGGCGGCGCAGGAGCACGTCCTGGAGCAGCCCGACGGCAAGGATCGACTCGTCAAAACCGTGGTGGAGCTCTCGAAGGCCTTCGCCCTCTCTG
>JBOGXB010000094.1:0-6395 GCA_050694215.1 Actinomycetota bacterium
CTCACGCGGTATCTAGGCGAGAAGCGCTCTGCACTCGAAGAGGTCGACTTCCTCACGGTGATCATCCCCGAGGTGCTGCGCAGGCGCGGGATGTCGGAGATCTTCTTGCGTCCCCGACTGCACCGGCTCAAGGCGCACCTTCTGACGAAGCGCGGGATAAACGTTCTCGACGTTCCCATCGTCGCCGAAGAGATCGTGCCGGGCGCGGACGAGACTTACGAGCCGGCGAGGCACTACGTGTTGGTTCTCGTCTCGGGAGTCCACAACGCCACGCTCCAGGCGATCGAGTATGCAGAGACCCTGCGCCCGACCGATATCAGAGCGGTCTCCTTCGGGCTTGTGCCCGAGGATGCCGAAAAGCTGGGTAACGAGTGGTTGGAGTCGCAGATCCCGGTCCCGCTCGAAATCGAGGCCGCGCCCTTCCGCAGCCTGGGCGAGTCACTCGTTCACTACCTCAAGCAGTACCGGGCCGACGGCATCGACCGGCTCGTCACGGTCGTTCTTCCAGAGTTCGTCGTTCCCACGAGGCGTCACCAAATCCTGCATGGCCAGACTGCGCTCATCGCCAAGCGCCATCTGCTGTTCGAGCGCGGCGTGGTCGCAGTGAGCGTCCCCTACCACCTCGACTGAGTTACCCGGGCAAGAGGCCCGAGACAAAACGGAGGCCTCTTGGGTCGATGCGCGCGTCGGTTGGTCAGGCGGCCACCTCGGCAGTGGCCGGCTCCGTCTCGCCGCCGAAGTCCGCCTCCTCCCGGCGTGCGGAGACGTAAAACGCCCCGATCAGGATGGCCAGGCCGACCACCGTGACGCCAATCCTCAGGGCCGTGTTGCCGTCGTCGACCGAGGTCACGATGGAGCTCGCCGCCAGCAGGGCCACGAGGTTCATGACCTTGATCAGAGGGTTGAGGGCAGGACCGGCGGTGTCCTTGAAGGGATCGCCGACCGTGTCGCCTATCACGCTCGCGGCGTGGGCCTCGGACCCCTTTCCGCCCAGGTGACCATCCTCGATGAGCTTCTTCGCGTTGTCCCACGCTCCACCCGCATTGGACAGGTACACGGCGAGCAGTTGGCCCACCAGGATCACTCCCGCCAGATAGGCGCCCAAGGGCACGGCACCGAGCCCAAACCCGACGACGATCGGCGTGACGATGGCGAGGATCCCCGGGGTCGCGAGCTCCCGCAGCGAGGTCTGTGTGCAGATGTCGACGACTCGCGCATAGTTCGGCTTCACAGAGAAGTCCATGATCCCCGGTTCGTTCGCGAACTGCTGTCGCACTTCCATAACGACTGTTCCGGCGGCTCGCCCTACCGCCTTGATTGTCAAGGAAGCGAACAAGAACGGCACCGCTCCGCCGATCAACAGACCGACGAGCACATTCGGCTGCGCCACGTCGATCGCAACGTTTCCGACGATGTCTCGGAAGGAGCCGAACAGCGACGTGGCCGCAAGAACTGCCGTGGCTATTGCCAACCCCTTTGTGATGGCCTTTGTGGTGTTCCCGACCGCGTCGAGCCCGGCCATGATCCTGTCGGCCTCTTCGCCGAGACCACCGGACATCTCTGCGATCCCATGCGCGTTGTCAGAGACTGGGCCGTAGGTGTCCATCGATACGATCACGCCCACCGTGGTGAGCATTCCCATACCCGTCAGGGAGATGTAATAGAGGGCGAGGTCGGCCTCGCCTCCACCCAGCAGGTACGCGCCGAAGATCGCTGCCGCGATCGTGATGATCGCGAACACGGTGGATTCCATACCCACCGCAGTCCCGGAGATGATCGTCGTGGCCGGGCCTGTACGGGTGGACCGCGCTATCTCCCCCACCGGCTTGCGCTCGGTCGACGTGTAGTACTCGGTCAGGAAATGGATCACCCCGGCCAGGACAAGGCCGAAGACCACTGCCCAGAACGTGTTGATGTCGTCGACGTAGAAGGCCGAGACAAAGAACACGGCGACGGCCGAGGCCACTCCCGACAAGATGAAGCCGCGGTTTATAGCCTTCATGCCGTGCTCGTTCTCACTGCGAGGCTTCACAGCCTCGATCCCAATCATCGAGGTGATGACGCCGATGGCGCGTACGAACAGCGGGAAGAGCACCGCCGCCACGACCGAGTCCGTGCCCTGGTATGCGACGAAACCCAGGATCAGGGCAGCCACCAGGGTGACCTCATAGGACTCGAACAGGTCGGCCGCCATCCCGGCGCAGTCACCGACGTTGTCACCTACGTTGTCGGCGATGGTCGCAGCATTACGAGGATCGTCCTCGGGGATGTTCTTCTCGATCTTGCCGACGAGGTCGGCGCCCACATCGGCTGCCTTCGTGAAGATCCCGCCGCCGACCCGCATGAACATCGCCAGCAAAGCTCCGCCGAAGCCGAATCCGAACAGGACGAGGGGGGCATCGCCTTTGAACAGGATGAAGATCATTGTCGCACCCAGGAGACCGAGGCCGACGGTGAACATGCCGGCCACTCCGCCGGCGCGAAACGCGATCGCCATCGACTCGCGCAGTCCGCGTCGTGCGGCGCTGGCTACACGCACGTTGGCTCGCACCGCAAGGCCCATCCCCACGAATCCGGTCGCCGCCGAAAAGACCGCTCCCAGGACGAAGGCGACCGATCGCGAGATACGGATCCCCCAATCGGGAGCTTCGAGCGCAAGCAACACCACGCCCAAGATGACGACGAAGACGGACAACGTCCTGAACTGACGAGTCAGGTATGCATTCGCCCCCTCACGGATGGCGAGAGAGATCTCGCGCATCTTCTCGGTGCCCTCGTCCTTCGCGAGAACGCCTCGCACCAACTGATACGCGTAGACGAGAGCCAAGAGCGAGATCGCAAGGATCACGAACAGCATCGAGTTCTCGAACCCACTCAGCTCGGGCAGATCGAGGCTCGTTGCCTCGCCCTGGGCGAGTGTCAATCCATTCATGAGCAATCCTTTCTCATGCCGTTTCCTCTCTCTCCCCTGCTTCTTCCTTTCTCACGTAGATCTGGCTCGCGACCTTCTGGCTGATCGTCCGCTCCTTGCCCTCGACGCTCAGAACGAGGGGACCGTCGAAGGGATGCTTCTCCTTTACCTCCACACGGACGCCGGGACGAAGCCCCAGGGTGTCGAGAAACTCGACGATCTCCGGGTCGGTCGAGCCGGGTACTGCAACCTCGGCTGCGTCGCCCGGCCCGAGCGCATACAGAGGGGCCATCTCGGGGATGTCCCCGACGTCTTGCTCGGGGATCGGGAAGCCGTGGGGACAGGTGACCGGGCGGTTCAGCGCCACGAAGATGCGGTCCTCGACCTCTTGGGGGAGTTCGTGCTCGAACGAGCCCGCCAGGCGGTCGGCCTCGTTCCATGCGTATCCGAGCATGTCGGCGAGGAAGCGCTCGACGATGCGATGACGCCGGATCGCCGCGACCGCCATCCTGCGGCCCCGCGCCGTGAGCTCCACGCCCCGATAGGGGATGTGCTCCAGAAGACCGGCCTCCGCCAGACGCTTGACGGCCGAAGTCGCCGTACCGGGCGAGACGCCCAGGGCGTCCGCGAGCGCGCCGGTATGTGCGGCGGCGCGGGGCGGGCGCGCTCCGCGGGTGAGACGGTAGATAGCCTTCAGCGTCTCGCGGTCGGATCGGGAGGGTGGTCTATCCATGATTTTGAAGTTGGGCAATCTAGCTTTTGGCCGGCCAAAATGTCAAATCGTTGGCTTCAAAACAAACCGAGCGGGCAGCCGCTGCTGGCTCCGGAGGTAGGGAGCGAGGACGCCGCCGATGCCGGAGGGCGACTCAATACGGTTTGTAGCCCGAAGCTGCTGCTGGCCTCCGGAGGCAGGGAGCGAGGACGCCGCCGGGCATCGCCCGGGAGAGAGCTAGGAGGGGCGGGCGATGATCAGGCGGCTCACCATGCCCCCCGAGTCGCGCGGTACGAACTGATATTCGTCCACGAGGCTCGTCAGGAGCGCGTGAGACATGACCAGGCGGGTGGAGAACCCCTGGCTGTCGACGTCCTCGCCCCCCGGGGTCTCGTGGCCCACGCCCCGGTCGCCCACCTCGATCACGATCCGGTCCCCCTCGTCGTTCCACGACACCGACACGGGATCAGACGAGCCCGCCTCCGCCATGGAGAGCACCGCGTTGGCGCACGCTTCCGACACCGCGATCTTGAGGTCCTCGACCGCATCCTCGGCGAACTGTGCGGCGCGAGCTAGGGACGCGATCGCGAGGCGGACTACTCCGACGTAGGCGGATCTCGGGGGTATCTCTATGTGCACGGTCGCCACGGCGACGCTTCTCCTGGTTGCCAGCCGCTCGCTAGGCGGCGTCGCCGGTCGCCTCCTCCACAGAGGCGTGTATGGGGAAGACTTTTGTCAGGCCCGTGATCTTGAAGATCTTGATTATCTTGTCCTGCGTGCACACCAACGAGAGGCTGCCGTCGTGCGCCTTCACCCGCTTCAGCGCACCCACGAGGACGCCGAGGCCGGTCGAGTCGAGGAAGTCAACGCCCTCGAGATTGACGACGACGTTGTAGGAGCCCTCGGAAACGAGCTCGATCAGCTTTTCTCGCAGCTTGGGAGCGGTATACACGTCGATCTCGCCCTTCACGTCCACGACCGAGTGTGACCCCAATCTCCGTACGTCCAACCCCAACTCCATCGATGGGACTCCCTCCTGAGTGCGCTAGGTTTCCGTCTGGTGAGCGGCCAATCTTAAACCTGGGCCGTGCCAGGCCGGGCATATATCCGGCCCTTCCGGGGGCTTACTGACTACCCTCGACGGACATTCAACAAGGAGGACGATGAGTCTCACCGCGCAGGACGAGAGACGGATCTCGCCGTCCATCTGGATCGGGCTTGTGCTTGCCTTGGTGGCTGCGATCCTTTTTAGCCTGGCCGTGCTGCGCGAGAACCGAGAGGCCCCCAATCAGCCCGGCGTCACCGGCGAGGGTGACTCGACCCGGCCATCGATACGCCAGGCCAGATGGCGCATTCGAGCTACGGTGGTCGGCCGCGTCCCCAAGCGCCGCCGAGAGGGCTTCGTCAGGCAGCGAGAGCGCATCGCCGCCGGCATAAAACAGGTCTACGAGGGACTGTTCCTCGACCGCGGCCATGTGAGGAGTGCGCTGCGGGGGGTCGTAATCGCCGCGGGCGCAAATGAGTTGATCCGCAGGGATGCGGGCGTCCCCGCCAGGGCCACGCGGGTGAGGACGCTCAAGCGGGAGGCCCGTATCTGGATCGAGCCGGGCCTTTTCCGCCGGGCCGCCGCGAGGGTGATCGTCCGGGCGAGAGCAACCGTCGGCAACAAGACCCGGCGCATCAAGCACTTCGCCAACCTGTGGCTGGAACGACGGGGACCAGAGTGGAGGGTGGTCGCCTACGACTTCCAGCAGAGACCGATCAGATGATCAAGCGATCGATCCTTCTGCTCATACTGATATCGGTGGTGGTGGGACTCGTTCCCGCCTGGGGTGAGCAAGGCAGCGCCTCCAAGGTTCTGTTCGGTCGAGCACATGGCGATTACCAGCCCCGCAGAGGAAAGCTGTTCGTGCTCGTTATCGGTAACGATGCGCGGAGCGGGAACCCCGACCGATCGCGTGCGGATGCGATCCACATCGTCGGCGTCAACACGAGAACGATGAAAGCCGGCATCCTGAACTTCCCTCGTGATTCGTGGGTGAACATTCCCGGCAGCGGCAGCGGACGGATCAACGAAGCCCTCTACCGCGGTGGGCCACAGTTGCTCGTCAGGACCATCGAGAGCATCACGCACATCAAGATCGACTACTGGATCATGACCGGTTTCCAGGGCTTCCGGGGTCTCATCGGGGACATCGGCCGGGTTCGCATGTTCATCCCTCAGGACGTCTACGACCCGACGGGCTCGGGCGCGAGGCTCAACAGGGGAGCACAGAACCTCGGCCCAATAAACATGCTTGCCTACGTGAGAACCAGGCACTCGTTCGCCACCGGAGACTTCGCTCGCTCCAAGCACCAAGCCGACGCACTGATCGCGATGCTGCGCAAGCTGCAGGGCGAGGTCGCCCGCACGCCGGGCACGCTGCTGCGCTGGATCGGGGCCGTTCGCAACCGCACCCGGCTCAACGTCGGCCCCGCGGATCTCTTTAGCCTCGGTGTTCTCGCTACCCAGATGCCGGTCAAGAGAGTGGGGAACGTGACGGTCCCCGGCAGCGTCGGGTCGGCGGGAGCGGCGAGCGTGGTGTTCCTGTCACCCTCAGCAGGCAAGATCTACGCGCGCTTCAGACGACAAGCAAGCCTCTGACGGTCTCGTCTTAGAACGAGACTCGCTTCGTGAAGTTCGCAGCCGACAGAGGCCTGCCCGTTGCTTGCTCCACCAGCGCGTCCCACCGCATGAGGTTGCCGGGCCTGAACATGCGGTCGGTCAGGAGC
>JBOGXB010000095.1:0-5638 GCA_050694215.1 Actinomycetota bacterium
GAGAGCTGTGTCACGGTGCCGCCCCGCTCTTCGCTCTGCGCGCTCAGATCGGAGGGATCCTGCTGTGGGGTCATCTATTCGGTCCCATCGACACTGCGTAGCAGATCTCGTCGCTGCGCTTCAAGCTCCACGAGCTCGGTGAACAGTGCATCGTGCCTCTCCCCATCGGCCAGCGGATTCAGCTCTTGAAGGACGTCCCGGCGGGATCTGATCTCCCGTTCCAGACGAAAAACACGCAGACGAAGGAAAACTTCCCGGAGATGGTCGTCCAGGCCGTCCGCCGGTCCCGGCGGGGTCCCTACGGTGAGCTCTGTGAATAGTGCAAGCGCATCCGGGCTGAGATCGTCCACGACATCGGCCCCCACCTGCGCCGATCCCTCCTTGGAGGCGGCGGCGACACGAAAGAGCTCTCGCCGGCCCGGGGCAGTGAAGTGACCCTCGTCCACTTCATCCAACCAGGGCCTGGACTCTCTAGTTCGGGTCAGCGACAATCTCAACGCCTCTCGTTCGACTTTTACGTGACCGGGTAGCCGGCGATCCCGATCCCTTTCGGCCACTCCCCCAACACGCTCGGACTCGACCGAACCTCGCTCCGCCAGCACACGCTGAATCGCTTCAGGTTCAACGCCGATTCGCCGACCGACCGCGAACGCGTATTCGTGTCTAGCGATCGGGTCCGGATGCCACCCTAGCACCGTGGCTGCCTCCCGAGCGGCCCTGGAACGCGCCTCCGGAGTGTCCAGCGGAAGCTTCGAGATCGTCTGTTCGAGCTTGAATTCGAGGAGCGGTTGAGCGGTTTCGATGATCTTTCGTATCGCTTCCGGCCCGTCTTCCTTGACGACCTCTGCAGGGTCACGCCCGTCGGGGAGCGGAGCTACTAGGACCTCCAATCCGATCCGGTGATGCAATCCGAAGCCGCGCTCCGTTGCGCCTTTCCCCGCGTCGTCCGCGTCGAACATCAACACCGCACGATCCGAGAACCGCTTGAGGAGCTCGAAGTGCGATTCCGTCAACGCAACTCCGTTGGTGGCCACCGTTTCTGTGATACCGGCCTCGTGCAGCGCGATAACGTCGGTGTAGCCCTCAACGACGAGAGCCGAGCCGCGCGAGATCGCAGATTTCGCCTTGTCGAGCCCGTACATCACTCGCGATTTGGAAAAAACCTGGGTCTCGGCGCTGTTGAGGTACTTGGGTCCCTGATCGGGTCGCAGCGCCCGTGCGCCGAAGCCCACGACGTCGCCCTGGAGGCTCCAGGTGGGAAAGGTGACCCTCTGGCGGAAGGTGTCGTAGAGGCCTCCGTCGCGCTCGCTCCTGCGTCCCAGGTCGGCCTTCAGGATCTCCTCGGTCGTGAAGCCCTTGTCGAGCAGGTGGCGGCTAAGCGAGTCCCGTCCCGGCGCGTAGCCAAGCTTCCAGCGTGCGGCCACTTCCTTGCCGAAACCGCGCCCTTCGAGATAGCGACGGGCCCCCAGGGCGTCAGGCGAGTTGATCAGCGCTCGGTGGAAGAACTCGACCGCGCGGCGATTGGCCTCGATCAGCCGCGCCTTGAACCCGGCCGCCCGGGCCTCGCCCGGCCGAACCTCCTCGTAGTGGAGGTCGTAGCCGCTCTTCCTCGCGACCCACTCGACCGCCTCGGGGAATGGAAGGGTCTCCATCTTCTGGACGAAGGTGTAGACGTTGCCGCCTTCACCACAGCCGAAGCAGAACCAGAGGCCACGAGATGAATCGACGGTGAAAGACGGTGTCTTCTCGGAATGGAAGGGACAGAGCCCCTTGAAGGTGTGACCGCCCGAGCGCTTGAGCTGGGTGTGCGCAGAGATGATCTCGACGATGTCGCCGCGCTCACGCAGATCGTCGATGTCTTGCTCTTTGATTCTCGCCATACCGCTCCGCTTCTACACGACGCGCGCTGAACTACGCCGGGGAAGCACGATCATCCTAAGGCCCCCACCCCGAGATCGGGCGGAGGCGACCCCGTGACCCACTCGTATGCACGCAGGGCGAACCGATCGGTCATCCCGGCCACGTAGTCGACGGCCGCCACCTGCATCGACGCGCCCAATGGCTCTTCTTGCTCGGGGACGGGATGAGTGGAGTAGTGGTCGAGGAGGCTCGTGAGGATCTTCCTCACGGCGTTCAGGGTCGCCTCCCCGACCCGGCCGACGTAAACGCGCTCGAACATGAACTTCCTCGTCAGGGCCATCGCCTCGAATACCCCATCGCTCATTTCTATCGAACCGGCGTTCGAGTGCTCGACTATGTCTCCGACCATCGTCTGGATCCGCTTGGAGTGCGTGCGCCCGAGGACGTCGAGGGCTTGAGAGGGCAGATCCCTCTCCGTCAGGATGCCCGCTCTTACCGCGTCGTCGATGTCGTGATTGATGTAGGCGATGCGGTCGGCGTAACGAGCGATCTGACCCTCGAGCGTCGCCGGGAACGTCGGCATCGACCACGTATGGTTCGCGATCCCGTCGCGCACCTCCCAAGTGAGGTTGAGCGCCTCGAGCACCTCCACGATGCGGACGGACTGGAGATTGTGCCGGAAGCCGGGGGCGAACTCGGCAACCACCTCCTCGCCGAGATGGCCGAACGGCGTGTGCCCCAGATCGTGTCCGAGGCAGACGGCCTCGACGAGGTCCTCGTTCAATCGCAAAGCCCGGGCGATCGTGCGCGCGACCTGGGTGACCTCGAGCGTGTGCGTGAGCCTCACTCGGTAGTGATCGCCCTCGGGGGCGAGGAACACCTGCGTCTTGTAGGCGAGGCGGCGGAACGCCTTGGAGTGGACGATCCGATCTCGATCGCGCTGGAAGCAAGTTCGGATGGCGTCGTCGTCCTCGTGAACGTCCCGGCCCTTGCTCTCGCTCGCGAGCCGGGCATGAGGCGAGAGGATGTCCCTCTCTATTTGCTCCGTCTGCTCTCGCACGCCTCGTTCCATCGCCCTGAAAGTAGCACCGGGCGGCGACGGAAACGGAGGGCCCGTTCGTTCGTTTTGCCCCCCCGAAATCGCCCGCGGGGGGCGCGAGTTACGAGAGAACGGCTACTTGGATGTGCTTTGTGCGGCTCCCCAGACGGCCTGGGCCGCGGCGAGGCGGGCCGTGGGCACGCGGAACGGCGAGCAGGACACGTAGTCGAGGCCGATCTCGTGACAGAAGACGACCGAGTCGGGGTCGCCCCCGTGCTCTCCGCAGATGCCGAGGTGAAGCTTCTGGTTGGATGCCCTCCCCTCGACGGTGGCGATCTTCATCAAGCGGCCCACCCCCGCACGGTCGATCGTCACGAATGGGTTCGCGGGAACGAGCTTTCGCTCCTCGTACATCGCCAGGAACCTGCCGATGTCATCACGGCTGAACCCGAATGCGGTCTGGGTGAGATCGTTGGTGCCGAACGAGAAGAAGTCTGCATGCTGGGCGATCTCGCCCGCCTCGAGGCAGGCTCGGGGAAGCTCGATCATCGTGCCGAACTCGACGTGCAGGTCCACCTTCGCCTTCTCGATGATCTCCTGCACCACGGGCTCGAGCTCCTCTCGCAGCTGGCGCAGCTCCTCCGCCGTCGCCGTGAGCGGGATCATGATCTCCGGCTTCGGATCGCCCCCCTCCTTCTTGACGTGGCATGCGGCCTCGACGATCGCACGCACCTGCATCGCATAGAGGCCGGGCTTGACGATGCCGAGTCGCAAGCCCCGGAGGCCGAGCATCGGGTTGTTCTCGTGGAGCTCTTCGACCTTGCGCAGGATCTCCTTGGCCTCCTTGAGCGAGTACTTGTCGCCGCGTATCTCGACCTTCTTCCTCTTGTTGCTCTCGGCCAGTGCGACCTCGACGGCGAGGTCGACGTGGTTTGGAAGGAACTCGTGCAGGGGTGGGTCCAGAAGGCGCACGGTCACGGGATAGCCGCTCATCGCCTCGAAGATGCCGACGAAGTCGTCGCGCTGCAGCGGGAGCAGCGCGTCGTAGGCCTCGTGCTCCTCCTCCTCGGTGTCGGCGAAGATCATCTTGCGCACCGCGGCGACGCGCTCCTCTCCCAGGAACATGTGCTCCGTGCGACACAGCCCGATGCCCTCGGCCCCCCTGGCGCGCGCGTTGCGCGCCTGATCCGGCGTGTCGGCGTTGGCATGAACGCGCAGGCGGCGATCCCGATCCGCGCGCTTCATGAACCGCTCGTACGCAAGCCATAGATCGGACCTCAGGGCCTCGTGTTCGGTCTCTGTGAGGTCCTCTCTCCTATCTCGTTTGTGGGCCGCTTTGATTGCGGCGGCCAGTTGCGATGGCTCGGTCTCGAGCTCCTCCGCGTAGACGGTCCCATCCGTGCCGTCGATGGTGATCCAGTCCCCTTCCTTCACGGTGGTCTTGCCCACGGTGAACCTGCGCGCCTTGCGATCGATGCGGATCGCGCCTGCGCCGCATACGGCGGAGATGCCCTCGCCGCGAGCCACTACCGCGGCGTGGGAGTTCGTCCCGCCGGCGGAAGTGAGGATGCCCTGCGACGCGACCATGCCGTGGTAGTCGTCGGGCGTCGTCTCGCGCCGGACCAGGATGACCTTCTCGCCCTTGTTCGCCCACTGTTCGGCGTCGTCGGCGGTGAACACCACCCGGCCGACGGCCGCGCCAGGAGACGCGTTGAGGCCGCTTGCCACCGGTTTCCTCGACTCCTTCAGGTTGGCGCGGATGACCGGCTTGAAGAGCTCATCGAGCTTGCCGGCCGTCAAGCGATCCCGTGCCCCTTCCTTCTCGGCCTTCGCCGTCGTGCCGGTCATGTCGTGGGCGATGACCCACTCCGCCAGCGCGGTGCGCTTTCCGATGCGCGTCTGCAGCAGCCACAGCTTGTTCTTCTCCACCGTGAACTCGATGTCGTTCATGTCCCCGTAGTGTCGTTCGAGTGCAGCCATGTGCTGCTGGAGCTCCGCCCACGCCTTCGGCTGAAGCCGCCCCATCTCGTCGAGCGGGATCGTGTTGCGGATGCCTGCGACGACATCCTCACCCTGAGCGTTCTGCAGGTAGTCCCCGTAGGGCCTCTTCTCTCCGGTCGCCGGATCCCGCGTGAACGCGACTCCGGTCCCCGAGTCGTCGCCCTTGTTGCCGAACACCATCGTCTGGACGGTGACCGCGGTCCCGAGCGAGTCCGAGATCTTGTTTCGGCGGCGATAGTCCTGAGCGCGCTTGTTGTCCCACGACCTGAACACCGCCTCGATCGCGAGATGGAGCTGCTCGGTCGGGTCCAGGGGGAACTCCTGCTTCGTCTCTTTCTTTACGATCTTCTTGAAGGTCTTGACGAGGGCCTTGAGGTCCTTGGTACCGAGCTCGACGTCGGTCTCCACGCCCTTGCGGTGCTTGACCTCGTCGATCGCCTCTTCGAAGAGGTCGCCGTCCACTCCCATCACGGTCTTGCCGAACATCGGCACCAGTCGACGGTACGAGTCCCACGCGAAACGCTCGTCGCCCGTCTGTTCCTCTATGCCCTTTACGCTGTCGTCGTTGAGGCCCACGTTCAGCACCGTGTCCATCATCCCCGGCATAGAGAACGGCGCCCCCGAGCGGACCGACACGAGGAGTGGATCGTGGGGGTCGCCGAGCTGCCGGCTCATCTTCTCCTCGAGATGCTTACGGTGCTCGGCGACCTCGTCGAGCAAACCCTCGGGGAACTCCCC
>JBOGXB010000096.1:0-5614 GCA_050694215.1 Actinomycetota bacterium
TGGCTATGAGAGGACCGTCGAAGCCGGTGTGCGCTTCGACGCGATCGCGGGCCACAGCCTCGGTGAGTACCCGGCATTAGTCGCCGGTGAGTCGATGTCCTTCGAGGCCGCGCTCACGGTCGTACAAGTTAGGGGAGATGCCATGGACAAGGCCGCGCGCGTCGCTCCGGGCGGCATGATCGCGGTGCTCGGCCTCGGCGAGGACGATGTCGAGAGGATCCAAGTGACCGCGGATCTCTCCGTCGCCAACGACAACGCTCCGGGGCAGGTCGTGCTGTCCGGTCCGGAGGAGCGGCTTACGGCCGCGGCCGGGCTCGCGAAGAGTCTCGGAGGTCGCTCCGTTCTGCTGCAGGTTCAGGGTCCGTTCCACACCCCCGCGATGGCTCCTGCAGTCAAGGACCTCGAGGAAGCGCTCGATCGTGTCGAGGTCAGGAGCCCACGCCTCCCCGTCGTTTCGAACGTGACCGCGCGTCCCTACAAGGCTCCCGGAGAGATCCGCAAGCTGCTGGTGCGCCAGCTCGTTCAACCCGTTCGCTTCCGGGAGTGCCTGGAATGGGTTTGGTCTCGGGGAGTACGCGACTACATGGACGTTGGTCCGGGGGAGGTCGCCGCCGGACTTGCGCATCGCACATTCCACAACCTGAAACGGAACGAGGAGGCAGTAGGTGTCTGAGGGATTGATGACTGAAGTAGACACGCAACCGGTCGTCGCCGACGCCGCGAACATCCGCGAGCGTGTTGTGGTGTCTCCGTGCTCGGGGCGTTTCCATCCGCTACCTCCGGAGAGCTTCACCACCGAAGGCGAATGGGTCGAGCCCGGTCAGGTGCTGGCTGAGGTCCACAACGCCGACACCGTCGTGGAGGTCCGCTCGGCGTTCCGGGGCTGGGTTATGGGCATGCTCGCCCTCGACGGCCAGCCGGTGAAAGACGGCGACGCCCTGCTCTGGATATGGAGCGCCTGATGAGGGGGAGCGCCATCACGGGATGGGCAAGCGCACTCCCGCCCCGGGTGCTGACGAACGCCGAGCTGTCGGCGCGCCTCGACGTGGACGAGGAGTGGATCCGTGAGCGTACGGGGATCTCGGCGCGTCACGTCGCCGACGACGGCGAGACATCCGGCACGCTTGCTACCGAAGCGGGCGTGGCAGCTCTTGACCGAGCGGGTGTGGAGGCCTCGGACCTCGACATGGTGATCGTTGCAACGTGCACGCCCGACAATCAGATCCCCGCGACGGCCCCTTTGGTGCAGGCAGCGCTGGGCGCTAACGCGGCTGGTGCGTTCGACGTCGGCGCAGGTTGCTCAGGCTTCTTGTACGCGCTCTCTACGGCTCAGGCCCTCGTCGAGAGCGGAGGTGTACGACGAGCGCTGGTCTGCGGCGCCGATGTGCTCTCGCGAGTTACCGATTACAGCGACGCGAGAAGCTGTGTCTTGTTCGGCGACGGCGCAGGAGCAGCCGTCGTCGAGGCCATCGACGGACCCTCGCGCATAGGTCCGTTCATCTTGCGATCGGACGGTTTGAAGGCCCCTCTGCTCGAGATACCAGCGGGAGACCGCTACCTCCGCATGAACGGCCGCGAGGTCTATCGCCACGCGGTAGACGGCATGTCGCGGTGTGTAAGCGAGGTGCTCGAGACGGTTGGGATGAAGCCAGATGAGCTGGATCTTCTCGTCGCCCATCAGGCCAATGCCCGCATCCTCGCCGCGGTGGGAGAGCGTCTGGGCCTCACAACGGATCAAGTGGTGTTGAACATCGCGCGCACGGGGAACACCTCTGCGGCATCGATCCCGATCGCGCTCGCCGAGGCAGCAGGTGATGGCTCGCTCGAGGCGGGCGACCGCGTCATGCTGGCGGCGTTCGGTGCTGGGTTCGTCTGGGGCGCGGGCCTCATTCACTGGGGTGTCGAATCGATCGAGGAGCAAGAGAAGTCTCTGGTGGGGGCCGCGGATGCCGGCTGAGGTGGCTCTTGTGACCGGAGCCTCCAGAGGGATAGGCCGCGCGATCGCGCGGCGACTTGCGTCGGATGGGTTCGCCGTCGCCTTGAACTACTCCAAGAGCGCGGACGGGGCGAAGGAAACGGCCTCCCTCATCGAGCAGAAGGGGGGCGAAGCCCATTGCATACAGGCGGACGTGAGCGACGGATCCCAGGTCGGCAAGATGTTCGATGAGGTGGAGGATCTGCTCGGCCCGGTTGGCGTGCTCGTCAACAACGCAGGTGTCAGACGCGACTCGCTTGCGATCGCGATGTCCGATGAGGAATGGACCGATGTACTGAGTGCCAACCTCTTCGGGACGTTCGCTTGCAGCCGGAGGGCGCTTCGTCCCATGATCAGAGCTCGCTCCGGCCGCATCGTCAACGTCGCTTCGGTCGCCGGCTTGAGGGGCAGTCCCGGACAGGCGAACTATGCGGCCGCCAAGGGCGGGGTCATCGCTCTGACGAAGACGCTGGCTCGGGAGGTCGGGAGCCGCGGTGTGACCGTCAACGCGATCGCGCCCGGCCTCGTGTCCACGGAGTTGACTGCCGACATGTCACCGAAGCAGGTTGAGGGGTTCATTGCTGAGACGCCCTCCGGCCGAGTTGGCGCCCCCGAGGAGGTCGCTTCACTCGTCGCTTACCTGTGCTCGGAAGAGGCGAATTATGTGAACGGAAGTGTGTTCGTGATGGACGGAGGGCTGACGGCCTAACAGGTCGAGAGGAAAGGAGCAGAGATGGATCGGCAGGAGATATTGGAGACGATCAAGGAACACCTCGCCGGACGGGGGATCGAGCGCGAGAAGGTCACGCCCGACGCGGAGCTCCTGGGCGACCTCGATCTCGACTCGCTCGACACCGTCGAGCTGACACTCGGACTCGAGGAGAAGTTCGGGATCGAGATCCCCGACACCGAGCTCGAGGACGTGAACACGATCAACGACGCGATCGACCTGATCGAGCAGAAGGTGGCCGTCAAGACATGAGTGACGTAGTCGTAACAGGCATCGGCGTCGTCACTCCGATCGGAATCGGCGCGGACGCCTTTTGGGATGGGCTGTTGTCCGGCCGCTCCGGGGCGGGGACGATAGAGGCCTTCGACGCATCGAATCATCCTGTGCGGATCGCGTCCGAAGTTCACGACTTCGATGCGACGGAGTATATGAACGGGCGCCAAGCGGCCAGGTCCGACCGCTTCACGCACATGGCCGTGGCGGCTGCACGCCTCGCATGGCAGCAGGCGGACTGCGAGGACGCCGGGTTCGACCGGAGCCGTGTAGGTGTCATCGTGGGAACCGGCATCGGCGGTCTGTCCACAATTGAACACGAGCATCAGAGCTTCCTATCTGGGGGAGTGCGGCGCGTGAGCCCGTTCATGGTCCCCAAGCTGATGCCCAACGCGGCAGCAGCCGGCGTGGCCATGACATATGGGCTGGGGGGGCCCAGCTTCGCCCCGGTCTCCGCCTGCGCCGCCGGCGCCCACTCGGTCGGCGAGGCCTATCACGCGCTCGTGTCCGGTTCCGCGGACGCGATGCTCGCCGGTGGGAGCGAGGCCGCACTGACGCCGCTGTCACTGGCTTCGTTTGCTCGGATGGGGGCATTGTCGCGGCGCAATGACGAGCCTGAACGCGCCAGCCGCCCGTTCGATGCGGGCCGGGATGGGTTCGTCTTCGGCGAGGGTGCGGGCATCCTCGTCCTGGAGCGGCGAGAATTCGCCGAGAAGCGCGGCGCGAGAATCCTCGCGCGCATCACCGGTTACGGCGCTTCGTCCGATGCTCATCACCTGACTCAACCGGATCCAGACGGTGCAGGCGCGCGCCGTGCGATGCTCGCCGCACTTGCCGATGCGGGGGCCGAGCCGTCCGACGTCGACTACATCAACGCGCACGGGACGAGCACACCCTTCAACGATCGCATCGAGACCGTCGCCATCAAGGAGGCTCTGGGACCCGAAGCCAAGCGCATCCCAGTGTCCTCCACCAAGTCCCAGACGGGCCACCTGCTCGGAGCCGCAGGAGCCGTGGAGGCGGCCGCGGTGGTGATGGCGATCGACCGAGGGGTTATTCCAGGCACGATCAACCAGGACGAGCCGGACCCCGATTGCGACCTCGACTACGTTCCCGAGGGTCCACGGCAGGCGGAGGTGCGCTTCGCGCTCTCCAACTCGTTCGGCTTCGGCGGACAGAACGCGTGCCTCGCGTTCGCGGAGGTGAACTAGTGGACCGAGACCTCGAGGGTGCCGCGATGATCACCGGCCAGACCGTCGTCGACGGCGGCGCGTCGCTGCTGGCGTAGGAGGTCGGTGTGATCGGCATCGACGTCGTGGACATCGAGCGCTTACGCACGATGCTCGAGGCGGTTCCCCGTTTGGAGCCTCGGTTGTTCAACGAATCCGAGCGCGCCTATTGCCAGGGTCGCGGCGACCGCGTCCGCCACCTGGCCGGTACGCTGGCCGCCAAAGAGGCGGTGATGAAGGCCCTCGGCGTCGGCTCGTTGCCGGCGTGGGCCCGCCGAATCGAGATAACCCGCGAGACTTCCGGCGCGCCCGTGGTGAAGATCGCGGGGCGCGAGGACGAACGTGTTGCCGTGTCGATCACGCACGACGGCGGAGTTGCCGCAGCCGCGGCCTTCCGCCTGCAGTCCCACTAACCCTCGCTCACCATCCCGCCATCACCGAGTGAGTACTCCGTTGGTTTATGGCGAACCTGATACGCGCTCACGCGTCGGGGTCGTGTGCCTCCCGGACCGCGTGGCCGCCGAACTCCTTACGCAGGGCGGCGAGGAGCTTGTTCGAGAAGGACGATTCCTGGCGGGATGCGAAGCGCGCGAACAGGGCGCCGGTGATTGCCGGAATGGGGACGGCGTTGTCGATCGCATGGGCAAGCGTCCAGCGCCCCTCACCCGAGTCTTCGACGTAGTCACCGACTCGCTCGAGACGGGGGTCGGATTCGAGCGCCTCGGCGGTGAGGTCCAACAACCACGATCGCACCACGCTTCCGTGTCGCCAAAGCTCTGCGATCTGTGCGAGGTCGAGGTCGAAGTCGCTGCCGGCGAGCAGCTCGAAACCCTCTCCGTACGCCTGCATGAGTCCGTACTCGATGCCGTTGTGAATCATCTTCACGAAGTGACCGGCCCCCGGCCCCCCCACGCGCGCGTAGCCGTTCTCGGGCGCGAGTGTCTCGAAGATCGGCCTCAGATGCTCGAACTCCTCTTGATCCGCGCCGACCATGAGGCAGAACCCCTCCTCGAGTCCCCAGATGCCGCCCGAAACGCCCGCATCCACGAACGAGATGCCTTTTTGTAACAGAGCGGTCGCACGCTCGATCGAGTCCGAGTATCGGGAGTTCCCACCGTCGACGATCGTGTCGCCGGCTTTCAGCAGCTTCGATAGCTCGTCGATCGTCTGTGCCGTCGGATCCCCCGCGGGGACCATCAACCACACTGGCCGACGGCGAGAGCCGAGCTTCTCCATGAGGTCCTTCAAGGACTCGGCGCCCTCCGCTCCCGATCCTTCCGCCTCGGTCCGGGCGGCCTCGTTCAGGTCGAAAGCAACCACCTCATGCCGGCCCGAAAGCAGGCGACGGGTCATGTTCAGTCCC
Organism: Actinomycetota bacterium; assembly: GCA_050694215.1. Classification (GTDB taxonomy): domain Bacteria; phylum Actinomycetota; class CADDZG01; order CADDZG01; family WHSQ01; genus JBOGXB01. The sequence continues at coordinate 5,571 of JBOGXB010000096.1, forward strand.
ATCCGGCCCAGTCCCACCATCCCGATGCGCATGTTCCCTCCGTT
>JBOGXB010000097.1:0-5531 GCA_050694215.1 Actinomycetota bacterium
GCCTCTCGGCCTCGGCTTAGGTCCCGACTTACCCTGGGCGGATTAACCTTCCCCAGGAACCCTTGGACATACGGCGCGGGAGTTTCTCGCTCCCGTTTCGCTACTCATGCCGGCATTCGCACTTGTGATTGCTCCACCCCGCCTTACGACGAGGCTTCGCAGCCATCACAACGCTCCCCTACCGATCCACAAAAGTGAATCCCGCAGCTTCGGTACTTCGCTTAGCCCCGCTACATTGTCGGCGCCGAATCACTCGACCAGTGAGCTGTTACGCACTCTTTCAAGGATGGCTGCTTCTAAGCCAACCTCCTGGCTGTCTGAGCAACTCAACATCCTTTCCCACTTAGCGAAGATTTAGGGACCTTAGCTGGCGATCTGGGCTGTTTCCCTCTCGACTACGGAGCTTATCCCCCGCAGTCTCACTGCCACGCTCTGGAGTATCGGCATTCGGAGTTTGGCTGAGATCGGTAAGCTTGTAGGCCCCCTAGCCCATCCAGTGCTCTACCACCGATACTGAACGCGTGACGCTGCACCTAAATGCATTTCGGGGAGAACCAGCTATCACCGGGTTTGATTGGCCTTTCACCCCTATCCACAGGTCATCCCCCAGGTTTTCAACCCTGGTGGGTTCGGGCCTCCACGGAGTCTTACCTCCGCTTCACCCTGCCCATGGATAGATCACCCGGCTTCGGGTTTATGGCATGCGACTAAACGCCCTATTCAGACTCGCTTTCGCTTCGGCTACGGATCTCTCCTTAACCTCGCCACACACCGATAACTCGCCGGCTCATTCTTCAAAAGGCACGCGGTCACGCGTAGAAGGACCGAAGTCCAACTACGGACGCTCCCACTGTTTGTAGGCGCACGGTTTCAGGTGCTATTTCACTCCCCTCCCGGGGTACTTTTCACCTTTCCCTCACGGTACTGGTTCACTATCGGTCGCTAGGAAGTAGTTAGCCTTACGAGGTGGGCCTCGCAAATTCACACGGAATTTCTCGGGCTCCGTGTTACTTGGGAACACCATCAGGAGATCAGTTGGTTTTCGCCTACAGGACTATTACCTTCTTTGGTCGGGCTTTCCAGAGTGTTCGGCTAACCACTGACTTTGTAACTCCTTGAACGATCTTGCACTCGCTCAGATGGGTCCCACGACCCCTCTGTGGCAACGCTGCAAGGCTTTGACACCACAGAGGTTTGGGCTGATCCCGTTTCGCTCGCCGCTACTCAGGGACTCGTTATTTACTTTCTCTTCCTCGGGTTACTTAGATGTTTCAGTTCACCCGGTTCCCTCCACAGGCCCTATGTGTTCAGACCTGGGTACCAGCGCATAACCGCTGGCGGGTTCCCCCATTCGGACATCCCCGGATCGATGGATGTTTGGCTCCTCCCCGGGGCTTTTCGCAGCCTACCGCGTCCTTCGTCGGCTCCTAGCGCCTAGGCATCCGCCGTACGCCCTTAGCAACTTGGCTATAGATGCTCGCGCTCGCTATGGAGTTTCCAAGGTCCATCGAGAGATAGAACTTTCGTCGTCTCAACCTTCCTTGCAACATCTGTTCGGGGGCAAAAAATTCCCGCCGGACCGAACTTCGGGCGGCGGGGCGTCGTGACTGGAAGCAGTCGCGTCGACTGACCGTTAGGTCACCCCGGGGAAGGTCTTCAGCAAAGCGAGGGTCCTTTCTCTCTTGACAGCCTCAAGATTGTACACGAGGCCCCCTCTCTCGGGCCAACCGGAGCGCGGCCAGGGGCATGGAGAGGTCTCCATCAGAGGCTCCATCTGCTTCCGTGCCGCTCAGGACGCCAGGGCATCCCCCGCGGAGCGAAGGCGGGCTGCCTGCTCGGCGACCCGATCGGGAGCGGTACCACCCTTCCCCTTTCGCGCGGCCAGGCCGACGCGGGGATCGGCCGCAGCGAGGTCGCTCGGCTCGAATCGGTCGTGGAATCCCCTCAGCTCCTCGCCATCGAGGTCCGTGAGACCTCGTCCTTGGGACTCGAGCGCCGCCACCAGCTTGCCGGTCGCGTTGTGAGCGTCTCGGAACGGCACACCGCGCCGAACGAGGGTCTCGGCGAGGTCGGTGGCCCATGCTCCGCTCCCCGCCGCGGCCTCCGCCATGCGCTGCTTGTCGAACCTGATCGCCCCAAGGAGCCCGATCGTCCCCCGGATGCATCCGCGCAGGCGGTCGACCGCTTGGAAGACGTATCCCTTGTCCTCCTGGAGGTCGCGGTCGTAGGCGAGCGGCAACCCCTTGAGAAGCACGAGCAGGCCGGTGAGAGCCGCGACGCCTCCGGATGCTCGGCCACGGATCAGCTCCGCCATGTCCGGGTTCCGCTTCTGGGGCATCATGCTGGAGCCCGTCGACCAGTCGTCTGAGAGGCGCGCGAACCCAAACTCCGACGAGGTCCACAGCACGATCTCCTCCGCGAGCCGGGAGAGGTGCACCCCGCACAGAGCACAGGCATAGACGAGGTCGGCTGCGAAGTCTCTGTCGGAGACGGCGTCCATCGCGTTGTCGAAGGTGCTCGAGAGATCGAGCTCGTGAGCCGCGATCTCCGGGTCGAGACCGAGCGTGCTGCCCGCGATCGCACCGGCCCCCAGCGCGCTCACATCCGCCGCTGCGTACGCGGCCTTGAAGCGACGGGCGTCGCGCAGCAGGGCGAAACCGTGCGCGAGGAGATGGAAGCCGGCGGTAACCGGTTGTGCCGGCTGCAGGTGGGTGTAGCCGGGCATCAGAGTGTCGGCTTGAGCGTCTCCGAAGTCCGCTATCAGGGAGATCAACGCGCGCAGATCGTCGATCGTGTCGGAGGCCGCGTCGCGGCACCACAGACGGAGGTCGCTCGCAACGAGATCGTTCCGGCTTCGGCCTGCGTGGATCCTGCGGCCGGTCTCGCCGAGTCGCTCCGTGAGAAGCCGCTCCACCAGAGAGTGGACATCCTCATCCCCGGGATCGGCGATCAGCGTCCCCGCCTCCCACTCCGTCATCAGGTCCTTGCATAGCTGATCGACTCGCGCTAACTCCTTCCGCGCGAGCAAGTCGGCCGCTGCGAGCACGCGCGCGTGGGCACGCGTCGAGGCGAGGTCCTGCGGGAGTAGGCGCATGTCGGTACCGATGGAGGCGGTGAGCGCCATCAGGTCCGGATGGGGGCCGCGCTCGAAGCGACCCCCCCACGGCATGCGGCTCATCTCGGTGCGTGGATCTGCGCCCACCTCCGTGAGGGGAGGCCCCACAACCTGACGAACCCCGCGGCGTCTTCGTGGTTGAAAGCGTCCTCGCTGCCGTACGTAGCCAGCCCCTCGTCGTAGAGGGCAAAGGGGGATCTCCGGCCCACAACCGAGCACGAGCCGGGCCCGAACCGCAGCCGAACGGTTCCGGTGACCACTCTTTCAGTTGCTCTCGCGAACGCCTCGATCGATTCCCTGAGCGGTGAGAACCACAGTCCCTCGTACACGAGCTCCGACCACAGGACCTCCAGCCGTCGCTTCTCTCGCAGCAGTGCGCGCTCGAGGACGAGCTGCTCCAGCTCGGAGTGCGCCGCGATCAGGGACAGGGCCGCGGGTGCTTCATAGACCTCGCGCGACTTGATGCCGACGAGCCTGTCCTCCACCATGTCGATGCGCCCCACCCCATGAGTCCCGCCCAACTTGGTCATGACCTCGATCGCGGCGAGAGGATCGAGGGTCTCGCCGTCGACCGACGAGGGAACGCCCGACTCGAAACCGATCTCGACGTCGTGCACGTCGGTTGGAGCGGCAGACGGCGGCATCGTGAGCTCGAAGACGTCCTCCGGCGCGCTCACCCACGGATCCTCGAGGACCCCGCATTCGATGCTTCTCCCCCAGAGGTTCTCGTCGACCGAGTACGGGGAGGACTTGGTAGTGGTGATCGGGAGGCGGCGAGAGCGCGCATAGTCGATCGTTTCGTCGCGGCTCATACCCCAATCACGGACCGGGGCCAGGACCTCGATTCCGGGCGCGAGCGACGACAACGACACCTCGAAGCGGACCTGGTCGTTCCCCTTGCCGGTGCAGCCGTGCGCGACCGCGGTCGCGCCGGTCTTTTCGGCGACCTCGATGAGTACCTCTGAGATCAGCGGCCGGGACAGCGCGGACACCAGCGGATAGCGGCCCTGATAGAGAGCGTTCATGCGTAGAGCGGGGAGCACGTAGCCGGATACGAAACGCTGCCTGGCGTCCACGAGCTCCGCGCCGACCGCACCGAGATGCGTGGCGCGTGCGACGGCCGAAGACAAGTCTCCGGGCTGGCCCACGTCAACTGCAGCTGCCACAACTTCGTGACCCTGTTCCGTCAGCCACCGGATGGCAACCGAAGTATCCAGGCCGCCCGAATACGCCAGTACCACCTTCTTCATGTGCGGGGCTCCTTGTCGTGTGAGCGTTGGGCCGAGGTCTCTCGCAACCACTTACCGGCCAGCGCGGCGGCGGCATCGGGGTCCGCAGTTGCGACGAAGATTGTGTCGTCTCCGGCGATAGTGCCGGCTACATCCGTCAGCTCCGCCAGGTCGATGGCCCGAGCCACCGCGCTCGCATGACCCGGAGCGGTCGTGACGATCACGAGAGAGTTGGCGGGCCGGATCGAGACCGCGAAATCATCGAGGATCTTGGCGACGTTGCGCGTCACCAGGTCGGCTGAGGTCGAGCGTGGTACGTCGTCGGCCAATCTGTACACGAAGCTCCCGTTAACGCGGACCTTCGTCGCCCCGACGGCCTGAAGATCACGAGACACCGTCGCCTGGGTCACCTGGTGTCCCAACTCGAGCAGGGCATCTACGAGCTCCTTCTGGCTCGAGAGCCTTCCTTCGTGCAGCAGTCTCAGCAGCTCCCTGCGCCTGTGCGACCTCACGCTGTCACCTCCGGCCAGATGTCACCGAGGATACCCACGGCCTCGTCGATCTGCGCGTCGGAGATCACCAGTGGCGGGATTAGTCGCAGCACGGAGGGGTTCACGTCGTTGACGAGCAAACCCCGCTCCAATGCACGGGCCACCACTCGGCGAGCGACATCCCGGCCGAGGTCCACCGCGATCATGAGCCCGCGGCCTCGAACCTCGTGGTTCCCGAATACCTGGCGTAGTCCGGCTCGGAGTCGCTCTCCCGCGACGCGCGCGCGCTCGATGAGGCCTTCGTCTTCGATCACGTCGAGCACCGTGAGCGCGGCTGCTGCTTGAACAGGTCCCCCGCCGAAGGTCGTACCGTGATCACCGGGCTCGAACGCGCTCGCGACCTCAGGCCGCGCCAGGCACACACCCATCGGGAGCCCACCTGCGAGCGACTTGGCAAGGCACATCACGTGTGGCTCGACGCCCTCGAACTGGAACGCGAACCATTCCCCCGTGCGGCCGAGGCCGGTCTGCACCTCGTCGAGCACAAGCAGAGCACGGCGCTCGTCGCACAGGTCGCGCGCGGCCCGGATGTAGCCCTCGGACGGGACGACGACTCCCCCCTCACCCTGGATGGGCTCGAGAATGACTGCCGCCACCGAATCGTCGACCGTTGCACGGAGGGCGGCGACATCGTCG
>JBOGXB010000098.1:0-5527 GCA_050694215.1 Actinomycetota bacterium
TAGCGAGCCACATCCAATGGACACCTCCCTGATAGGTGTCCACGATGCTCCGCGACAGGCGTCCACTATCCGGTGAAATCACACACTGCCGGGGGCACACAAAACATGGGCACACTCGCGGCGGCGAGCAGGTGCTCGACTCGTCGGACCTTTCCACCGTGAGCTGCCAGCAAGAACGACCTCACTCCGCGACAAGGACTGAACGCTGTCGTCGCTGAGCGTCACTCGGCAGTGCCGGCGTCCACCGTCGAGGCAGACTCCGCCGGCGTCGGACGTGCTTCCGGAGAATGGCCGCATCCGGCGATCAGGATCGTCATCGCTGCCATCAGGAGGAAGGATCCCTCACGCCTGAGAGCACTTGTTCATGTGAAGGTACTGGCGGCATTCCTCATCAGTGAACGACCTCTCGACCTCCTGATGAGCGATATCGAGGAGATCATCGAGGTCGAGAGCCCAGATCCGAACGCCGTCGCAGCTCGTCGAGGCAAGCTTCGTGCCGTCCGGACTGAAGGCCACGTCCCGAACGGCGCACCCAAAGCCAGGCAAAACGAGCTGCTCTGCTCCACTGTCGGCCTCGAATAGCCGCACGGTGCCGTCATCGCTGGCTGTGGCAACGCGCGATCCGTCGGGGCTGAAAACTGCCCGGTTCACTCCTCCCGATGGTCCTGCGAGAACGGCGACGCGCGTTCCGCTCACCGCGTCCCAGATATCTACTGGTCCCTCCGGCCCCGCGGCAACGATCCGGGAACTGCTGGGGTCGGAGTCCAGCGTCGGCCACAATATGGACACGTCGTCGTCAATCGTGCGAACGACCTCACCCTGTCTCCAATCCCAGATCTTCAGGTGGGGGCTCTGATCGCCGAATGCTGCCGTAGCCACGAACCTGCCGTCGGAGCTAAACCGTGCCGCATTGAGATTGAAACTCTCGGCCTCTCTAAGGACGCCCATCACATGGCCCGAGCGATCGACGATCTTCGCCGTTCCCCCCCAGGCCGCGGTGACCATGTACTCACCGTCGGGACTGAAGGCAACATCGTTGACATCGAAGTCGTGACCGATCCCGTAGAGCTTGTTCCCGGTCCCGGTGCCCCAGACTCGCGCGACCTCGCCGCCGAAGGGATGGCCGCGGCAGCAGTTGTCTATCCAACCGCCGGTGGCGATCGACCCGCCGTCTGGACTCACCGCGACTGAGTCGAACCGAAAGCCATCGGTCGCCGGTCCGATCCTTTGAAGTGCCCGCCTCGTCTGCAAGTCCCAAATCGTCAAGGCTTTGCCACCATTGCTGCTCGTCACCACACGCCTTCCGTCCGGCATGAACTCCGCGCCGGCCTCGCCGGATGAAGGAAGATTCGCCCACTCGGCGTCCCCGTCGGCCCCGAGGTCCCAGATCGTCACGGCGGAGACAGCCACGTCCCCCGCCATCACCCGGGTCCCATCGGGCGAGAAGGCCACTCCCACCACCCCGCTTCTCGTTCCGTGGGCCGACAGCGAGAACAGCTGTTGCGCCCCCGTCGGCTCGATCCGCCAGACCTTGACGGTCCCGTCTGAACCGCCCGTCACCAGCCTGGATGAATCCGGACTCCAGGCGACCCCCCCATAGGGCCCGCCATGTGCAAACAGGGTGTGCCGGAGCGTCCCCGTACCCGCTTCCCACACTCGCACCCCGCCGTCGCTACCGGTGGCCACGTAGCGCCCATCCGGACTCCACGACACCGCCCATGAGCCGTCTGCGTTAAGAGGGAACACTTCCTCGCCGGTCCTTACGTCGAACACCGCGCTTCTGTCGGAAACGACCGCGAGGCGTTTCCCGTCCGGGCTGAGGGCGGTGCCGAACGCGCCATCCACCCGGATATCCAGAACCACTCGCCGCGTGGGTAGCGCGACGACGCGGACCCGCTTATCCGAGGTAGCCGCGACGAGCGAACCGTCGGCGCTGAACGAGGGACCCCAGGCGCTGCCGGATCCCGACAGGCCCGCAACCAGCCGCCCTGTCGTGGGGTCCCAAACCTTCAGCTTGCCGTCATCTCCAGTGGATGCCAGCCGCGAACCGTCCGGGCTAAATGCGACGTGGTTGACGTCTACTGTGTGTCCCTCGAACGCGAGAACGCTTTCCCCGGTCTCGGCGTCTCTGATGTCGATCACCCCCGAGTTCTCGGGGCCCTCGGTCACAAAGACTCCAGCCGGGCTCCATGAGACGAGTCCCCCCACCCCGGGTATCTCCATCTCGACTCGGGACGCCACGACGGCGCGATGGAGCGCCTCCTCGGCTTCGCGGAGAACCGCCCCGTCCGCAGAGCGCGTCGTCTCGACGGCCTCGCTCGCCAGCAAGACGCTGAGCTCGGGGTCGACCTCCAGGTTTGCCACGGCCGACGCCGCGAGCTCCCTCGCGGTTGCGATCCGCGCCTGACGCTCCGCCCTGCGGCTCTGGTTCGTGGCGACGACCGTGAGTGATCCGGCGATGACGGCCGCGGCCGCGAACACCGCGACGAGGCCACGCAGCCGGCGCGCTGATCGCCGCTCGATCTGGATCTCGCGCTTGCGGCGCCGATCCTCCTCAGCCCGCTCCCGGTCACGCTGATCGACACTTGCCTTCAGGTACGCGCGCTCGGATCGGCCGATCGCCAGGTCAGTGGTCGCGGCCCACGTCTCGAGTTGGTCCAGCCGGGTCCCCCGGATCAGGAAGCTCGGGTCGGCGTCGGCGGCTCGCCACTCAGTAGCGGCCCGGGCCAACCCCCGGTTCTGGCGGAGGTCTTCTCTGGCGTCGTCGATCCATGCTCGCAGCCGCGCCCACGCGTTGAGCAGCGCCTCGTGCGCGATCTCGACCGTGGGTTCTCGGGTAGAGGATTCCCGATCGAAGGTGAGGAACCTGTGGCGCCCAAAGGTTTCCACCACCTCCTCGATCGCCTCCACTTCCACGCCGAGGGCATCGAGCTCGCTTCTCGCGACGCGACGCCGAGTGTCCTCCCTGCCCTCTCCGAGGGTCACCAACCGCAGCAACACCTGCTTGGTGGCCCGGCGACCATCCGCGTCGATCCCCTCGTAGATGCGGTCTGCACGTGCGGACAGCGCCCCCGCAACCCCTCCGATCTTCTGGTACGCGGCGAGGGTCAGCCTTTCTTCATCCCGACGCTCGAAGAGTTCCGTTAGCGCGTATTGCAGAAGCGGGAGCGCGCCGGGTTGATGAGCGACGTCGGCGATCATCTCGGCCACGAGTCCGGGTTCGGGCGAGATACCGACTGCTTCCGCGGGACCTCGGATTGCCTGCTCGAGCTCGTCCGGGGTAAGCGGGGGAACCGCCTCCGTTCTTTCTGCAAGCAGCGCCCCAACGCGGGGATAGATCAGTGGGCGGTCGTAGAAGTCTGCCCGGAGAGTGACGATCACCCGTAGGCGGCTCTCCGGGTCGGCAGCGGCCACCCGAAGCGATTCGAGAAACAGTTCCCGCTCGCGCTCGTCGGTGGTCAGCGTGAAAACCTCCTCGAACTGGTCGACGAGCAAGACGACTTCTGCCCCGTCGGGTGCGACTAGCTCGAGAGCTTCGAGCAGTCCGCGAGACCCTTGTTCTAGCCGGGCTCGCAACCGAGGCACCGGGCGCACTGCGATCCGAAGGAGTGCACCCTCGAGCTCGTCGACGGGGTGGTCTCCGGGAAACATCTCGGCGATGAAGGAAGCCTGGTGGGTTTCCAGGGCCCCGTTTCTGATCGCGGGAACCAGTCCGGCGCGAACCACCGATGACTTCCCGCTCCCACTCGGGCCGACGACGGCAAGGAACCTGGATCCGGGTCCTGCTTCGTTCAACCGGGCGACAAGGCGCTGGACGAGCTCGCCTCGCCCGAAGAAGTCGCGGGCGTCGGCCTCGGTGAACGCGCGGAGACCCTTGTAAGGGTTCCGCTCGTCAACTTGTCGCCGAGCAGCCCCCTCGGTGGGTTCGCGAATTGTGCGGGCCGCTTCGGCGAATGCATCCGCGCCGACCTCGGTCCTCGCCTCGGCTCGCGCGGTGAGTTCGGCGAAGGCCGACTCTTTCGGCAAGAGGCGCGTGACGAGCTCGGCGAGCTCCCGGACGTCATCCACGGGATCACGTGCCGGCCCAATCCCGACGCGAAAGTCCCCAAGATACGCGTTGCCCTCGCCGTCGAAGAGAACGTTCGATGATCCAACGTTTCCGTGTGCGACCCCCTGGCGGTGTGCGAAGGCGAGCCCTAACGAGATCTGCTCGACCACCCGGAGCGCCCGATCCCGCTCCAACGACTCCCCCCTCTCCTCCAGGGCTCGCAAGCTCCCCCCGCGCAGGTACCGAGAAACGATGTACGCCCGACCTGGCTCCCGCCAGTAGTCGTAGATCGGCGCAATGTGTGGATGCTCCAGGGCGGCGACGGCTTGGGCACCCGGTTCGAAGCGACGAACGAACGCAGGATCTGAGGCGATGGCTTCGTGAAAGATCTTGACGGCCACGTCGCGTTCGACCTGCGGTTGAATCGCGCGGAAAACGATTCCCGTGGGTCCGTCGTCGATCTTCTCCAACAGCCGGTAGCCTCGCAGCGGCTCTCCCCGCAGATCGAGTCCGGGATCTTGCTTCAGGACCCGTTCCTGAAGCCGCATGAGCTCCGGCGACGGATCGATCCCCAGCTCGTCTGCCAGGACCTCTCGGGCGCGTTGGTAGGCACCCAGCGCCTCTGCCTGTCGACCCTCTCGGTAGAAGGCCAGCATCAGCAGTCCCCAGAAGCTCTCCCTCCACGGGTGGCGTGCGAGCAGGGTCTCCAGTTCTCCGATCGCCCGCGCCTGAGCGCCGCTCGCCAGGAGCCCCTCGATCCTGTCTTCCTGCGCCTCGAGGCGAAGCTCATCGAGGCGGGCGGCCTCGGCCACGAGCGAGGACTGCTCGGCGAGGTCCGCAAGCGCCGGGCCACGCCACAGGGCCAGGGCGTCGTCGAGCATGCCGACTGCGATATTGGGATCCATCGGCAGAGCCTTCTTTGCATCCCGCATAAGCGTGTCGAACCGGATCGCGTCGAGCTCGGAGGAGTCGAGCCTTAGGCGGTAGCCGGGTGCGTGGCTCTCGATCCGATCGCGACCGAGGGCCTTTCTGAGGTGCGAGATATAGGTCTGGATGATGTTGCGGGCCCTCTCGGGCGGCTCTTCGCCCCAGATCTCATCGACCAAAGTCTCGGCAGGCACGAGCTCGTTCGCCCGGCAGAGCAGATGAGCGAGGACCGCACGCTGCTTCGGTCCGCCGAGGGGGATCGGCCCCCTCCCGTCGTCCACCTCGAGGGGGCCGAGGACGCGAAACTGCATCCTCCCCCTGTAAGCGCGCGCGCTCTGTTCCTCATCCAGGAAACCAGTCCTGCCCAATCCTCGGTGAGCCGACTGAGTTTGCATATTTCCGAGTATCGAGTCCTGGGTTTCCAAGCGCCAGGGCTTTGTGCCGTTTTGTTCCTTGCTCACTTGCTCCAGCCTCGAGCATGTCGCTTGAGAACGGCTTGAAAAAGGCCTCCAGCCGTTCTCAGCCCTCCTCCGCCAACCTTGCACCGAGATT
>JBOGXB010000099.1:0-5475 GCA_050694215.1 Actinomycetota bacterium
GCTGATCTTCCGCGGATCGAGGTCGGGGGGTGGAGTCGAGGTGCCTCCCCCGGGTACGAGCTTGGCGACCTTCTCCCTAATGGCCATCGATCATCTCCACAAAGCGTCGGGCGCGTACAGGATCCACGCGCCGGTGAGGAGGATGAGACCAAGCGATGCCGGGATGAGGTACTTCCACGCGAACTTCTGCAGCTGGTCCTCGCGGAGACGCGGGAAAGTAAAACGGATCCAGAAGATGAGGAAGATCATGAGCACAGTCTTCACGAAGAACCACAGGATCCCGGGAATCACCTCGAGCGGCTCCCACGGGACGATGGGCCTGTAGCCGCCGAGGAAGAGGGTGGCGGCGAGCGCTCCGAAGACGACGATGTGGCTCATCTCCGCGAAGAAGACTCCGAATATGAACCTCATCCCCGTGTACTCAGTGAAGGGGCCGGTGATGATCTCGGACTCTGCTATCGGCATGTCGAACGGCGGGAGCGTCATCTCCGCAATCGCCCCCGTGAGAAAGATCACGAACGCGATCAGACCGATGCCGGGCGGCCAGACGATGAACGGCCAGTCCTGCGCCTCGACGATGCCGACGACCGAGAGGGTGCCGGCGAGCATCGCGATCACGGCTGCGGTGAAAACGATCGGAAGTTCGTATGCGATGAGCTGCGCGGCCGCGCGCAGCGAGCCGATGAGCGCGTACTTGTTGGCGCTCGCCCACCCGGCGACGAGCGTGCCGATGGTTCCGATCGATCCGATCGCCAGGAGATAGAAGATCCCGACGTCGAGGTCCTCCACGATGAGGCTCCGGTCGACCGGGATGACCAGGTAGAGCATCAGCACCGGAACGAAGATGATGGCGGGCGCGATGCTGAACACGGGTTTGTCCGCAGCTTTCGGGATGATGTCCTCCTTGAGCACGAACTTGATGCCGTCCGCAAGGGTCTGCGCCCATCCATGGAAGCCACCCGGATACATGGGACCCAGCCGGTGCTGCAGGTGCGCCAGCTCCTTGTGCATCGCGTAGCCTCCGGCAAGGGCGAGCACGGGTACGACGCTCAGGATCACGATGAGCTTGATTGCGAGCGCCCACCACGGCGTCAGCTCGAAGTTCGCGATGAACTCAGGCACTGAGAGTCTCTCGCTGCGCGGGGACTTGTCGTGAGAATCTCACCGGTCGATGTCTCCCAGGACGAAGAAGAAGGAGCCAAGGATCGCGATCATGTCCGCGACGAACGTGTTCTTGAGGACGTAGGGGAGAGCCGAGACATTACTGAAGCTCGGCGTGCGGATCTTCATGCGGTACGGCCTGCGGTCGCCGTCGGATACGAGATAGAAGCCGAGCTCGCCGAGCGGGTTCTCCGTCCGCACGTAGACCTCACCCTCGGGAGCCTGGATCACGCGGGGGACCTTGCCGATCACCGGACCGGAGGGAATTCCCTCGATCGCCTGCTCGACGATCTTCGCCGACTCGACGCACTCGTGGACGAGCAGCCAGAAACGATCGAAGCAGTCGCCGTTGGGGGCTGAGTGGACGTCGAAGTCGAACTGGTCGTAGACGAGATACGGCTCGTCCTTCCGAACGTCCATATCGATGTTCGAGGCGCGAGCGATCGGGCCGCTGACGCCGTACGCGTACGCGACCTGAGTGGGCAGCACTCCGACCCCTATGGTGCGCTCCTTGAAGATCTCGTTGCCCAGAAGCAGGTCCTCGTACTGGTCGAGCCGCTGGATGACCTGGCGCACGCCCTTCAATGCCTGCTGGTAGAAGCCGCGCGGCACGTCCTCCTTGAGCCCCCCAGCGCGAAGGAAACCGAAATGCATCCGGCCCCCGGTCGCCATCTCCATCGCGAACTGGATGTCCTCGCGTTCTCGGAACGCATAGAAAGTAGGCGTGATTGCGCCGAGCTCGGCGCCGAACGAGGCGAAGAACATGAGGTGGTTGAGGATCCGGTTCATCTCGCAAAGGATCACGCGCAGGTACTGGGCGCGCGGCGGCACCTCCACCTCCATGAGTCTCTCCACGGCCAGCCACATCGGGAGCTCGTTGTTGATCCCCGAGAGCCAGTCCATGCGCGAGATGAGCTGCGTGACCTGCCTGTAGTCGCGCGCCTCAACCAGCTTCTCGTAACCCCGATGCATGTAGCCGATCACGGGCTCGGCGTCGACCAGCACCTCTCCGTCGATTGTGGCGAGCAGCCTGAACACCCCGTGGGTCGCCGGATGCTGCGGTCCGACGTTGAGCACCATCTGCTGCGTCTCGAGGCCACCCTCGGCGACCTCCGCCACGACCTCTTCGGGCCAGCGGATCGGCTCCTCTACTTTGGCCATCGCTTCCCTTCCACTACCGGCCTCCGGCAGCGGCTTCGTCGGGATCCTTCGCGCCCGGCCAGTCCTTGACCAGGGCGCGGCTGGGGAGCTTGAAGGACTTGAGCCCGGGGTGGCCCTCGAAGTCCTCGGGCAGATAGAGGTTGCTCAGGTTCGGATGTCCCTCGAAGCGGATCCCGAACATCTCGTGGCACTCACGCTCGTGCCATTCGGCTCCACGGAACACACCCGTCAATGTGGGGCACACGGGGGCCGCGATGTCGACGGGCACATGGACGGTCGCGTGGACGGCGTGCTCGGGTGAGTAGACGTGCACCAGTACCTCGAGCCCGCCCGGCTTGTCCTCTTCACTTGTCTTCAGCTCGGTTCGGTCGACGGCGGACAGGAAGGTGAAGAAGCGGCACGCGAGCCCCTCCGTGTCGCGCAGCCTGGTGATCACCTCGACCAGGTTCGCCGGCGGGCACGTGATGTCGAGGTGCCCGTAAGAGAGCTCGACGGTGTCCGCGAACCCTCCCAGAGCGTCGCGAGCCCGGTCGAGAGCCTGCTCCCCGGAGACTCGCTCGATCATCGGCACCAGTGGACCACCATTCAGATCCCTCCTGCCAGACCGGCCTCGGGGATGTGGGGGATAGGGGTCGCGTGCCCCTTCCACTTCTCCTGCATGTTCTCGTCCTGGATCTTCTGCTGGAGCCGGATGATCCCCTGGAGGAGAGCCTCGGGCCGCGGGGGACACCCGGGGACGTAGACGTCGACCGGCATCACCTGGTCGCATCCCTTGGTGACCGAGTACGAGTCCCAATAAGGCCCACCGCAGTTGGCGCAGGACCCCATTGAGATCACGTACTTCGGCTCGGGCATCTGGTCGTAGACGCGCTTGATCGGAGCAGCCATCTTGTCGGTGAGTGTGCCGGCGACGACCAGCAGGTCCGCCTGCCGTGGTGAGGCAGGGAATGGGATGACGCCGAAGCGGATGACGTCGAACTTGCTGGCGAACGCCGCGCCCATCTCTATGCCGCAGCAAGCGAGACCGAACTGCATGACCCACAGCGAATACTTTCGGCTCCAGTTCAGCAGCGCGGAGACCGGCTGAGGCAGCTTGACCTTCTCGATCACAGCCACTCGAGCACCCTTTTCTTGATCGCGTAGACGAGGGCGAGGGCGAGGATCCCGATGAAAATCACCATCTCGACGAAGGCTTGCGTGCCGAGGCGCTCGAACACGATGGCCCAAGGGAATAGGAACACCGCCTCGACGTCGAAGACGACGAAGAGCAAGGCGAAGATGTAGTAGCGGACGTTGACCTGGCTCCAGCCCTGGCCGATCGGGTCGATGCCCGACTCGTAGGTGGTGAGCTTCTCCGGGTGCTGGACCCGGGGCTGGATGACCCTGGAAAGGAGGATGGTCCCAAAGACCAGCACCGCTCCCGCGGCGGCGAAGATCGCGATCGTTACGTACTGGCCGAAATAACCCTCAGGCACCTGAAGTGTGCTCCTGCTCCCGCGTGTCCATAGAGATTCGGTGTTGTCGTGGGGTTCCCAGGGTCGACGCAAACGCCCTGGATACCCTTCGCAAACTAACACGCAGGCCCTCTCGGACCGGCTCTTCGTTCCCATGTGAAACTCGATTTCAATGCGCCGACACCTAGGATCGACCGATGCAGACCGAGCGGCCGTCGGTGCGAGCCGGCGACTCGATCCTCGCCGGGATCAAAGCACTCGGGGCGCCGCCCTTCCGCACCTTGTGGGCGCTGAGCCTCTTCCTGAGCCTCGTCTCCAACAGCGTCACCGAGAGCTCCGATGACGCCGCTCTCTGGGGTTCGCTCGTGTTGCTGGTCATCTCCACTTACGTCCAGATAGCCACCACGCTCGCCGCGGGAAGGTCACAACCGGAGCCGCGAGCGGATTCGTGGATACGGGGAGCCTTTGCGCGGCGCTGCTTCTGGCGTTTCGTCGCGACCGGGCTCATCTCCGTGCTGCTGGTCGCCGTCGGTCTCTTCGCCCTGATCCGCGAGCGCAAGATGCCCATCGTCGGCACGGGCGCCGGCATCTGGTCATGGATCCACCTTGACGACGCTGCTCGTGCCACGGTCGCGGCTCTCGAGCGGGGTGAAAGGGGCATCTACAACGTCGTCGACGACGAGCCTGCCCCGGTCATCGAATGGCTTCCCTACCTCGCGGAGATAGTCGGCGCCAGACGCCCGATGCGAGTTCCTGTATGGCTTGCTCGGATCCTCGCCGGTGAAGTCGTCGTCAGGATGATGACCACGAGCCGAGGTGCATCGAATCGGAAAGCCAAGGAGGAACTCGGGTGGCAGCCGGCCTGGCGCACGTGGCGCGACGGGTTCCGGAACGGCCTGGTCGAAGCGTCGCCCACCGCGAGCGCGGGGGCGGCATGATTCTCATAGAGGTGACCGAATGGTCGAATCCGAGACGTTCGAAGACCTCCGGCCGTTGATGTTCTCGCTGGCGTACCGGATGGTCGCCAGCGTCAGCGAGGCAGAAGACATCGTCCAGGAAGCGTTCGTTCGCTACCAAGGGGCGCTCAACGACGGAGTCGAGGTCGAATCGCCGAAGGCCTATCTATCGACGGTGGTGACGCGCCTATCCATGGATCATCTGCGCTCGGCCCGAGCGAGGCGCGAGACATACGTCGGTCAATGGCTTCCCGAACCGGTGCTCACGAATGGCGACGCCCTCGTAGACCCGGCCGCACACGCCGAGAGAGCTGACTCCCTTTCCATGGCCTTCTTGCTCTTGCTCGAACGGCTGACGCCCGTCGAGCGAGCCGTCTTCCTCCTGCACGACGTGTTTGGCTACGGGTACGACGAGATCTCTGCGATCGTCGGCAAGACGGAAGCCAATTGCCGTCAGCTCGCGGCCCGTGCCCGCCGCCACATCGAGTCCGAGAAGCCCCGCTTCGATGCGTCAAGAAGAAAGCGCGATGAACTAGCGACTCGCTTCTTCGCTGCCATGAGCGATGGTGACTTTGACGGTCTCATCGACTTGCTCGCCGCCGACGTGGTCGTTTACGGCGACGGGGGTGGCAAAGCCCCGCAATGGATGGAGCCGATAGTTGGAGCGCAGCGCGTCGCCCGGCTGTTCGCTGGGTTGGGCCGGCAGATCCGTGAGCTCGGCGTTATCGTCAGACTCCATCAAG
>JBOGXB010000100.1:0-5366 GCA_050694215.1 Actinomycetota bacterium
AAGGATCATCGTTACCGGACGCATCCTCGATGAGAGGGGTAGCCCCGTCCCCAATGCCCTCCTCGAGATCTGGCAAGCGAACGCGGCGGGACGCTACATCCACCGCATCGACCAACACCCCGCGCCTTTGGACCCGAACTTCCTCGGCATGGGGCGGTGTCTGACGAATGCAGCGGGCGAGTATCGCTTCCTCACGATTCGCCCGGGCGCCTATCCATGGCGCAACCACCCCAACGCGTGGCGCCCTGCACACATCCACCTCTCCCTCTTCGGGTCGTCCTTCGCCAGCCGCCTCGTGACGCAGATGTACTTCCCCGGTGACCCCTTGCAGGAGATGGACCCCATCTTCAATTCCGTTCCGACGCCGGCAGCACGATCCCGGCTGATCGCCGACTACGCACACGACGTCACCAAGCCCGAGTGGGCCCTCGGCTTCCGGTTCGACATAGTGCTGCGCGGTCCGGACGCGACACCTTTCGAGCAGCCGGGCGGCTCCACGTGAGCCTTGCGCTCACCCCATCTCAGACGGTCGGCCCCTTCTTCGAGATCGGCCTCCTCCGCGATCCGCCAAACGTGATCGCCAAGCCGGGCGTGCAGGGGGAGCGAATTCGCATCGAAGGACGCGTCCTCGACGGAGACGGAGCGCCCGTTCCCGATGCCATGGTCGAGGTATGGCAGGCGAACGCCGATGGCCGCTATCGTCATCCGGCCGATGGGCAAGATCTTCGGGTCGGCGAGGGTTTCACGGGATTCGGGCGGAGCGGCACGGACGAGGACGGCGGGTTCTGGTTCGAGACGGTCAAACCGGGGGCCGTGCCGTCACCATCCCGCGGGTCGCAGGCTCCACATTTGAACCTGTGCGTCTTTGCGCGCGGGCTCCTCGACCATCTCGTCACCCGGTTGTACTTCGAGGACGAGGCCAACGACGGAGACGAGGTCTTGCGCATCGTCCCGGAGCAGCGGAGGTCGACTCTGATGGCGAAGCGAATGAGTCGCGCCGACGAGACCCTCTACCGTTTCGACGTGATCCTCCAGGGCGAAGGCGAGACCGTCTTCTTCGAACCGCGGTGACGAGGTGAGCAGGTGACCGTCTTTCTCTCGCTTCGGGACGCCGTCGACCGGTACGTCCACGACGGTGACACCGTGGCGATGGAGGGGTTCACACATCTCATTCCATTCGCAGCCGGCCACGAGATCATCCGGCAGTCGCGCCGCGAGCTAACGCTCATCCGGATGACGCCGGATCTCATCTACGACCAGCTCATCGGCATGGGATGCGCCCGCAAGCTCGTGTTCTCTTGGGGCGGGAATCCCGGCGTTGGATCGCTCCATCGCTTCCGTGACGCCGTGGAGAACGATTGGCCGGGTCCACTCGAGCTCGAGGAACATAGTCACGCGGCTCTGGCGAACGGCTTTGCGGCGGGAGCCTCGGGGCTTCCGTGTGCGATCCTGCGCGGCTACGTTGGCTCCGACCTCGCGCGCGTGAACGAGAATGTGCGGTTCGTGGAGTGCCCTTTCTCGGGCGAGCGGCTCGCGGCGGTACCCGCACTGCGACCTGATGTGACCATCATCCACGCCCAGCGAGCGGATCGCGAGGGGAACGTGCTCGTAGAGGGCATCGTGGGAGTGCAGAAGGAGGCAGTGCTGGCGGCTGCCAAAGCCGTTGTGACGGTCGAGGAAGTAATCGAGAGGCTCGATCCCCCGAGCCCGAACTCGGTGGTCCTGCCGAACTGGACCGTTGACGCCGTCGCGGTCGCCCCGGGCGGGGCACGTCCTTCCTATGCCCACGGTTACTACCGCCGGGACAATGCCTTCTACAAGACATGGGATCCGATCTCGCGCGACCGGGACGAGTTCCTGGCGTGGATGAAACAAAACGTCATCGCTGCAGAGCGCGAGCCGGTGGGCGAACGACGTCCCCCGCTCGAGTGAGGCGGTGGCAGAAATGGATTACTCCGCGACCGAGATGATGACGATCACCGCCGCCCGAGCGCTCAAGAACGACGACGTCTGCTTCGTGGGTATCGGCGCGCCTTCGGCCGCGTGCAACCTGGCGAGGCTCACACACGCACCGCAGATCAAACTCATCTACGAGTCGGGCACTATCGGAACCAAGCCTGACGTTCTGCCCCTGTCCATTGGTGACGGAGAGCTGTGCGATACCGCGGTCACGACGGTCCCGGTCGTGGAGATCTTCAACTACTGGCTTCAGGGGGGCCGCGTCTCGATAGGGTTCCTGGGCGTCGCCCAGATAGACCGCTTCGGCAACATCAACACCACCGTCGTCGGTCCCTACGATCACCCCAAGGTCCGCCTCCCCGGCAGCGGCGGCGCTCCGGAGATCGCAACCTCCTGCGGAGAGGTCTTCGTCATTGCGCGCCACGAGCCGCGGGTCTTCGTCGATCGCCTCGATTTCGTGACCTCGTTGGGACACGGGGAAGGTACCGGGATCCGCCACAGCCTGGGGCTGACCTCCGCCGGCCCGAGCCTCGTCGTGACCGACCTCTGCATCATGCGACCCGATCCGGAGACGTACGAGCTCGTCGTCACCTCGGTGCACGAAGGTGCCGACGCGTCCTTGATCCGAGAGCGAACCGGTTGGCCCGTCCGCTTCGAAGACGACCTCGAGCTCACTCCGGCCCCCACGGCCACAGAGCTCGAGGTGCTGAGGGATCTTCATGAGCGCACCGCGCGCGCACACGAGGGAGCGTCTTGACCACCGAATCCGCCGGCATCTCGAGTGCATCCGGGGAGCGGGACCCGGCCACGATCGTGCATCGACACGACACGTTCACGACCCCAGAGATGACCGCCATCTTCTCTGCGGAGACACGCGTTCAGCGGATGCTCGATTTCGAGGCCGCACTGGCCACGGCCGAGGCTCGCGCGGGTGTGATCCCCGCGGAGTCCGCCGATGCAATCGTCTCCAGGTGCAAGGTACGGCTCTTCGATATCTCGAAGCTGGAAGAAGAGGCTGCTGCATCGGCAGCGCACTCGATCCCTCTCGTTCGCATGTTGACCGAGCTCGTGGATGAAAGGGCTCGTGGCTTCGTTCACTGGGGCGCCACGAGCCAGGACGTCGTAGACACCGCCCTGATGCTCCAGGCCCGCGATGCCGTCCACGTGCTCGTGGAGCAATTGAGCGCGGTCGGTGCGGCATGCCTGTCTCTCGCCGAACGTCATCGACGCACGCCGATGGCGGGGCGCACGCTTCTACAGCATGCGGTTCCGATCACGTTCGGCCTGAAAGCGGCGCACTGGCTCGCGCTGACCACGCGACAGATCCGCAGGCTGAAGGAGCTGCGCGACGAAGTAATCGTCGTGCAGTTCGGCGGCGCGGTGGGGACGCTTGCCGCCTTGGGCGACGCCGGGATGGAAGTGGCAGAGAACCTCGCGGAAGAGCTCGGCCTTCCGCTCCCGGATATGCCGTGGCACACCGATCGAGATCGCGTCGCGGAGCTTGTCGCCTGTGCGGGAATCGTGTCCGGGTCGATGGCCAAGATCGCAACCGACGTCGCTCTACTCACGCAAACCGAGGTCGGCGAGGTGGCTGAGGGGAGCGAAGGCGCTGGAGGTGGATCCTCGACGATGCCCCAAAAGCGAAATCCGGTCGACGCGATCATGGCTGTGGCGGCAGCCCGGCTCGCTCTCGGGACGGTACCGGTCGTCTTCAATGCGATGGTGCAGGAACACGAGCGCTCGGTCGGTGGATGGCAGCCGGAGTGGGTCGCCGTGCCGGATGCCTTGTCGTTCACATCCGGTGCGGTCGAGCGGGTGCAATCGCTCCTGGCGAGCATCGAAGCCGACACCGAACGAATGCGCGCCAACCTCGAATTGACGGGGGGCCAGATCGCCGCGGAAGCCCTGATGATGGCGCTCGCCCCCCGGATAGGAAGGCACGAGGCTTATCGCGTGGTGGCCGCGGCATGCGCTCGCGCCGACGAGGAGAAGTCAGACCTGCGAGCCGTCGTGGCACAAGACGACAAAGTGCGGAGCGTGCTCACGCCCCAGGATCTCGAACGGGTCTTCGATCCGCTCTCCTACCTCGGGAGCGCGGACGCATTCATCTCGTCCGCCGTGGCCGGCTTCCGAGAGGTGGTCGAGCCGTCTCCCGAGACCGCATGACGTTCATCGAAATAGAGGACATTCGCCTCCACTGCCGTGTAGAAGGGCCCGACGAGGCTCCCGCCATCGCGTTTCACAACTCCCTGGGGACCGACCTCAGGATGTGGGACCCACAGGTGGCGGCCCTTCGCTCGAGTTATCGAGTCGTCCGCCACGACAGCCGCGGTCACGGCGCGTCCGACTCGCCGCCGGGCCCCTATTCAATCGAGTTGCTCGGCACCGACGCTATCGGGCTTCTGGACGAGCTCGAGATCGAGCGCGCCGACGTGTGCGGGATATCGATGGGTGGTCTGGTAGCACAGTGGCTGGCAGCTGAGTATCCGGAGCGGATAGCGCGCGCGATCTTCGCAAGCACTGCGGTCAAGATCGGCTCGAACGACTTCTGGGACGAGCGTGTCCGAGCCGTGGACGCAGGCGGAATGGACGCCATTCGAGACGCGGTGATGGAAAGACTTCTGACCAGCTCATTCCGTGAGCGCAGTCCGCGCCTGACGCGCCAAGTGGAGGCGACCCTGGAATCGACTCCGGCAGATGGCTATGTCGCGTCCTGCCTCGCCGTACGGAACGCGGATCTCACCGATCTGGTCGGGTCTATTCGCGCTCCTTCATTGATAGTCGCGGGGGCCGACGACGTGGCGACTCCACCAAGTGAGGCCAAGAAGCTCCACGAGCGCATTGCAGGAAGTGAGTTGGTCGTCCTCGAAGACGCGTCTCATCTCTGCAGCATCGAGCAGCCCGAGCGATTCAATCAGGTGGTCCTCGGATTTCTCGGGGCCGGGGGCGACGAGGCGAGGAGGAATCCATGATGGACTCTGTGGCTGAGCTGCGAGAGGAGGTAGCTCTGGGTTGCAGGGTGCTGGGCAAGGAGGATCAGGGCGACCTCATCTGGGGCCACGTCTCGAGCCGCGACCCCGACGGTCGCGGCGCATGGATGAAGGCTGCGACGTGGGGCTTCGAGGAGATCGACGAAGAAAAGGTGATCCTGGTCGACTCGGAGGGGAACGTGCTCGAAGGCACGGGACGCCGACACGTCGAGTTCCCGATCCACACCGAGGTCATGGCGGCTCGCCCGGAGGTCAACAGCGTGGTGCACACCCATGCTCCGCACGCGGTCGCGCTCGCCGCCACCGGACAACCCCTTCGACCGATCTCGCACGAGGGCACCCTGTTCGTTCCTCCCGACGTCGCGCGCTTCACCGAGACCGGGGATCTGATCCTCACGCGCGTTCTCGGGGCAAAGG
>JBOGXB010000101.1:0-5359 GCA_050694215.1 Actinomycetota bacterium
ATCCAGTCGGGAGCGTGGGAGGGAGCGTTCTTCTCGTAGAAGTAATCGCCGGTGATCCCATTCGGCATCCTCTTCATGGTGAGTGGCCGGTCGATCAAGTGGGGGAGCATCACGGGCGAGACGTTGAAGTAATAGGTGACGAGATCGCCTTTCGTATATCCCTCGTCGGGCCAGAACAACTTGTCGAGGTTGGACAGCTTCAGCTCCCGGTCGCCGGCCCGCGCGATCCAGTGCTCGCCACGCTTCACGGTAGGAATGTCCGCCGGGAAGTCGATGGTTGTGTGATTGGTCATCGGGTATCAACGATAAGAGACGGCGTCCAGCGCAACGGAGGTGTACGGGATGGCCAGGTTTGCCTTCATCATCGACGAGATGTTCGAGGATTCCGAGTTTCGCGTTCCTTACGACGGGGTGCGCCAGGCGGGCCACGAGGCCGTGATCGTCGGGCTCTCCTCGGGCAAGAAGCTCGAAGGAAAGAAGGGGAAGGAAAACATTACGACCGACGTCTCGATCGACGAGGTGACCCCGGAGGAGTTCGACGCGCTCGTCATCCCCGGCGGCTACTCGCCGGACAAGATCCGAGGCAACGAGAAGATGGTCGAGCTCACACGTTCGATCTTCCAGGCGAGCAAGCCGGTAGCGGCGATATGCCACGCCGGGTGGATGCTGGCCGAGGCGGACCTCATCAGGGGGCGGACGCTCACCTCGTGGCCTTCGATCCGCACCGACCTCGTGAATGCCGGAGCCAACTGGATCGATCAGGAGGTCGTCGAGGACGACAACCTCATCACGTCGCGGAAGCCCGACGACCTCAACGCGTTCACCAAGGCGCTGCTCGCTCAAGTCGAACAACGCAGCTGAGGCGCGTCGGACCTGAAGCCTGTGAGAGGCCGCGACCCGAGTCGCGGCCTCTTAAGTATCATCCGCCCAGTGGATGACGGAGGGGTAAAAGCGCCGGAGAGGGGCCCTCCTGTGACTGCCGCGGCGCTGAAAGCGCCTGCGGTCACGCCCGCAGGAAAAGAGCGCCGCCTGAAACTCCTCCGCCCGCTCAAGAGTCGGGACTTCGCCTTCCTGTGGGCGGGGATGACGATATCTATCGTCGGGGACGGGATCTATATGGTCGCTCTCCCGTTCCTCGTCTTCCAGATCTCCAACCTGCCCACGGCGCTAGCGGCCGTAGGGGCCGCGTGGACCATCCCTCAGGTGGTCTTTCTGCTTCTGGCAGGCGTCGTCACGGACCGCTTCGACCGTAGACGAGTGCTGATCGCGTCAGATCTCGTGCGCGCGCTAGCCATCGGAGTGGCCGGCGGGTTGTCCGTCGCGGGTGTCCTCGAGTTGTGGCACCTCTACATCCTCGTAGCCATCTTCGGCGCAGGCGAGGCCTTCTTCATGCCCGCGTTCGGCGCCATCGTCCCCCAGGTCGTGCCGAAGGACCAGCTGGTAGAGGCGAACTCACTCGACCAGTTCGTGCGTCCCATCGGGATGCGCCTTGCCGGGCCGGTGATCGGAGGCCTTGTGGTGGCGGTGGCAGGCCCGGGAGAGGCGTTCATCATCGATGCTGCGACGTTCGTCTTCTCCGCAGTGATGGTGATGGCGATGAGGCGCCGGACACGAGCTGAGGTCTCGACCTCGACGTCGGTTGCAATCGAGCTACGCGAAGGATTCGGTTTTATCCGCACCAAGCCGTGGCTGTGGGGCGGGCTGCTCGCGACCGCCCTGGGTCAGTTCGCTTTCTACGGGCCGTGGGTCGTGCTCGTGCCGTTCGTGATCCGCAACTCCCTGGACGGAAGCGCAAGTAACTACGCCTGGGTGCTCGCCGCCGGCGGAGTGGCAGCCATCCTCGTGTCGATCCTGATCGGGCAGAGAGGCCTGCCCGATCAACCCGTGGTCTTCGTTTTGTCTCTGTGGGCACTGGCCACCCTCGCGCTGGCGGGGTTCGGGGTCTCGGAGACCCTGTGGCACCCGATCGTCGTGGCGGTCGTGCTGATGGGAGGCATCACGGCCGGTCAGATCGTCTGGGGGACCCTCGAGCATCGCTATGTGCCCAACGAGCTGCTCGGCCGGGTATCCAGCGTGGACTGGCTCGTGTCGACCAGCCTCCTGCCGCTCTCATTCTTGGTAGCGGGCCCGGCAGGAGAGGCGTTCGGGCCGCGCCGGACGCTGATCATTGCCGGGATAGCGGGAGCCGCCGCGATGCTTGCGTGCCTGTTGATCCCGGGGATCGGAGACCTTCCGCAGGAGCAGGAGGCGGCTCCCGCTTCGTGATGACGGGAGCCGCCGTCTCGGTTTGCCGCCTCGGTTTGCCGTGGAGGCTAGAGCCCCGGTGGAGGCGGTGACTCGGTTTGTTCGTCGTCTCGCGTCGGTGCGAGCCCCGGTGTGGGCTCGGCATGCTCCACCGCGCCGGCTGCTCCTCTCGCGGCGCCAGGCGGCGTGGCGGCTCCGGGCCTGGGTGCGGGCGACACTCCCTCCAGCCCGGTGACGCTCTCGTAGACGAGCGCTGCCGCGGCCCCGCCGATGATGGGTCCCGCCGCGTACACGATGAGGTCGCCCCACGGGATGTCCCCGACGTCGTAGACCAGCGACGCGACGAAGGGGCCGAGGCTGCGGGCGAAGTTCGCGGACCCTCCCGTCGCCTGCGCCGTGACCAGGATCCCGGCGGCCAGCGCAAGCCCGATGATCAGGCCCGACCAGCCCTTCGGGGCTCTGGGGTCGACCGCGACGGCCATGATTGCCGTCACCAACATGAACGCGATGAAGGCCTCGGCCAGGATCGCCTGCCACTGGCTCACGCCGCTCGCCACGACCGTGGCGCCGAAGAGCAGGTCCTGGTCTCCGAGGGCCGCTCCGTCCTGTCCGTAGATCCCGGCCACGATGAAGGCTCCGCCGATCGCGCCGGCGCATTGCACGACTACGTACAGTGGCACCTCATTCCACCGAAACCTCCGCGCCACCGCGAGCGCCAGGGTCACGGCCGGGTTGAAATGCGCCCCGGAGACCCCGCCCAACGCGTAGACGAGCACCGCGAGTGCCGTCGCGAAGGCCAGCGCGACACCAAGGGTGTCGCCCAGCGTCGAGCCGAGTAGCTCCCCGAAGATCCTGTCGTTCCCCGGGGCCCCGGCGAGCAGATCGGAGAGCCGGTCCAGACGCTTGAGGGGGCCCAGCGTGAGCACCGTCGCGGCCCCCGTGCCGACGGCCACGAAGAGCAGAGTGCCAACGAACTCGGCCGCTAGACGCCGGACGAGAGGAGCCTCCCCGATCGCCTCTCTCTGAAGCTCGCGCTCCGCTTCGGTCATGAAGCCTCCTTTCACCGGAACTCATCCGGTGACGGAGGCTACTCCTCTTCCGCCTTCAGGCTCGAGGCCTTGTCCCTGATCTCGTCGAGGATCGGGGCATTCTGCAGCGTCGTGACGTCTCCCAGCTCGCGGCCCTCGGCGACGTCGCGTAGCAGCCGCCGCATGATCTTGCCCGAGCGCGTCTTGGGCAGATCGTCGGTGAACACGATCGACTGGGGCCGGGCGATCTTTCCGATCACTTTGGCCACGTGCGCCCTCAGATCGTTCATCAGCGTCTCGTCGCCCTCCGTGCTCGCTTTCGGTGTGACGAATGCAACGATCGACTCGCCCTCCTTTGGGTTCGTCCTGCCGACGACGGCGGCTTCGGCGACGGCCTTGTGATCGACCAGCGCGGACTCGACCTCGTAGGTCGAGAGGCGGTGACCGGCGATGTTCATCACGTCGTCGACGCGCCCCAGCAGCCAGAAGTAGCCATCTTCGTCGAGCTTCGCACCGTCTCCCGGGAAGTAGATCTCGTTGCCGTATTTGGCGAAGTACGTCTCGACGTAGCGCTCGTCGTCCCCGAAGATCGTGCGGAACATGGCGGGCACGGGGCGCGTCAGCACGAGATAGCCACCACCACCGGGCCCTACCTCGTTGCCCTTGTCGTCGACGACCGCCGCGAACACCCCGGGAAAGGGCTTCGTCGCGGAGCCGGGCTTGAGAGTAGTGATCCCCGGCAAGGGGGTGATCATGATCTGACCGGTCTCCGTCTGCCACCAGGTGTCGACGACCGGGGTCGTCCCGCCGCCGATGAACTCCTGGTACCAGACCCAGGCCTCGGGGTTGATCGGCTCGCCCACGGTGCCGAGCAGCCGCAGCGACGACAGGTCGTGCTTGTCTGGGAAGTCCGGTCCCCACTTCATGAAGGTGCGGATCGCGGTGGGGGCCGTGTAGAGGATCGTGACCCCGTACTCCTCGACGATGTTCCACCAGCGGTCCTTGTCCGGCCAGTCCGGGGCGCCCTCGTAGAGGATCGACGTGCAGCCGTTCGCGAGGGGGCCGTACACGATGTAGCTGTGTCCGGTGACCCAGCCGATGTCGGCCGCGCACCAGTAGACGTCCGTCTCGGGCTTGATGTCGAAGATGAGCTGATGCGTCGAGCTGACACCTGTGAGGTAGCCGCCGGTCGTGTGCACGATGCCCTTGGGCTTCCCCGTCGTTCCCGAGGTGTAGAGGATGTAGAGCATGTCTTCAGCGTCCATTGGCTCTACCGGGCAATCCGAGGACGCCTTCGACACGACGTCCTCGTAGACGAGATCGCGTCCTTCTGTCATCGGGACGTCCTCTTCGGTGCGCCGGACGACGATCACGTGCTCGATCGAGGGAGTCTCACTCAGGGCTTCGTCCGCATTGGTCTTCAAGGGAACGAGCTGGCCCCTCCGGTAACCGCCGTCTGCGGTGATCAGGACCTTGCACTCGGCGTCGTTGATCCGGTCACGGAGAGACTCGGCCGAGAACCCGCCGAACACGACCGAGTGTGGCGCCCCAACGCGTGCACAGGCAAGCATCGCTGCGGGTAGCTCGGGAATCATCGGAAGGTAGATCGCGACGCGGTCGCCCTTTTTCACGCCGAGGTCCTTGAGCGCATTGGCGAGTCGTGAGACCTCCTCGTGGAGCTCCCCGTAGGTGATCGTGCGCTTCTCGCCGGGCTCTCCGATCCAGTGATAGGCGACGCGGTCGCCGTGCGAGCCGAGGTGACGATCAAGGCAGTTGTGGGCAGCGTTCAGCTTGCCGCCGAGGAACCACTTGTGATGAGGCGGGTCCCACTCCATGACCTCGTCCCACGGTTCGATCCAGTCGAGCCGCTCCGCCTGCGACGCCCACCAGGACTCAGGGTCTCGCTCCGCATCGAGGTAGATGGCCGGGTCCTTGGCATTCGCCTGATCGATGAAGTCGCTGGGC
Organism: Actinomycetota bacterium; assembly: GCA_050694215.1. Classification (GTDB taxonomy): domain Bacteria; phylum Actinomycetota; class CADDZG01; order CADDZG01; family WHSQ01; genus JBOGXB01. The sequence continues at coordinate 5,238 of JBOGXB010000101.1, forward strand.
GGCTCGAAGGTACGGCGCTCCTCGAGCAACGCCTCGAGCGTCTTCTCCATCTCGGACATCCTCTTCACCCCCAGAGACGACAAGCCGGCAAAAGCTCCCAAACGGATATTTAACCGCTTTGG
>JBOGXB010000102.1:0-5344 GCA_050694215.1 Actinomycetota bacterium
CTCACGGACCTCCTGCGGATACCTGCTTCGTCGTGTCATGGCTCCAACCTCTCACGAGTCGGAGCCTCCAAGAAACCCGGGGCGGTTCAGACGACCTGGAGCCGTGGTGGCGGCAATGCCGCACGAAAATCGCTCACGACGAGCACGTCGATGTCACTCCACTCAGACACGACGGTTCCTCGCGCCCAGGATCCGATCAGAACCACGGGCTCATTCGGTGGCAAGGTTTGCAGCAGGCGGCGTAGATACTTCCGCTCCGGAAGCGTTTCGAGAATCGAGGCCATGTGCTGGACCGAGGTCATCCGTCCCCCTGAAACAGACCAGCGACGGCCTCGATGTAGTCCTCGACTGCCACAGCGATGTCCTCGGGGCTGAGAGTTTCTGAAGGCTGTACCTCGCCGTAGGCCTCGCTCTTCCTGAGGGAATTCAGCTCCGTCAAGAGGTCCGCGATATCGGGGAGGCCGTGTGCTTGATGCAAGCTTCGAGCGGCCTCGACCTTGCTCGGATGGGTCGTCTTCCAGGCAAGACCGAAGTGATCGGCGGCCGCGACAACTGCGTTCTCCAGCCCGTAGAAGCCGTAGATGGCCAGATCCGACCAATCGACCGGCTCGGTCCAAGCCACCTGAACCCGGGCCAGTTGCTCGGGCGCCTTGCTGAGCTTGTCCGGCTCCGGCATGGCCTCAGTGTAGAGCCCCTCAAGCTGTGGCCGGCGACCTGACTCATCCTCTTAGACCGCCCCTCTTGCTGGGTCGCGTTGACGAAAAGTTGACGGAAGGGCGGGACGAGGGTCCGCTCAGGAGAATCCAGGGAGTCCAATGGAGGGCTGTGACCAGCCGGTTTGTAGGAGAGGGCGCCCAACCAGCGGGGCTTGAAGGGTTCTGCCCTCCTTGACGCGGAAGAGGTCAGAGGTTCAAATCCTCTAGCGCCCACCAAGCAGAATCGCGGCGCCCTTCCCAGGGTCGACGTCGTTGCCTAAGACGTTGTGAGCCGCGGGGCAGGAGCGCCACTTCTCCATTTCGTCCTCAGCGCGTCGCCGGTGCAAGGATCCATGCAGGTCCCGGTCGGGCAGCAGGACCCCATGCAACACTGACCCACGATCGGGCAGTCGGCATCGGACTGGCACGGTGGGTAGTCCGCACAGAAGAAGCTCGGGAACGCCCTGCACTCGCACGCCGAGTGATCGATGTTGTTCAGGCACAGGCACGAGCCTCCACAGCCGTCGGGGTTGCAGAACACCGCAACACCGCACGGGATGCCCGGCTCACACCCGCAATCCGGACACCCGGCCGGCTCACATCCCCCGGGCGGGGTCTGGGCGAACGCCGGCGCTCTGAGGCTCGTCAGGACCGGAGCCGACCACACAACGGCTGCTCCGGCTCCGATCCGCTTCAGCATCCTCCTCCGGGAAACTCCATCCCGGACCTCAAGCTCATCGCTCATCGAAGTCCCCCTCTTCGAAGTTGATGATTTCGCCCCGTCGCGTACCCAAGCATTACTGCTCGCAGCGGCTCCAGGCGCATCGTCCGGAGGCCGTATCTTTCCTTAGGGGCATCGGGGCTGGGAGTTGCCAGATGGTCGTCGCGAGACGCGAGGTGGCGGTCCGAGCGACCGCCGAGCTCACCGACGACTTCTGGGAGCGGCTGAGGCGCGCTCCGCGTGGGGAGGAGCGGTCAGGCCACGGCCTCGAGCCGGAACGGCTAGCCGGCCACGGGCAGCCCAGCAGCGGGGCCCGCTAGCGCCCACCACGAAGGTCCTGTCGGAGGCCTTCGCTCATGCTCGAACCCCCGGGAGCCGAACCTGCTTGGTGACGTCCAAGAGAGAGGGCATCAGTTCACTACCATGGCGTTTGAAGGAAGCCTGATCTGGGTAATGCACCCCGGCACTCCGAGGGGGGGTTAGTGCGGGCTGGGCGAACAGAGAGCCCTGGTTCGGGCAGAGCCGGCGATCCGACGAGGAGCCGCTGCCATCGATAGGCGCGCTCCACCGCATTCGTCCGTGATGTCCGCGGATCCACCTCCCCGGTCATCGGCCGCAACGCCCCTTTCTGCTGAAGCGCTGGCGAAGATCGTCCATTTCGACGACTGTCTGAGTCGCTGCGCCACCAGCGCCGACGTGATCTCGGCTGCGGTCGGGCCCGGTCTCGATGCATTCGGGGCCAAGGCAGCGGTCATCGGGTTGACGGACTTCCAGCTTCGGCTCGAGCCCGTCGTGGGCAGCGCGGGCGTCGAGGGACTCGCCGCTCGTTGCGCAAGGCTCGCCCTGGACGCTCCGGTCCCCATCACCGAGACCATCCGCACGGGCAAGCCCGTCAACCTGCGGCCGCTGACGGAGAGCGCCGTCGGCGATCGATCCGGCGCCGAACTTGGAGCGGTTAGTGAGTGCACCCTCCCCATCCTCGGTCCTCGGGGGATTGTCGGGGCAATCTGGCTGTTCCTCGGTCCGGACGAGCCTCCGCATGAGGCCGGTCTCATCTCCGTTCTGATCGCGCGGCTGGCTGACGCCATCGACCGAGCGCGGCTGCTGGAGTCGGAGCGGCGCATGCGCTCGCGGGCCGAGTGGTCCGCGGCCAGGTTGTCGCGCGTGCAATCGTTGACTTCAGGTCTTTCCGCAGCGCTCGGCCCCGTAGACGTCGCCGACGTGGTCATGACGCATGCCCTTGCCGAGCTGGGCGCGACCGGAGGGACGTGCTACATGCTGGTCGATGACGGGACTCTGAAGCCCGTGCGCTCCATCGGTGCCGAGAGGGGGTCGCGCTCCGCGATCTCGATCGAGAACGAAGAATTGAGGGCGATCCTCAAGGGTGGCGCGGTGGTCGTCCTCCCACCCAAACCCGGTCTCTCTGGCGGGCCCGGGAACGGCAGTCCCAGAGCCGTCGTGCCGCTGGCGCTGAGAGGCGAGGTTCTCGGCGCCATCGAGTTGACGTTCCCCCGCGACAGGGAGCTGGACGGAGAGCTCCGTTCCTTCTTGGCCGCCCTCGGAACGCAGTGCGCCCAGGCGGTCGAACGCGCCCGCCTCTATGCGCAACGCGCGAAGGAGGCCCACGTGTTGCAGGCCTCGCTGATGCCCCCTGCCCTCCCCCATATCCCCGGTCTCGATATCGCAGCTGCGTACCGACCCTTCGGAGACGGAACCGTGGTCGGAGGAGACTTCTATGACGTCTATGCACTCGGGGAGGCCCGATGGGGTCTCGTCGTCGGTGATGTTTCCGGCAGGGGCATCGAGGCTGCCGCGATCACGTCACTCGCGCGCTACACCACTCGGGCCGCGGCGCTTCTGGGCATGGGGCCCGCCGATGTCTTGGGTACCCTGAACCGAGTCATGCTCTCGGAACCGCTCGGAGAGCGGTTCTGCACGATCGTGCATGGCGTCCTCGAGCCGGCGGCAGGCGGCGTTGCCGTCACGCTGAGCCTCGGCGGCCATCCTCGTCCACTCTTGCTGGATCGGCGGACGAGATCCATAAACGCTGTCGGAACGCCGGGGACCGCCGTAGGGATCGTGCCGGATCCGGCTCTGACGGAAACGCGCCTTACACTGCGCAACGGACACGTACTCCTCTTCTTTACCGACGGTTGCGTCGATATCCATGCCGAAGACGGGACGAGGTCCGATGAGGGCGTGTTGATCGACGTGCTTCGCGAGTACGCCGAGGAGGACGCCACCGAGTTGACCAAACGCCTCGAAGACCAAGTCATGAATTCGAAGGGGGGACCGAGCGCAGACGACGTGGCTTTGCTCGTCTTGAGAGCTCAGAACGATGAACCCTAAGAGCTCGACGCCGAGCGGCGCGGTTCCCGCTGCGATCCGAGAGGAGAAAGGTGACCGATGAAATCGCTCGCTAGGCGCACCAAGGAGGGCTCGCCGCGGATGCCGGCGAAGAACCGGGAAGCCCGCCCTGTGTCGAAGAACGGCCAGCGAGGTGACGATGACCCGGTACTGCAAGAGCTGCTCGATGCGCTGCTCGGGCTCAAGCGCGGCGACTTCCACGTGCGACTACCCGCCCGACGCTCAGGCCTGGCAGGCAGGATCGCGGGGGCGTTCAACGACTGCGTGGGACTGATCGACAAGACGGCCCGCGAGATCGACCGGGTCTCGAGGCTGGTGGGCCGCGAAGGACGCATGTCGGAGCGGATCGACCTTTCAGGGGCCTCGGGAGCCTGGGCGACGCGAGCTATCGCGATGAACTCGCTCATCGACGACCTGATCCGGCCGGTGACGGAGATCGCTCGAGTCATAGAGGCCGTCGCGCGCGGCGACCTCTCGCAGAAGGTGGCGCTCAGCATCGGGGGAAGGCCGGTCAAAGGCGAGTATCTACGGATCGGAAAGGCCGTCAACGCGATGGTCGACCAGCTCTCGTCGTTCGGCGCCGAGGTCAGCCGGGTGGCAAAGGAGGTGGGGACGGACGGCAAGCTCGGCGGTCAGGCCAAGGTCAGAGGCGTGTCCGGCACGTGGAAGGACCTCACCGACAACGTCAACCTGATGGCCTCCAACCTTACCGCCCAGGTGCGTGACATCGCTCAGGTCGCCACTGCTGTCGCAAGGGGAGACCTTTCCCACAAGATCACCGTCGACGTCAAGGGCGAGATCCTGGAGCTGAAGGACACCATCAACACGATGGTCGACCAACTCTCGTCGTTCGCGGACGAGGTCACCCGGGTCGCTCGGGAGGTAGGCACGGAGGGGAAGCTCGGCGGCCAGGCCAACGTGAAGGGCGTATCGGGCACGTGGAAAGACCTCACCGACAGCGTCAACCTCATGGCGTCGAACCTGACGAGCCAGGTCCGGGACATCGCACAGGTGGCAAGCGCGGTTGCTCTCGGCGATCTGTCGCAGAAGATCACGGTTGGAGCCAAGGGGGAGGTGGCGGCCCTTGCGGACACCATCAACTCGATGACCGACACGCTGCGCGTGTTCGGCGACGAGGTGACCCGCGTCGCGCGCGAGGTCGGCACCGAGGGCAGGCTGGGTGGGCAAGCCGAGGTCCCTGGGGTCGCGGGGACCTGGAAGGACCTCACGGAAAACGTGAACTCGATGGCCTTCAACCTGACCGCTCAGGTGCGCAACATCGCTCAGGTCGCAACCGCGGTGGCCCGCGGCGACCTCTCCCAGAAGATCACCGTGGACGTCAAGGGCGAGATCCTCGAGCTGAAGGACACCATCAACACGATGGTCGACCAGCTCTCCTCGTTTGCAGACGAGGTCACCCGAGTAGCTCGCGAGGTGGGCACGGAAGGCAGGCTCGGTGGCCAGGCCGAGGTCTTCGGTGCCTCCGGAACATGGAGGGGTCTGACCGACAGCGTCAACTTCATGGCGTCCAACCTGACCAGCCAGGTGCGGAACATCGCCC
>JBOGXB010000103.1:0-5232 GCA_050694215.1 Actinomycetota bacterium
CGCGATGGGCCCCAGTCGCCTCTTCAGATCTGGATCCATCGCCTCGTCGACGTCGACGGGGAAACCTCCCATGCAGGCGTTGACGAACAACCTCTCGGCGTCGGCCGACGAGGCTGCGCTCACGTCGATCGACCTCTCGGTTCCCTCCACGATCGCGTGCGCGGCGTCCGACGGGTCCGTGGGGATGCCGAGCGTTCTGGCGAGATCGTTCCCGGTCCCCATGGGCACGAGTGCGAAGCTAAGGTCCTGTAACCGATGCGCAAGCGCGTTCACCGTGCGGTTCATCGTCCCGTCCCCTCCTGCAGTCACGACGAGGCTCGAGTCCTCCGCAGCGGATGTGAGCGTCTCGTCGAACGAGTCGAGCGACGAAGGCTGAACCCGCCGGACATCGCCGAGGCGACCGAGGAGGACGGTGATCTCATCGAGGGTCTTTTTCTTCGACGAACCGGACGAAGGATTGGACACGAGCAACACGCGCATCCGCGCAGCCTACGGAACTCAATCCCGCCGGGGCGGGTACCGTGCCGGCCAACCAGACTCGCTCGACGCCCGGCGAGGTCCGGGGGTGGTGGCCCTATCCGGACGAGAGTATGGGGTCCGTCGTCGGCTGGACCGAGCCGTCACCCGGCTCGATCGTCACCGCGACCACGTCTACTCCCTCGAGGGAGTGGTCGGTCTCGAGGATGGAGATCCCTTCGCGGACATCGAAGGCCCCCGCGCTCGTGGGCTCGTCGTCCTCGATCAGCCACAGCTGATAGGTGTGCGCGTCCGGCGCCTTTCGCAAGCCGGCGACTGCGAAGACACCACCATCGCGGGTGGGGACCATTCTGCCGACGGCTCGCGACCCCTCTACCTCGATCCCACCATCGTGGAGCATGGCAGTGAGGATCCCTTCGTGCTGGGATAGATCGCTGCGAGCATCCAGCAGGCCCGCCGTCAACACAGCGAACAAGGCAACTACCAGCGCTCCCGCAGCGAGCGCAGGCGCGCGGCGCCACCGGCGACGGGGACGGCCGGCGGGGACGTGTGGAATCCGATCCTCACGCACGCGGGCAAGGACGCCCTCCTGGAAGCCGCCGGGGAGCGCGACGGGATCCACCCCGAGCGCCAGAGCGCCGGTCGCGTCCACATAGCCGTCCGCCTCGGCCATGCACTCCTCGCAGCTGAGGATGTGGGCGCGGATCACGCCAATCTCCTCCTCAGGCACGGCTCCCAGGGCATAGGCCGCGATGAGCTCCTTTAGCTCTTCGTGGCTGCGCTCGATCACCGGCTCTCCTTCCCGCTACCGATCAGGTGCTTCAGCCTTATCAGGCCGTCTCTCAATCGGGTCTTGGCGGTGCCCTCGGGAATATCCAACTCCCGCGCTACCTCGCGGTACGTCCGGCCCCCGAAATAAGCGAGGACGATCGCCTCTCTCTGGACCAAGCTCAAACCGTCGAGTGCCGCCTTCACCAGCTGCCGCTCGTCTACCTGTTCGGTCGCCGACTCGGTTCTGGATGCGACCTCGGCCTCGGCCAGCAGGGAATCCCTCGTCCGCCGGAGCGCCTCCTCGCGCCTTACCAGATCGATCCCCTTGTTCCGAGCGATGCCTACGAGGAACGCCTGAAGGCTTCCCCTCAGAGGGTCGTACGCACCCGGACGTCGCCACAGGGCGACGAAGGTGTCCTGCGCGACCTCCTCGGCCAGGCTCGGCTCGGATACGACTCTCCTCGCCATCGCGAGCACGAGAGGTCCGTGCGTCGCCATGACCTGCCTGAGCGCCTCCTCGTCGCGCTCGAGCAATCTCTCGGCGAGCTCGGCATCCCCGGCGCGATCCATCGCGAGAGCATCGTAGCGAGCCACACGTGAGGTTCGAGAGCGAGAGCCCGACTGGATTGCCTTGCTTCACCTCGGAACGAGCGCAGTACGCTGGCTCGGTGAAAGACATCATGCGGCGACGATGGCCCCCTTTTGCTCTCGTCTCGGCGGTGCTGATGGTGCTCTCTATCGCTCTCGCCCGACTTCCGGAGTCACTAGTCGAACAGCTCGAGCGAAACAGCCCTTTGACCGGTACCGAGGCAGGATGGGCTTACCGGTTGCTCGTTGCATTCGCGGTGATCCAGGTCCTGTACGGGGGTTTCCGCGTCCTTCGGGTCGAGCAGATAAAGAAGGCGCAGGAGACCGACGCGAAGGTCGCGCTCATGTCGCGCCCTCGTCTTCTTGGTTCGATCGCGCGAAACGCCGCGGGGATGATCTTCCTCACCTTCGTCTACGGGCTGGCGGCGTTCCTGGTCACCGGTCAGAGGGGCGGCTACTGGCTCTTCGCAGTGCTCTTTGTCGCCCAGGGAGCGTGGTACTACCGGCAGGTGGGGGACATCGGCCGCTGGCTTGAGTTCCAACCAGAGAGCGTGGCCCGGCCCTCGACTGCGGTCTGGAGGCGGGAACCGGAAGACTACTGCCCGCCCCTTGCCCGGGGCCTCAGACCCGTTACCGAGAGCCCCTCGGGAACGCAGGCTCGCGACTGAAGGTCAGTGAGCGGGATCGGTGGATGCGCGCGGCAGACCCCCGATGCAACAGCGATCGTTTGGGTCGGGGGCGCGGTCACGTACGCCGAGCTCGATGATCGCCAGCGGCTCCTGGCCGGCGCCCTCGTCGAGTCTGGTCTGACCACCGGGGACCGCATAGCAGTTCTTTCCGCAAACCGCTACGAGTCCCTGGAGATATCAACCGGCGCGCTCCGGGCGGGGATCATCCCCGTGCCGGTCAACCCGTTGCTCACGCGACCTGAGATCGAATATCTGATCGAGGATTCCGGAGCCCGGTGGCTGTTCACCGACCGGACGGTGGAATCACTCCCCGACGTTGACCAAGTGGTGACGCTAGGCGACGCATACGAACGCCTGCTCGGCGAGGCGGAGTCCCAGGAGCTGAATGACTTCGCTCGAGGTCGCCCCATGCACTACACGTCGGGGACGACCGGCTCGCCGAAAGGCGTATGGGTCGATCCATACGACGATGGCACCGCCGCTACGCTCTCGCACGACTTCCGTTCACTGTGGGGGATACATCCCGATGACGTTCACCTGGTGTGCTCGCCTCTTGGTCACTCGGCCCCGCATCGCTTCGCGATGCGGACCCTCGATGCGGGCGGAACGGTCGCCTTGATCGGCAAGTTCCGCGCCGCGGAGGCGCTCGCAGCGATCGAGCTCTTCGGCATCACCAGCACCTTCATGGTCCCCACACACCTGGAACGCATCATCGATCTCGGCGATCGCGGATTGATGGCTCACGACCTCTCGTCGATGCGCGTGCTCGCGCACGCGGGAGCGGCCATCCGCGAGGAGACCAAACGCAGGGTCATCGAGATCTTCCCGAGGGGTTCGGTGTGGGAGTTCTACGGTTCCACTGAGGGCCAGGCGACACGCATCTCGAGCGAGGAGTGGCTCAGGAAACCCGGGAGCGTCGGGACGGCCCTGCCGGGAGCCGAGGTGCTCGTTACGGACTCGACCGGACGGTCCTTGCCGGCCGCCGAGGTCGGCGAGGTGTGGGTGAGGGATGCGAAGGCAGAACGATTCGAGTACTGGGGAGATCCCGCCAAGACGGCTTCTGCGTGGCGGGACGGGTCGTTCACCGTCGGGGACCTCGGCTGGCTCGACGACGACGGATACCTCTTTCTTACAGGGCGCATCCACGACACGATCATCACCGGCGGGGTGAACGTCTATCCGCAGGAGGTCGAGAACGCTCTCCTCGAGCATCCCTCGGTGCATGAGGCGGTCGTGTTCGGAGTGGACAGCGAAGAATGGGGCCAGGAGGTGCATGCCGCCGTCGTGGCCGCCTTCGGACAACCGATCGATTCCGAGGCGCTGCTCGACTGGATGCGCGAGCGGCTGGCCGGCTTCAAGTGCCCGAGAACGATCACTATCGTCGACGAGCTCCCGCGCACCGCAACCGGCAAGCTCGTGAGGAAGCCGCCGCGATGACGCGTCCCTTCCGCTTCGGCGCCCAGCTGTGGACGGCGCCTTCGCGCGCCGCGTGGCGGGACAAGGTGAAGAAGGTAGAGGACCTCGGCTACGACGTCGTGGTCGTGGCGGATCACTTCGGGGAAGGCGTCGCGCCTATGCAGGGTTTGACGGCCGCCGCGGATGCCTCCAGCAAGCTGCGCCTCGGCACCCTCGTCCTCGACAACGACTTCCGCCATCCCGTCGTGCTGGCGCGCGAGGTCGCTGCGCTCGACGTCCTCTCCGACGGGAGGTTCGAGCTCGGCCTCGGTGCGGGATGGCTGGGCCGGGACTACGAGAGATCCGGCCTCTCCTTCGATCCTCCGCCGGTGAGAGTGGAGCGGCTCGAGGAGAGCCTGGAGATCGTGACGCGCGCGCTCGGTGGCGAGTCGGTGTCGTTCTCCGGCAAGCACTACGAGGTATCGGACTTCGAGGTCCACCCCAAGCCGATCCAAGACCCCCTGCCCGTGATGGTCGGAGCGGGAGGCCGGCGAATGCTCCGCCTCGCAGCCGAGCACGCCGACATCATCGGCATCCTGCCCCTCGCGAAGGCCGACGGCTCCGGTCTCAGCGAGAACGAGCAGAGCGAGAGTGCATTCATGCGCAAGATCGAGTTCCTTGGGTCCGCGGCCGGCGAGCGGTTCGGTGAGATCGAGCTGAACCTGCTGGTTCAGGCCGTCGAGATCGCCGACGACGAGCGCGCGGCCGCCGAGAAGCTGGCTGCGGAGTGGGAGGAGCCGGTCGATCCGATACTCGACATGCCCTTCGTGCTCGTCGGCCCGGTGCCCGCAATCGTCGAGAAGGTGCGCCGCCTGCGAGAGGAGCTTGGGTTCTCCTACCTCACCTTCTTCGAGAAGGACTTCGAGCGCTTCGCCCCGATGCTCGCCGACCTCAGGGGGACATGACGCCGGCTCGCGCCACCAGCATCCGGGAAACACCATGACCATTCGTCCCGCTTCGGAGCTAGGGCGCGACGGCCGGCGGATTCAAGCAAGATCGCACTGTACGGGATACGACTCTTACGGGCAGCTCACCCCGGTACAGGTCTTCGCTCGTTCCAGCTCCTTGCGCTGCGGGCCGACCGGAGGAGTATTCCCTCCGACACCATCCCTTCTCAGATTGACCAGCTGCCACGGATCTCGTCGGAGGTTGTAGTACTCGCGAAAGACGACCTCCCCCTGGTCGTAGTACTCCACGAACTGATCGGTTCGAGTCCTGATCGACGCCCATCGATTGCATAGCCCGACGTTGC
>JBOGXB010000104.1:0-5190 GCA_050694215.1 Actinomycetota bacterium
CGCCGCTCGCCTGGTGACCGAGCTGCGGCGAGCGGGTGAGTCCGGCGCGGTAGTCGTCCCGGGCATCCCCCGCGCCGAGCTGTGGCCGGAGGTGTCCCATTTCGGATGGCAACAGCTCCTGTCCGCAGCTCGCGGCGCGTTCCACAACACGGTCTGTGACGTCGGGTTCTGCCTGGAGCCTGAGGGATCCCCGTATCCCGAATCGGGCGAGGGTCGCAACCGCCTTGCCCGCCATGCAATCGACTCGGCCGATCACGTGGTGGCGGTCGTACGCGGCGACCCTGTGGGGATCAAGAACTTCCTCTGGTCGTTCGACGATCTGCGCTCGTTGACCGATGAGGACCGGATCATCGTGGTCGCGAACCGAGTTGCTCAAGGGACCGAACCCGAGATCGCCGACATCGTGAAGCGCCACACGGGACGGCGGCCCCTCGCCTACATCCCCGATAGTCCCGCTGAGGTGGGATCGGCTGTGGCGCGTGGAAGAGCCGTTCGGGATCTCAAGCCAGGATCCGATTTCGCATCCGCGGTCCGGACGCTGGGAGCGGCCGTCGGAGGGCAGCCGACACCTGGAGGGTTCCTGACTCGGCTCGCGGGGAGGAGGTGATCGTGGACGCCCCGATGACACATCTCGAGGGCGAGGTGAGGGAGCTCGTCCGGCGGCGCGGGATCGATCCGGCTACGGATGGGTCCGGCTCGGTCGAGTCCTTGTTCGACGAGGTCCTGCACGATTACGAAAGGAGAGCTGAATCGAGCTCTCTCCCGCGGGTCAAGGACAGGGGTGCCATCAAGAAGGCGGTGGTCGACCGGGTAGCGGGCCTGGGTCCCCTGCAGCCTCTGCTCGACGACCTGGAGGTCGAGGAGATTTGGATCAACGGGCCTGGGCGGGTGTTCTGCGCGCGTGAGGGCGGACACGTCTTGACGAACATCGTCCTCACCGAGCGCGAGATCAAAGATCTCGTCGAGCGGATGTTGCGCACGAGCGGTCGCAGGTTGGACCTCTCGAGCCCTTTCGTGGATGCGACTCTGGTGGACGGGTCTCGCTTGCACGTCGCCATTCCCGACATCACCCGCAAGCACTGGGCGGTCAACATCCGCAAGTTCGTGCTGGGTGCCCACCATCTCCACGAGCTGGTGCGATTGGGGTCGCTGGATGAGCGTGTCGCCCGATTTCTCGGTGCTGCCGTTGGGGTTGGCCTGAACATCGTCGTGTCGGGGGGAACTCAGACGGGCAAGACGACGATGCTCAACTGCCTGGCCGCGGCGATCCCCGCACGCGATCGCGTCATAACCTGCGAGGAGGTATTCGAGCTCCAGATCCTGCTGCCCGACGTGGTTGCGCTGCAGACGCGCCAGGCGAATCTCGAGGGGCGGGGCGATATCGACCTTCGTCGTCTGATCATGGAAGCGTTGCGGATGAGGCCGGATCGGATCATCGTCGGCGAGGTCAGGCAACGAGAGGCGCTCGATCTGCTGGTGGCCCTGAACTCGGGTCTGCCCGGGATGACTTCCATCCATGCGAACAGTGCCCACGAAGCACTGACCAAGCTCACGACGTTGCCTCTGCTTGCCGGCGAGAACGTCACCCACTCCTTCATCGTGCCGACGGTCGCGACGTCGATCGATCTCATCGTCCATCTGACGATGGAGAAGGGGCAGAGGAGGACCGCAGAGGTTCTCGCGGTGACCGGCCGCGTCGAAGGTAATCGCATCGAGAGCGTGGGTCTCTTCCACAGCTCCGGCACCTACCTCAGATGGACCGGCCATCAGCCACCCCATCCAGAGCGTTTCTCCGCCGCCGGTGTGGATGTCCGCGAGCTGCTGCGGTGACGACCCTCATCGCAGCAGTGGGTGCTCTGGGTCTGTTGCTCGTGTACGCGGGGATCTCGGCCCCGCCGGCACCGCGCTCCTCGAGGCTTCTCGGCGCTCTCGATCGTACCTGCGCTGAGGCCGACCTCCGGCTCTCGGGTCGCCGGCTTCTGGCCCTTTCGGGGATGGGCTCGGCATTCACGTTCGTGTTGATCGCCGGAGTCACGTCGTCTCCCGGGGTAGCGCTCGCCTTCGCGTGCGCGGGTGCCTATGTCCCGATTGCTCTCGTACGAACTCGTCGAGCCCGCAGGCGCCGCGTGCTTCGAGAGGCGTGGCCCGATGCGATCGCAAATCTCATGACGGCAGTCAGGGCGGGCATCTCGCTGCCCGAGTCGTGCATGCAGCTGGGCGAGCGAGGGCCGGAGGGGCTCCGCACCGGATTCGCGGCCTTTGCCGCCACCTATCGCTCGAGCGGGAGCTTCGAAGCTGCTCTCACGAGGCTTCGTGACGCCCTCGCCGATCCGGTTGTAGACCGTGTAGCCGCCGCATTGTCTCTGGCGCATCAGGTCGGAGGCACCGACCTGGTCCGGGTGCTGCGGACGCTCGGAGATTTCGTTCGTGAGGACCTCCGCGTGCGAAAGGAGATCGAAGCGAGGTGGTCGTGGACGGTAACCGCAGCTCGAGTTGCAGCGGGTAGTCCGTGGGTGGTCCTACTCATCATGTCGACGCGCCCGGAAGCTGCGGTCGCTTACAACTCGTCTGCCGGGATCTTCGTGATTGCATGTGGAGCGGCCGCGACGCTTGCCGGCTACAGGCTGATGTTGAGGGCGGCTCGCCTCCCGGAGGAGAGGCGGCTGGGGCATTGATCGAGGCGACTGCCTTCGTCGGGGCCCTCGGTCTCGTCCTGCTGGCCTCCGGCCTGCCCCCGCTTCGATCGCGTCGCATGACGCATCGGATAGAGCCCTATCTGAGCGGTCTCCACGGTCGCCCGAGCGCGCTTCTGCATGCACATGGCGCACCGGCCGGAGGCTTCGGTAGGTGGCTCGATTCCCGTATCCGGCGGGTGTGGCGGAGTGGCCCAACAGATCTGATCTCGAGACTTGCGGCTGAGGGCGACCGACGAGGTCCCGAGGCCTTCCGCGTCGAGCAGTTCACCTGGGGGATGACCGCTGCGGTCGGGAGTTGCGCGCTCGCAGTGCTACTCGCCGCAGTCGGGTTACGGATCGACCTGAGAACCGTCCCGGCGTTCGTGGGCATCTGCTTCGTGTCGGGGTTCCTGGGGCGGGACTGGTGGCTAGGACGCCAGATCGAGGCGCGTCGCGCCCAACTCGCCGAAGAGCTTCCGGTCGCAATAGACCTGATCACGTTGTCGATCATGGCTGGTGAGTCGATCCCCGCGGCGTGCTTACGCGTCGCCGGCGTGATGTCAGGTGGGATCGGCGACGAGTTCAACGACGTAGTCGCCGACATTAGAGCGGGCAAGGGTGCCACTGAGGCGCTCGAGGCGATGGCACATCGGCTCCCCCACACCGGCATGGCCAGGCTCGTGGACTCTCTATGCACTGCCATTGAGAGAGGAGCACCCCTCGCCGACATCTTGCGCGCCCAGGCAGACGATGGACGTGAGGCGCGCAGGCGTGCATTGCTTGAGTTGGGTGGGCGTCGCGAGGTGCTGATGCTGATCCCCGTCGTCTTTCTGATCATGCCGGTTGTCGTTGTCTTCGCCTTGTATCCCGGATTGGTGTCGCTGGATCTGCTCGTACCGTGATGGAAGGAGGTCGCATGGAAGTTCTCAGGGTGTGGCTGGTGGGCGTGGCGGGAAGCGAGGAAGGCGACGTCCCAGGCTGGGTGCTGATCGTTCTGATGACCAGTGCCCTCGTCGTTGCGATCTGGGGTGTTGCGCGCGATCGCTTGATCGCGATCGTCTCCGCGGCGCTCTCGAGCGTATGCGGCAGCCTCGGGTGCTGAAGTCGGCGTCCGACGAGGAAGGCTCGGCCCCCGTAGAGGTAACGTTCGCCGTCGTCGTCCTGATGTTGCTTTCGCTCGGTGTTATCCAGGTGGGGCTCACGCTTTACGCGCGCAACGTAGTGCTCTCGGCCGCTCACGAAGGAGCCCGGGCTGCGGTGGAGTTGGACCGGCGAACATCCGATGCGTCGGAAGCCGCGCGCCGGCTTGTGGAGCGCGCGGCGGGCGGGATCGTGGACGATCTCCAGGTTTCGACGTCGACGATCGAGGCAGGAGACCGGCTAGTCACGCACGTGATGGTGAGCGGGTTGCTGGACGTCCCCGGACCGATTCCCGTGTCGATCCCCGTCCGAACCGCCGCGACCGCCAGCCGGGAAGGCGGAGTCGAATGACTCGCGAGTCCGGTCAGGCGATGATCGAGACGATCCTCCTAGGACTCCTCTTGCTCGTCCCCCTCGTATGGATGCTGGGTGTGCTCGCGGACGTTCACCGGACTTCCCTCGCGGCGACCGCGGCGGTGCGAGCAGCGGGCTTCGAGGCGGCAAGGTCGGCGACGACTCCCGATGCGGCGCTCGCCATAGACGAAGCGGTGGCTCGAGCGTTCGTGGATCACGGGCTCGATCCCTCGGATGTGGTCGTGGACTGGAGAAGCAGCCTCGGCAGAGGCGAGCGTGTCGAGATCGAGATCGGCTATCCGGTGCCGGTCGGACAAGCACCCTTGCTAGGACGTGTCGAGAGCCCATCCGTGTGGGTTCGCGCAAGACACGTCGCCCGGGTCGATCCATACCGGAGCCGATGAAAGCACTCCGATCTCAGGACGGCCAGGCCACCGTGTTGATCCTGGGGCTCGCTCTCGTCGTGTTCGCGGTGACGGGACTGGCAGTCGACGGAACACGGGCGTTCATCGCACGCCTCACGCTGCAGAACACGGCCGACGCTGCGGCGCTAGCAGGTGCGGGGGAGCTCGACCTGGGTGCCTTCTACTCGAGTGGGGGCGGCGAGCTCCTGCTCGACGCTCCGGGCGCGCGCGTCCTTGCTTACCGGTATCTCGACGCCCGCGGCTTCGCCGGCGGGGCCGTCGTCGACGCGAACGAAGGCTCAGTCACCATCGTGCTGAGGGACGAGATCGCGACGAGCTTCCTCGGCCTCGTCGGAGTGGACGCTCTGCCGGTGGCGGCCGAGGCGAGAGCCGAGCCCGTCCCCGGGGAGGGGCCGTGACGACCACCGTGCGAGGCGGCCCCGGGGCCGTTAGGGTAGCTGCCGGTCTCAGTCACCCGTCCGTCGCCTCATGGAGGAAAGTCTTGAACAAGAAGCAACTCATCGATTCGGTGGCAGGCAAGACCGGCGAGAGCAAGCGCCTCGTCGGTGACGTGATCGAAACGGCACTCGATCAGATCACGAGCCAGGTCAAGAAGG
>JBOGXB010000105.1:0-4963 GCA_050694215.1 Actinomycetota bacterium
GTGTCGACGAGATCATCGTCTTCCATCGATTGAGGAAGGAGGACCTCGGCCGGATCGTCGAGATCCAGCTCGGGCGGCTGCGAGAGAGGTTGCAGGAGCGGGGGATCGAGCTGATCGTCTCCGAAGAGGCGAAGGACTATCTCGCTACCAAGGGCTTCGACCCCAGCTATGGGGCACGTCCGCTCAAGCGGCTCATCCAGAAGGAGATCGAGAACGAGCTTGCCTTGAAGCTCCTCGACGGTACCTTCAAGGACGGCGAGCCCATAGACATCCGGACCGAGGGGGACCAGCTGTCCTTCTCGAAGGCTGCGCCTTCGGCCGCCCCCAGCTCGGCCTAGGGGGTTCGGCGCCGGGGGGCCCACGACGCCGGTCGGGCGTAACCTATTGTGGGTGGTGCCGACCAATCCGGCCGGCCACGCAGTCTTCCAGGGTGTCCGACCCACAGAGGCAAGGAGCTGTTAGTGGACCTTCGTTACCCGGTGACGAGGTATCTCTACAGGCCTCTGTCGTCGCGCGCCGCAGCATTGCTGGCGCGCACCTTCGTCACCCCCATCCAGGTCACGTGGGCTAGTGCCCTGCTGTTCGTTGCCGGAGCGATTGCGTTCGGCGCGGGTAACTACGTCCTGGGTGCGGTGATAACCCTTGTCGGAGAGATCACCGACTGTGTCGATGGCGATCTTGCTCGCATAACCAGGAGAACAAGCCGTTGGGGGGCCTTTCTCGACAGCGTTCTGGACAGGTGGACCGACGCCGCCCTGATCCTGGGGCTCGGATACTCGGACATGGATACGCTCGGCGTCGCCGCCGGCTTCGCCCTGACGGCCTCCTTCCTGACCAGCTACACGAGAGCTCGCGCCCAGTCCCTGGGAGTGGACTGCCCCGATGGGATAGGGGGCCGGGACGCGCGCATCCTCGTCTTGGTCTTGGCTGCCTTGTTGAACTTCGTTCTCGCGGGCCTCATCACCATCATTGCCCTCGGAGTGATCACCTCCATCCATCGCATGATCGTCGCCGGCCGGGAGATGGAGCGTCTCGAGCGGGAGACCGTAGAGATCCGAACTAAGGCCTAAGCCGCAGCCCCATTCCGCCCGATACCACAGGTGCGGAGCTCTTCGAAGGACTGTGACCGATACGCGCACGTTGCGTGACGCGAGTGAGAAGAGATCGGCTTGCTGGGGGGGGCGAGTGCCTATCGGGCTCGTCCAACGGTAGGACTCGAACAGGTGAGAAAGGAGGCTGCGGCGGGGGCCTGACTTCCCCTCTGCTCACGCTTGAAACGCCTACCTGCACAGCCGCGAAAGCTCACGGCGACCACCATCTACATGGTCGCGGTATCCGTCGTGGGGATCGCCGTTCTCGTCTGGGTCGCAGCCAGCGGCAAGATCGGGAGCGCGGGAGACAATCCCGAGGTGTTCTGGATCCTCGTGGGCCTGGTGGTTCTCGGCGAGCTGCTTCCCATCAGCGTTGCACGCAAGAACGATGAGGAAGAGATCTCGACCTCGACGATCTTTGCCTTCGCGCTGCTTCTGACGGAAGGACTCGCGGCAGCGGTGCTTGCCCTCGCTCTGGCCGGCCTGTTGGCCTACTACTTCCGCAGCAGGTCGTTTCTTCGCTCGAGCTTCGACGTTGCCCATTACACGCTCGCGATCGGCGCGTCGGCCGGGGTGCTCGAACTGCTTTCGGGTGTGCCCCACGATGACGCTCCCTACTTCACGGCGGGAGAGCTCCCCGCGATCCTCCTGGCGATCGCGATCTTCTATGTAGTCAATAACTCCTCGAGCGCTCTGGTGACCGGTCTCGACCAGACCGCTTCGAAATGGGAGCACGTGCGGAACGATCTCGCGTTCCGAGCAGGCCCCGTGGGTGCATCCCTGGCTCTGTCACCCATCGTCGTCGTGGCGGCGGATTACAGCCTCGCCCTGATACCGCTGCTGGTGCTGCCGATCGCGGCTCTTTACACCGGGGGGCGGCAAGCGGCGATGAGCGAGTATCAAGCGTTGCACGATTCGCTGACGCACCTTCCCAACAGAGCCCTGTTCCTCGACCGATTGCGCCAATCACTCCTCGTCGGAGGACGTGAGGACTTCGAGGTGGCCGTCATGGTCATAGATCTTGACGGCTTCAAAGAGATCAACGACTCGCTCGGTCACCACAACGGAGACCTCCTTCTGAGGCAGATCGGCCCCCGGCTTCGTTCGGTCTTGAGGGAGAGCGACACGATCGCCCGCCTGGGCGGCGATGAGTTCGCGGTGCTCCTTCCCAGCATCTCCGACAAGTCGTCGGCGGTGCAGGTGGCGGAGAAGATGCGCAGAGCCCTCGAGCTACCCTTCGCGCTACATGGACTGCGCCTCAACATGGAGGCGAGCATCGGGATGACCTTCTACCCCGACCACGGCGAGAGCGGCGACCGCCTCCTGCAGAGAGCGGACGTCGCCATGTACGCGGCCAAGCAGATGAGATCTGGTTACGCGATCTATTCGGCGGATCAGGATCAGAACACCCCGAGCCGTCTCGCTCTCATCGGAGAGCTCCGCCGGGCGCTAGAGGAGGAGGAGATCCAGCTCTATTACCAGCCCAAGGCCCACTTGGAGTCGGGAGAGGTCCAGGGAGTCGAGGCCCTGGTGCGATGGCATCATCCGGGCCGCGGTCTGGTTCCTCCCGGTGAGTTCGTGCCGATCACCGAGCAGACGGGCCTGATCCTTCCCTTCACGCTCTACGTGCTGGAGGCCGCAATCAAGCAAACGCGCAGCTGGCTCGAGGCGGGGCTCGAGCTCACGACCGCAGTCAACCTCTCGACGCGCAACCTCCTGGAGCTCGAGCTCCCCGAGCAGATAGCGGCCCTTCTTGCCAAATGGGACGTCCCGGCGGGCCAGTTGAAGCTCGAGATCACGGAGAGCACGATCATGTCGGATCCGATGCGCGCCCTAACCGTGCTCGATCGACTGAGCGAGATGGGCGTCGGCATAGCCATCGACGATTTCGGGACGGGCTATTCCTCGCTTGCCTACCTGAAGCGGCTGCCGGTCTCGGAGGTCAAGATCGACCGCTCATTCGTCTCGAACATGATCGAGGACGAGAACGACGCCGTCATAGTCCGATCCACCATCGACCTGGGCCGAAACCTCGGGCTGCAGGTCGTTGCCGAGGGCGTGGAGACGGAGGCCGAGTGGGATGCGTTGACCGAGCTCGGTTGCGATTACGCCCAGGGTTACTACGTGAGCCCGGCCGTCTCCGCGGGAGAGCTGATGCAGTGGTTGCGAGCCCGCGGCCCCCACGTCGCCCAACAGAGCAACGTTCGGGATCTTCACGGCTGAGTCCGTTCAGCCGGGCGGTTCCGGTATCACCCTTACGAATCAGGCGAGGCCCGGGGGCTATCGAGACCGCTCGCCAGGGGCAAGGTAGAGCGGTCATTTCTCCCCCGCCCGTCCGTGGCAGGGAAAACGACGTGCGGTGCAGAAGTCTCAGGTCACCAGCCTATTCAAGGGGGACTCGATCAGCGTCAGACGTTTGATCGCCATCGGCGCGCTGGCCACCATGACGGCAAGCCTCGCCGGGGTCACTTCCGTATCTGCTTCTCCCGGAGCCGGCCGGCTCCCGATCAGAGTGGCCAAGGACGCAGTCCCTCTTGGGGAGGGCAAGTACGCGATCGAGCTGAAGGCACCGAAGCCCACCTGGTACACGAACGAGCTTCACCGGCGCGTCGTTGCGGCCGCGAAGCGTGGCCAGACGGTGGTCCTGCCCGACGGCGCCCACGTCGAGACCTCGCTTCTGTTCACCGGGATCCGTCCGGGGTCGTGGATGATCTCCCCGGCCGGATGCACGATGAATTACGTCTTCGGCAGAGCGAGCGGGAACGTACCTCTGAAGATGTCCCGGCCTGCCGGCAAGCGCGGCAAGGGCGCCAAGCGACGGGCTCGCGTTCGGACCGGCAGCGGCGCCTATATCGGCACCGCGGGCCACTGCACCGAGGTCGGCGACGAGGTCACCTTGATCGCGGCGCCGGGTGTTCTGATGAACATCGGTCGGACGGTAAAGAGCATCGACCGCGGGATCGGCAACGACTTCGCCCTGGTGGAGGTCCACCCGCAGATGGTCCAGTACGTGAATCCCTCGATGGCCCACGTTGGAGGCCCCACGGGTGCGGGGGATCCGGTATTCGGAGACCCGGTCGTTCACACGGGTCACGGAGCCGTGATCGGCACGGGCGGAACGCCGCGCCCGGGGCTCGTTACCTGGGA
Source organism: Actinomycetota bacterium (assembly GCA_050694215.1). Lineage (GTDB taxonomy): Bacteria > Actinomycetota > CADDZG01 > CADDZG01 > WHSQ01 > JBOGXB01. The sequence continues at coordinate 4,239 of JBOGXB010000105.1, forward strand.
GGGCGCCGAGCGCGGTCGCGAGGTGGACGGCTACGGGTGGGACGGGGCCGCGATCTTCGGAGATTCCGGCTCGCCCGTGCGTCACGCCAATGGGGTTGCGGTAGGGAACCTCACGCACCTCGTCATCGCCCCCAACATCCTCCCCGCGTTCATCGCAGGAACTAATATCTCGAGGATCAAGGAGATCGCGGCCGTACCTCTGGCGACGGCGAGCCTGATCCCCGACCCCCTTCCCTGAGGAAGCAGAGCTCGGACGAGGACGGGGTCGCCGGGGGGCCGCTCCGCTCCGCCTGTGACTAGAAGAGTCTGCGCAGCAAGTTTCATCAGGAGAGACGCGACTCAAGTTTTGGCGCTCTTCATCCGATTAGTTCACGATGACTAGTCCATAGGGACTAGGGGTGACTAAGAGAGGGAACATGAACACCCCGGCCGTAGCATCGGTGGAAGGAGCGTCCGCCCGAAAGGCGTTCAAGACGCTCATAACCGAGCAGATCCGACCTCTTCTCGAACAACGTCCTCTCAGGCTTTCGGTGATCGGGATCCTGCTCGTCGTGGCATCCGCCTTCAGCCTGGTCCCGGCCCCCAGCGAGGTCGACTCGGGCTGGTTGTTCATCGTGCCGGTGGCCATCGCCGCCATCGCCGCAGGCCTCAAGGAAGGTCTTTTCGTCGCCCTGGTCTCGTCGGCCCTCTTCGCTCTGTTCGCGGTCGTATCGAACGGCAGGCTC
>JBOGXB010000106.1:0-4954 GCA_050694215.1 Actinomycetota bacterium
ACCCGGCGCAGCGAGTCGAGTGGCCGCGGTCGTGCGCGCACTGGACGAGGCTCGCGTCGAAGTCGATGGGATCGAGTTGCACAACCCGACCCTCGACGACGTCTTCCATGAGGCCACCGGCAGACGGCTCGAGGGAGAGGAGCAATCGACACCGGAGCCCATCGGCAGCGAGTCCGAACGATGAGCCTGACCCTCAGTCACTACGTCGCCCTGAGCAGACGCTCCATCGTGAACGTGACGCGCCAGCCGGTGCAGATCGTTCCTGCGCTCGTCTTCCCACTGTTGTTCATGTCGATGAGCTCGGCGGCGTTGCAGGAATCCACGAACCTACCGGGCTTTCCCGCGAGTTCCTTCATGCAGTTCCTGTTCGCGACCACAGTCGTCCAGGGCGCCCTGTTCGGCTCCATCGCCGCGGGCGAGGACATGGCTACCGACATCGAGGGGGGCTTCTTCGAGCGACTGATCTCAACTCCCGTGACACGGACCTCCATCCTCGTAGGCCGGGTCGCCGGTGCGATGACCGTCGCGTTCTTCCAGGCGTGGTTGTTCTTTGGAATCGTGTCGCTCTTCGGTCTCGAGCTCGAGGGCGGTATTGCAGGCATGCTGCTGCTCGCGATCGTTGCATCGATACTCGCGGGTGGCATCGGAGCCCTTACCGTGTCGTTCGCGTTGCGAACGGGATCGAGTGAGGCCGTTCAGGGGAGCTTCCCCTTGATGTTCTCCCTCATGTTCATCTCGAGCGCCTTCTTTCCACGCGAGCTGATGGAGGGTTGGTTCCACGACGTCGCCACCATCAATCCCTTCTCGCACATGATCGAAGGGCTGCGCGCGCAGGTGATATCCGGTCTCGACTTCGGCGAGATCACCAAGTCGCTCGCCGTGGCGGGTGCGATCTTCGCAGGGGGCATAGCGGCGTCCGCCGTCGCGCTACGCAAGCGACTCGAGCTGGGGTCCTAGGAGGGGATATGTCGTCCGTTGCCGTAGAGAGAGCCGCGCGAAGGGTTTCCTCGCCCGCGGTCGTCTGGGGAATCGCGGAACGGAGCCTGAAGCTGATCCCGCGCGTCCCCTCCACCTTCGTGCCTTCCCTCATCATGCCGGTGTTCCTGACGATCGCGTTCGCGGGACCGTTCTCGGAGCTCGTTGCCCTTCCGGGCTTCCCGGCGGACAAGATCCTCGACTGGGTCGCGCCCATGACGGCGCTTCAGGGCGCGGCGTTCGCCGGCATCACGACCTCGATGGCGATCGCTCGCGATCTCGAGAACGGTTTCTACGACCGTTTCCTGATGAGCCCGGCGAGCCGTAGCTCGATCCTGTGGGGGCCGCTTCTCGCATCCGTGTTGCGCAGCTTGATCCCGCTGGTGCTGCTCCTCGTGGTCGCGGTCGGCGGGGGAGCCCACTTCAAGGGCGGTGTCGTGGCGTCCATAGCCTCTCTCACGCTGGCTTGCCTCGGGATCGGCTTCGTCGCAGGCGCCTGGGGGATCGGCCTTGCACTGCGTTTCAAAACGTTCCAGATAGCGCCCTTGATGCAGATGGGGGTCTTCCTGTCGATCTTTCTGTCCACGGCCCAGATGCCCGTTGCTCTGTTGACCGGCTGGGTGCACGCGGTGGCACGTTTCAATCCGATGACGAACGTGCTCGCGCTGGCCCGGCAGGGGTTCCTCGGTGACGTCGGCTGGGCCGGTACTTGGCCCGGACTCTTATCTCTGGCGGGGATGGCGGGAGTCCTGTACCTGTTCGCCCACAGAGCGATGCAAAAGGTTGTTCCCTAAGCCGAATCGAGTGAGTACCACGTTCCGTGTTGGCTAACGGAGTACTAACCGGGATAGAGACGAGCTAGAGCTCGACGATCGGGCAAGTCAGGGTCCGCGTGATCCCCTCGACGCTTTGGACCCTGGCCACGACTAACTGTCCTAGAGCGTCCATGTCGGCCGCGGCTGCCCGCGCGATAACGTCGTAAGGCCCCGACACGTCGTCGGCGGACTCCACGCCGTCGATCTGCCTGATCGCACCCGCTACCTGGATCGCGTTCACCGCGGTCTGGATGAGGATGTAGGCCTGTACCTCGTCCGCCACGTAACGCCTCCCTCCTGCGATGCGGGCGCTCGCCCGATCACAAAGATCTCACTCACCGGCCATCCGATGTGTGCGCCCGGATTGTATCCGGCCGAGTGGGCCGTGAGCCGCGCTATGCGCGGCTGTCGTAACGGTCGGCAGGAAGGTACCCTTGGCTAATCTCCGACGACGACATGGGGGCGCCGAATGGACGTGAAGGAAACGGCAACCGGCCCTAGCGCGCTCAACGACCTAGTCGATCAGCTCCAGCCCAAGGTCGTGCGGGCGCGGGCCCTCGCGTCGCTCGACGAGCTCTTTCGTAACGGACGAACGCCGGACCCGCTTCCGTCGGGGTTCCTGCCGGGACGTTTGGTGACCACCAACGTGTGGGGGCCGGGGGACGCAACCGTCCTCCGGATCGCTCGGATGTACATGCCATGGCTCGGAAAGAGCTTCGATTCCGACCGTAGCGCCGGGGTGAACGTCCTCACGCGGTCGGCCAAGGCCCCCATGAAGACACTGTGGCCGTCCTACACGCCTGAGCGCGAGCTCGACGACCGGCTCGAGTGCTTTCCCTTTCGCACGCGCGTCGCGCCTGGGGAAGTGGACCCGGAAGTCGACGTGCTGAAAATCGATTACGACTTCGAGGCCAACCCGAGCTTCATCATCCGCCATGTCCTGGACGAGCTCGTCGAGATCGGCGACGGTACTTACCTCGGAAAGATCCTGTACCGCACGGCCAAGGGTTTCAGGCCGATCGGGTTCTTCTCTCTCGAGCATCGATGATCGACTTCGAGCTTCCGGACGAAATAGGAGAGGTCCAGCGTCGGGTCGCGGCCTATGTGAAGGAGCACGCCATCCCGGCCGAGCTAGAGCTCGGCGAACACCCGGACTCGGACCACTTCGAGAAGGTTCTCGCCGGACTTCGAGAGGAGTCGAAGGCCGCCGGTCTCTACAACCCTCATCTGCCCGCGGAGTGGGGAGGCCTCGGGCTCGGCCCCCTCGGCATGGCGATCGTCTCGCAGGAATGCGGTGCGTCCGGTCTGGCGTCCCTGGGCCTCAACGCGATGGCGCCCGACGAGGGCAACATGCACCTCCTCCTTCATGCCGGCACTTCCGAGCAACTCGAGACGTACCTACGACCACTGGCGGAGGCAAGGGTTCGTTCGTGCTTCGCGATGTCCGAGCAAGCCGCCGGCGCCGACCCGACCGGGATAAAGACGACGGCCGTGAAGCAGGGCGACGAATGGGTGCTGAACGGCGAGAAGTGGTTCATCAGCGGCGCGATGGGGGCCGCTTTCGCGATCGTCGTAGCCAGGAGCGAGCCCGAGGGCGATCCGCGAGCTGCCTATTCGCTGTTCCTCGTTGACGCGGACAACCCGGGATGGAAGGTCCTCCGTGAGGTGCCTGTTATGGGGACGCACTCCCCCGGCGGTCACTGTGAGATCGCCATAGAGGATTGCCGGGTTCCACTCGATGCGATGCTCGGGGGGCCGGGCGAGGGTTACAAGCTGGCCCAGGTTCGCTTGGGCCCGGCCCGATTGGCCCATTGCATGCGCTGGATAGGCGTCGCCCAGCGCGCGCTCGACCTTGCGGCGGAGAGATCGCTCACTCGTGAGACATTCGGTGAGCCGCTTGCGAAGCGGCAGACGATCCAGAACTGGCTCGCTGACTCTGCTATCGAGCTCTACGCGTCGCGCCTCATGGTCCTCCACTCTGCATATCTGATCGAGAAGGGGCTGGAGTACCGCCAGGAGGTGTCGATGAGCAAGGTGTACATCTCGGAGGCGCTCGGACGGATCGTGGACCGCGCCATCCAGGTCCACGGCGCGCTCGGCTACTCGGGCGATCTACCGCTTGAACGCTTCTATCGAGACGCTCGCGCTGCTCGTATCTACGATGGGCCCTCTGAGGTACATCGCATGGTGATAGCGCGCAACCTCCTCAAGACCGCCATGGACGGGGAAGGCAGCAAGAAGGCAACCGGCAACCTCGCATGAGCTCGTCGCTTCCCGAGTTGGTCGACGAGACCTCCCTGCGCGACTATCTGAACGAACACTTGTCCGGGAACGAGGACATCGCGATCCGTCGTCACCAGGCGGGCCACTCCAACGAGACGTTCTTCGTTACCCGAGGGAGTGAGGAGCTGGTCCTGAGGCGGCCGCCTCGTGGAGCGTTCCTTCCTTCGGCCCACGACGTCGGGCGTGAGTACCGCGTCCTTACTGCCCTGAAGGAAACGCCGGTTCGAGTGCCGAGAACGGTGCTCACGTGTGAGGACGAAGCGGTGATCGGGGCTCCCTTCTACGTGATGGAACGCGTGCACGGCTGCGTGATTCGTGACGAGCTCCCCGGGTACCTTACCGAGGAGCACCGAGCCGGCATCGGCGACGAGCTGGTGGATACGCTGGTCGAGCTCCATGCCGTGGACCCCTCGATGCCCGCCCTCGAGGGTTTCGGCAAGCCGTCCGGGTATCTGGACCGGCAGCTCAGGCGCTGGAACGGTCAACTGGAGCTGACCTTGCCGCATACACGCCCCCTGCCGGCCCTGGAGCGCGTCGGGGAATGGCTACGCGACAACCTCCCCATGTCTCCGCCCACCGTTTTGGTACACGGGGACTACAAGCTCGACAACGTGATGTTGAGTCCAACAGCCCCCGCCCGGCTGTTGGCGATACTGGATTGGGAGATGTCCACCCTCGGCGACCCCCTCGCCGACCTCGGTTGGATGACGTCCTTCTGGCTCGAGGCGGTTGACTCGGAGGAGGATCTCTTCGCGCGCACCAGCCGCGTCACCCAGTTGCCCGGATTCAAGTCGCGCACCGAGCTCGTCGAGCGCTACGCACAGGCGACGAGACGCGACGTGAGCGCACTGCCCTGGTATCAGGTGTTGGCGATCTGGAAG
>JBOGXB010000107.1:0-4947 GCA_050694215.1 Actinomycetota bacterium
GATCTGAAACGTCGAGGCGTCGGGGCGGGCGAGCATGTCCGACTCCTGGACGCGGGCGAACCCCTCGATCGCAGAGCCGTCGAAGCCGATGCCCTCGGCGAACGCCTGCTCCAGTTCCTCCGACGTGACCGCGAACGACTTCAGGAACCCAAGGACGTCGGTGAACCACAGCCACACGAGCCGGATCCCCCGCTCCTCGACGGTGCGCAGCACGTAGTCCTGTTGTGGTTCCATGGGCTCAGCCTACGCCCGACGCGTTTCGGCAGCGTTACAAGGAGTCTCGAGGGTGGCGCGACCATCCCTTCGTGGAGGACTTACAGACACCGCGGTTGGTGCTGGAACCGTGGGACGAGACACGGCTCGAAGAGTGGGTGGCTCTCGCTTCCGATCCCGCCATGACGCGTTGGATCGGGAGTGGCGACGCGTGGAGCCGCGCCCGAAGCGAGCGGCAATTCCGGCTCATGCTCGATCACTGGCGCGACCACGGATTCGGATGGCGCTCGGCCCTCGACAGGGAGTCCCGTGCTTGGTTGGGGTTCGTGGGCCTTAACCATGTAACTCCGAACGATGTCGAGCTTGGCGCCGACGACGTCGAGATCGGGTGGTGGCTGAAGTCCGTCGTCTGGGGCCGAGGTCTCGCGAGCGAGGGAGCGCTTGCGCTGCGCGACGAGGCCTTCGAGAGCGTCAAGCTGGACCGCATCGTGAGCCGGCATCACGCGAGCAATCCCGCTTCGGGGCGAGTCATGGAGAAGATCGGGATGCGATTCGAACGCGACGCCACCGGTGGACAGGGAGAGCCCGTTCGCATCTACGTCCTCGACCGGGCACGATGGCTATCTCTCCCTCACAACTAGCTGCACTACGCTTGTTGTGTGATGAGGATCGCCCTGGCCCAGATAAACCCCACCGTGGGAGATGTGGCCGGCAACGCCTCCCGAGTGATCGAGCTCGCCCGGGAGGCAAGCGATCGCGGCGCGCAGGTGGTCGCGTTTCCCGAGCTGGCGATCACCGGCTACCCGCCCGAGGACCTCGTCCTCAAGCGGGGCTTCGTGACGGCGAACCAAGAGGCGCTCGATGAGGTCGCCGCGTCCACCGGCGACTCTCTGGTGATAGTGGGCTTCGCCGACCCCGAGAACGGCAAGCTCTACAACGCCGCGGCGATGTGCCACGGCGGCCGGATCGTGGGGACTTACCACAAGCAGCTTCTCCCGAACTACGGCGTGTTCGACGAGCGCCGCTACTTCCACCCGGGCCGCGAGCACGTCCTTGTCGAGACCGAACATGGAGTGCTCGGCGTCTGCGTGTGCGAGGACGCGTGGCACCCCAGCGGACCCGTCGTCGCTCAGGGCGACGCGGGCGCGCAGATCGTCGTCAACATCAACGCCTCCCCCTACCACAAGAGAAAGCTGAGGGAGCGAGAGCAGCTCCTCGGCGAAAGAGCGGAGCGTGCCCGCGCGTCGATCGTCTACGTCAACACCGTGGGTGGACAGGACGAGCTCGTCTTCGACGGCTCGTCGCTGGTCGTCTCACCCGATGGGGACGTCGTGGCGCGGCTGCCTCAGTTCGAGGAGACGCTGGAGATCGTCGACGTCCCCCTCGGCGAGACCACCGGTTCCTCGGCGGCGATGCGCCGCATCTCCGTCGACCTTCCCGAGGCCCGAGGAGGAGACCTGGCGCCCGTCCTGGCCGAGCCCCTGGGGGCCGAGGAGGAGATCTATCGAGCGCTCGTGCTTGCGGTGCGCGACTACGTGAGAAAGAACCGCTTCGAGAAGGTCGTGGTCGGACTGTCGGGCGGCATCGATTCGAGCCTCACGGCGACGATCGCGGCCGATGCGCTGGGGCCAGACCGCGTGCTCGTCGTCGCGATGCCGTCGGAGTTCTCATCCACGCATTCGATCGAGGACGCGAAGGCACTCGCGTCCAACCTGGATCTCGAGCTGATCGAGATCCCGATAACCCAGACGCATCGCGCCTACGTGAAAACGCTCGAGGAGGTCTTCGGGCTCACCAAGCCGGGGATCGCAGAGGAGAACCTGCAGGCGCGCATCCGAGGGAACCTGCTCATGGCGGTGTCGAATCGCTACGGCCATCTCGTGCTCACGACCGGCAACAAGTCCGAGATGGCCTGCGGCTACGCGACCCTCTACGGCGACATGGCCGGGGGCTTCGCCGTTCTCAAGGACGTCTTCAAGACCGAGGTCTACGCCCTGGCCCGCTACCGGAACTCGCTCTCGCCCGTCATCCCGGAGAGCGTGCTCACGAAGGCCCCCTCCGCCGAGCTTCGCCCCAACCAGAAGGACGAAGACTCCCTGCCACCCTACGAACGACTCGATCCGATCCTCGAGGCATACATCGAGCGCAACGAGGGCGCCTCGGAGATCGTCGAGGCGGGACACGACCGCGACACCGTGAAGCGGGTAATCGCACTGGTGGACCGAGCCGAGTACAAGAGGCGCCAGGCGCCACCAGGGCCCAAGGTGACGGTGATGGCGTTCGGTCGCGACCGCCGTTTGCCGATAACCAACCGGTGGCGAGAGGCCCAGGCCCCGATGCCCGCCAGGGTGGTTGGCGAACGCGGCCCGGAGTAGTCACCATCTACCTATGAATCTGACGCTGCTGCTCCTCTCCGATCAGCACCGTGACGTCAGGGACCTCCTGACTCACTTCCCGATCGCGCCCTATCGCGTCACGGTAGAGCCCCTGAAGACGACGGAGACCGACGACCTCCTCCCGATCCATCCCGACCTGATCCTCGTGGACGCCACCGGCGATCTCGACACCGCGGAGGAGGTGACGCGCCGGCTCTCGCTCGCATGGGAGATAGGCCTGCCTCCGGTGATCGTGGTGCTCTCGGAGGGCAACCTCGCGCGCTTCCGCTTCGAATCGGGAGCCGACGAGTTCCTCCTGACCACCAGCTCGAGGGACGAGATCTCGGCGCGCCTCGCAATGGCCGCGCGCCGCACCGGCCGCAGCGACGAGGCCACCATCCTCAAGATCGGCGACCTCACCGTGAATCCGGACAACTACCAGGTCTACGTGCGTGGGAAGCCACTCGACCTCACCTACAAGGAGTTCGAGTTGCTGAAGTTCCTGGCGCAGCGCCCCGGACGCGTATGTGATCGCGACCTCCTCCTTCGGGAGGTCTGGGGCTACGACTACTACGGGGGAACTCGCACCGTGGACGTCCACATCCGGCGTTTGCGCGCGAAGCTCGGTCCCGAGCACGAGGCGCTGATCGAGACCATCCGAAACGTCGGCTACCGGCTGGTTCCCCGTCCCCGCGACCGTTAGTCGGGCCGGTAGTGGGATTCATAATCGGAAGCACACTGGCGCTGTTGTTCCTCGACGGGGCACTGCGGTGGGTGGTCATCGGGGTGCTCGCCCTCGTCGAGGTCGGCGAGATCGCACTGTGGCTCACCCTGCGTAGACGGCGCGCGACGATGGGAGCAGAGGCGCTGGTCGGGGCTCCCGGCAGGGCCCTGTCGGATCTCGATCCCGAGGGCCAGGTGCGCGTCAAGGGTCAGATCTGGAAGGCCCGAAGCAAAGACCGTGTTGGCGAGGGCGAAGACGTGGTCGTGCTCTCGGTCGATGGTCTACGCCTCGAGGTGGCGCGCAGGTAGCCTTTCGGCGGGGCCCCTAGCTCATCAGGTAGAGCACCGGACTTTTAATCCGGCGGGCAGGGTTCGAGTCCCTGGGGGCCCACTTGACAGGGCCCACTTGACGGGGCCCACCTGACAGGCCCCAACTTGATTCGAGGAGCAGGGCGACTGCTGTTCACTTGCGGCTTGCGGGTTCCTCCTGGGACTCTTCGGCATCGTCGCCGGTGCCCTCGACGCCTGCGCCCTTGTCGGTGATCTCCTCGCCCTGATCGTCGATGTGTTGCTGCCCACCAGGAACTCGTTGCCGGCTTCTGTGTTGTCGTAGTCGCCGTCGCGGTACTCGGAGCCGCAGTTGGGACAGGTCGCGCGGAGATCCCTCGATCGGTTCGCCGCACTCGGGACACTTGCTCTTCTCGGACATGTAGTCACCCCCTGTTCCTGGCGCGCTACCCACGCCCGAGGACCTCGAAACGGCAGGTGTAATCTGACTCGACCTCCGGCCCCATCGTCTAGCCTGGTCAGGACGCCGCCCTTTCAAGGCGGTAGCACGGGTTCAAATCCCGTTGGGGCCACACCTCAAACGTGCAGCTTCACCGAGTCACGCTCTGGACCGACCCGGCAATCCCCCAGCTCGGGCCGTTGCGCAGGATGGAGTGATTCCGTCTCAGGTACGCGCGATTGCGCTCGATCTCAACCGCATACTCCCCATCCGGAACCCCTTCGAACTTGGGGTGCCACTGATGGAGGTAGAAGCCCTCTGCGTCGAGCCTCCGCGGGAGGAGACCCAGAGAGCGGAAACGCCACATGAGATCCTCATCCTCGCAGCCCCATACCTCGTAGTATTCGTCGTACCCCTGCACGATCTGGAAGAAGGCTGTGTAGCCGACGACGATCGCAGGGTGGAAATCCCATCCGAGACGGGGCGAGCACTGCTCTCGCCAGGTCCCAACCGACAGCGCCTCCTCGGTTTCAGCCATGCGCCTGAAGGACGCTGCGGACGCCTCCGGGAGATCCAGCATCGGCGAGCAGATGACGGAGAGCGGCGAGACCGTGAGCGCACGAACGGCGTCGGCCAGATACCTGGGTGACAGCACGATGTCCACATCGGATGTCATCAGGAACTTCGTCCTCACCTGACGGATCCCGATGTTCAAGCAACGGGAGCGGCTCCAGACGGACACGTCATCGATGCGCAGGTACTCGGCCCCGTGCTGCCGGCACAGCTCTGCGCTCCGGGCTGCCCACCTCGACTCGCTCCCATAGTCGATCACGGCAACTCGGATCGAGTCGGCTGGATGGGTTTGGGCACGGAGACTTTTCAATGCGTTGGCCAGTCTGTAATCGGCCC
>JBOGXB010000108.1:0-4525 GCA_050694215.1 Actinomycetota bacterium
GCTGGTGATGAGGACCGGACCTTCGCCGGTTGGTGGCGCGAGGCCGAACTCCTTCAGCTTGCGTCGTCCCTCGGCGCTGATGCGATCGGTCGTCCAGGGCGGATCGAAGCTGAAGTCGACCAGCACGTCACCCACACCTTCGACGGCGGCCACGGCGGCGGCGACATCGTCTTTGATGACCGGGATCGCGGGACAGCCGGTGAAGGTGGGAAGGACCGTCACCGCGACGCGCTCCCCATCGACGTCAACCTGCTTGATCATGCCCATCTCCACAATCGACACGGCGGGAATCTCCGGGTCGGGCACGCTCGACAGCGCGTCCCAGACCGCGAGCTCGATCGAGGTCGAGGTACTCACCACGACGCTCCCGGGTTCTCTCTGTACGTCATCGTCATCACGTCCCACAACTCCTCGAAGTCCCTCGTGTGGTCCCCGCGCCGGCCGCCCAGGCCCGAAGGTTGCGCGGCCGGCTCGGACGATTCCTCCGCCGATGCGATCAGGTCGCCCGAGGAGGATGCGACGAACTCAGCCGACTGATCGACTCCCGCGCGCACTTCGGTCGGAAGCCCGAGCTCGTCGAGGTAGCTGCCGGCCCGGTCGAGAAAGCGATTGCGAAGCTCCGTCGAGGGGGTGGGCAGCCAGCCCTCCTTGACGGCCTCCTCCTCGAGTTCGAGGGGCTCGAACAGACCCATGACCTCTCCGAACGCATCCGACAGCCCCTGCTCGAGTCTCGAGCGTCCTTCGACGGGACCGTGCGTCACGCGCTTCATCCAGGTGTCGGCGTGGATGAGGTGGTAACGCTCCTCACGCCGCATCTTCACCGCGAGCTGGGCGAGGCCCGCGTGCGCGCTCGTTTCGAGTGCCTCGAGCCGAATGTCGTCGGCGGTGTCGTAGAGCCAGTGGCGCGCGAGCGTGTAGGCCCACTCGCGGTTCGAGCGTTCGCACAGGATCGCGTTGCGGTAGTCCCCCTTCGAACGGCCAAGCGCGATGTGGTCCGCATCGTCGTCATCCACCTCCGCAAGCAGGCGGAAATAGCTCGCGGCGTGCCCTATCTCGTCCTGGGCAATCGAGCTGAACGCGACGTCCTCCTCGAGATGTGGTGCGAAACCGGTCCACTCGGAGTGGCGGTGGCCGAGAATCAGCTCGTCGTCGGCGTAGGCGATAAGGAGGGCCTTGAGAGACTCGCTCATGTTCTCTGCAGCTCCTCGACGCGTTCCTTCGCGCGCTTGCGCTTGTCGATGATGTCCCGGTAGGCGTCCGGGAAGCGGTACGACTTGTCGGCCGCGATCTCGAGCAGTGACTCGTCTTTGAAGCTGTGAATGTCCGCCCGGCGCATCACCCACAGGTGTTCTCCCTCGCGACGGCGCAAGAAGCACTCCTTGGCCAAGAGCAGCGCGAGGTCGGGATCGGGGGCCGTGACGCTGCCGGCGTGCTCGAACGGGTCCTTGTGACCCGAGCGCTTGAAGACCTCGTACACGTCCATGATCGGCCTCTAAGCCACGTGGACGGCGGGCTCGTTCATCGCCTCGCGCACCCAGCGATGATCGTCGTAGATGCGCTTGCGCCACGACAGTCGCCGTTCCGTCTCGGGGCCCCGGTTCTTCTTGATTGCATCCAGTGGCTCCCAGTCGATGTCCTGGTCGCGGATCAACCAGTGTCCGTTCTCCTCATACGGCATGGGGGCCGGGAACGTGAAGCCGAGCTCGAGGATCTTGGGCACGTAGCGGTCCAGGAACTCCTGGCGCAGATCCTCGTTGGTACGTGTCTTCACCTTCCAGCGAAGGAGCAGGTCCTTGGCCGGGTTCGACTTCGGGCCAAAGAAGTGGATGATCGCGAGCCACCACCGGTTGAGGGCCTCCTGGAACATCTCGCGCTGCGCATTCGTGCCGGCGGCAAGCTCCATCGTGATGTGCTCGCCGTGGCGCAGGTGCAGTTGCTCTTCGGCGCAGATGCGCTTGAGCACGCGGGCATAGGGAGCGTAGGAGGAGTCCCGCAGCGCGGCCTGCGTCACCAGCGCGGCCCCATCGATGAGCCACCCGATGATCGCGACGTCGCCCCAGTGCTTGACCGGGTAGTGGAAGACGTTGTGGAACTTCGACCGGCCCGTCACGAGATCCTCGTACATCGCGTCGCGGCCCTTGCCGAGATCCTCGGCGACTCGGTACAGCAGCTGCGAGTGACCGACCTCGTCCTGAATCTTGGCGGCGAGGCTCATCTTGCGCATCAGGCTCGGCGCCGCCGGCAGACACTCCCGCTCGGGCAGGGCCCCCATGATCTCCGAGTTGGCATGCATCTCGACGAACTTCAGCACCCCGCGCCGGTAGTCGTCCGGCATCCAATCCTTGGTCTCGATCTTGCCGCCGGCCTCGATGTGCTCGTTGAAGCGGGCGAGCTTATCGTCGTAGTTCACGACTTCCCTTCCTGTCGTAGTCCTCGCACGAGGATCTCCGCGTAGCTTCTCGCAATCTGATCGGGTGCGAATTCGCCACCGGGCCGGTACCACGCGTAGACCCAGTTCCCGGCGGACAGCACCAGGCGAGCGGTCATGTCGACGTCGGCGTCGGGCCGGAACTCACGGCTCGCGATCCCTCCGGAGACGATCTCTCGGGCGATCGCCTCGTACGCGTCCCGCTTGGCCTTTACCAACTCCTGCAGGTCGTGAGAGAGATAGCGCCACTCGTTGAGGAAGACGGTCGCGGCGTCGAGGTGCTCGATGGCCGTCTCGATGTGTCCGACGAGGAAGCTCTCGAGCCGCCGCGCCGCCGAGCCCTCCAGCTCGAGCGCCTCGCGGCCGCGCTCCAGGAAGCGGGCCGCGCCCTCGTCCACGACGTCGAAGAGCAACTCCTCCTTGGAGCCGATATGGGCGTAGAGCGAGCCCTTGAGCAGCCCGAGCGCGTCGCCGAGGTGCTTCATGGAGGTCCCGTGGTAGCCGCGCGCCGAGAACAGCCGGGCCGCCGCGGCCACCATCTCGGCCCGGCGGGGACTGGGTGCTCTGGTTGCCGTCTGCGCCATTGAAGACTCCTGCAAACAAACGATCGTTTGGTGAGCCTAGCAGGTATCCTCCCGGCATGCCGACGGACCGCGACTCACCCCCCCAAGAGCGAGCATCCGAGGTCCTGGAGCGGCTGCGCAGGGCCTACCCGGATGCCGGGATCGCCCTCGACTTCTCCAACCCACTCGAGTGCGTGATCGCGGTGGTGCTTTCGGCTCAGTCGACCGACGCCAAGATCAACGAGGTCACCGAGACCCTGTTCGTCAAATACCAAAAGCCGGAGGACTACCTGGCTGTTGCCGAGGACGAGTTGAAGGAGGACCTCAAGCCGACCGGCTTCTTCAACCAGAAGACAAAGGCAGTCAGAGGACTCAGTGCCGCGCTCCTCGAGAAATTCGACGGCGAGGTGCCTCGGTCCATCGCCGACCTCATCACGCTTCCGGGCGTCGCCAGAAAGACGGCCAATATCGTGCAGGGCAACTGCTTTCCGGAAGAGGTCGAGAAGGATCCCGACGCCGGGATCGCGGTCGACACCCACGTCGGGCGGGTCGCGGTCCGGCTGGGGCTGACGACGTGGGGCTCGAAGGAGGCGGTGAAGATCGAACAGGATCTCATGGCCCTGTTCCCGAAGGAGGACTGGCCCAAGGTCCCCGACACGTTCATCTTCCACGGACGCCTCACCTGCGACGCAAAACAACCGCGCTGCGAGGACTGTCCCGTCGAGGCGCTCTGCCCCTCGAGCCAGGAGGCGGGACTGCCCGACCTCTACCGCGCATCGCCGGGAAAGAAATCCACTCTGCGCAAGAAGTCCGTGAAAGAGCGCGCCTCGGGAACGGCTCGGTCGAAGTCACATCGGAAGAAGACCAACCGCAAGCCGGGCCCCGGCACCTAGATCCTCCGGGAGAGCACAGCCGTTGGCACCCCTGACCACGCAAACCCCGTGGTGCCCGTGGTGCCCGTGGTGCCCGCGGTGCCCGCGGTGCGAAGAAGTTGGCACGTAAGGTGATGCTCGTGCCGGATCTCATGGGGCGCCCAACCGATGAAAGAAGAGTGTCCACTCTGGGCGTCGACCATGGAACGAGCGGGGTGGGTTCGATCCATGCGTGATTCGCGACGTTCGGCTGACCGATCGACTCCGACTGGAACCGATCGGTCCCAGACATGCACGTGACCTGTGGCGGCTGCATCAGGACGATGCGGTTGCGGAATGGTACGACGGCAAGTGGACCACCGAGCACGCAGAATGCAGGGCGATCGAGATGGGTGCGGCATGGGAGAGTGACGCCGTCAACAAGTGGATGGCGTACGACCGCGAGACGTTTGACCTGATCGGTCGTGGGGGGCTCTCCCGAAAGATTGTGGAAGGCCGGGAACACCTCGAAGTCGGATGGGCCGTACGCGGCGGCCTATGGGATCGTGGTTACGGGACGGAGATCGACCGAGCGGGCCTGGCGTTCGCGTTCAATGACCTCGGCGCCGATGAGGTCATCGCGTTTACCGAAGTGCACAACGCGCGCTCGCGTGCTGTAATGC
>JBOGXB010000109.1:0-4463 GCA_050694215.1 Actinomycetota bacterium
GAGATACCCCTGGCGGCCAGGTCCTTGGTGACGGCTCCAACGAGGTTGGCGCGCCCTCGGCCGGCGGTGCCGAGAACGATGACCCCGGATCCCAGCCTGCCCTTGAGGGTCTGCGCCAGCGAGCGCAACGCGTCGACGCCGACGTCGCGGCGCGCAACGACCAGGCGTGACCCGTCTACGTCTATTGCCGACTCGATCAGTGTGTCCGCGTCGGACTCGGCCGCGCCCTTCTCGATCTCGGCGAGCCTTCGTTCCATCTCCTTTTGGGTCGCAAGCATCTTCTCGATTCGCTCGGCTACCTCGTCGGGATTCACCTTGAGCAGCTCGGCTGCTCGCTCCAGGGTCGCTGCCCTTCGCTCCAGGTATCGGATGCCGTCTCGGCCGACGAGCGCTTCGACGCGCCTCAGGTTCGCACCGATAGATCCCTCACTAGTCAGGAACGCGACACCGACCTGGCTCGTGTGAGGAACATGTGTCCCTCCACACAGCTCCTTCGAATACTCTCCCACCTCCACCACGCGAACGAAGTCCCCGTACTTCTCCCCGAAGATCGCCATCGCCCCGATCGAGCGCGCGAACTCGTAGCTCGTCTCGTAGGCGCGCACCGAGTCGTCGGTGAGCACTAGCTCCTGCAGTTCCTCGGAGAAGTCGGCTATCTGCGATGGAGCCAACGCGTCGAAGTGATGGAAGTCGAATCGGAGACGACCGGGCTCGACGAGCGAGCCGGCCTGCGTCGCATGCTCGCCGAGACGCGTCCGCAGGATCCAGTGAAGGATGTGCGTCGCGGTGTGAGCCTGCTGGGCTCCGATCCGGAAGTCCGCGTTCACCAACGCTTGCACTTCGTCGCCCACGGCGATCTCACCTGACCTGATCTTGACGCGATGTCCGGTCAAACCGTCGATGAGCTTGCGCGTGTCGATGACCTGGGCTTCCGCCGCGGCGCTCCTGATGGCCCCGTGGTCTCCCACCTGGCCCCCGCTCTCTGAATAGAAGGGGGTGCGGTCCAGGACGAGGTCGACCTCGTCGCCTTCCGAAGCAACCGCAAGCCCCTGAGACCCGTCCGAGATGGCGATTACGGCCGAGGTCGTGGTCAGGCGCTCGTATCCGACGAACTCTGTGGTGCCGCGCTCTTCCAGTAACGGTTTGAGAATCTCCGCAACAGGCCGGCCTTCTTCGGCCTTTCGAGCGGCGCGCGCCCGCGCCCTCTGCTCGGCCATGAGCGATTCGAATGCTTCCTGGTCGACCCGGAGGTCGGCCTCCGCTGCGATCTCGGTGGTGAGATCGATCGGAAAGCCGAACGTGTCGTGGAGCTTGAACGCGACATCACCTGGCAGTGTCGCCTGGGTCGCCGAGCGAGCGCTCTGGATCTCCGACTCGAGCATGCTCAGTCCTTGCCTCAGAGTCGTGCTGAATCGCTCCTCTTCCCTGCCGGCAACCTCCCGGACGAAGTCCTTGCGCTCGACGATCTCCGGATAGACGTCGCCCATGATCTCGACGGTCGATTCGACGAGATGGGGAAGGGTGACATCCTCTCGTCCGAGCAAGCGGGCATGCCGGACGGCCCGCCTCATCACACGACGTAGGACATAGCCCCGCTCCTCGTTCGACGGCAACACTCCGTCCGCGATCAAGAAGGTGAGGGCGCGGCCGTGATCGGCGAGCACGCGCAGTCCCATGTCGGCCTTGGAGTCGTCTCCGTACTTGACTCCTGTGAGCTCCTCGGCCTTGGTGAGCATCGCGCCGAGGGTGTCGGTCTCGTACACGGACCCGACGCGTTGCAGAAACATCGCCAACCGCTCGACGCCCGCCCCCGTGTCGATGTTCCTTTTCGGCAGCTCGGAGACCGGTTCGATCTGTTGGTTGCACTCGTTCTCCATGAAGACGAGGTTCCAGATCTCGAGGTAACGATGCTCGTTGCCGTCGGGGCCGAGATGTGACTCCTCGCCGAACGAGTCGCCCATGTCGACGAAGATCTCGGAGCTCGGACCACATGGGCCGGCCACGCCCATCGACCAGAAGTTGTCCTTCGTACCCCTCGAGATGATGCGCTCGGGCTTGATCCCGACGACGTCACGCCAGATCGTCCGCGCTTCTTCGTCGGTCTCGAACACGGTGACCCAGAGCAGGTCGGGATCGATCTCCCAGCCCTCGGTCACGAGCTCCCACGCCCAGGGGCAGGCCTTCTCTTTGTAGTAGTCGCCGAACGAGAAGTTGCCGAGCATCTCGAAGAAGGTGAGGTGGCGCGCCGTCTTCCCTACCTCGTCGATGTCGGTTGCACGGAAGCACTTCTGGACGGTCATCGCCCGCAGATACGGGGGGCTTTGCTCGCCAAGGAGGTAGGGCTTGAATTGGTTCATCCCTGCGCCGGTGAGCAAGAGGGTGGGATCGTTCGGCACGAGCGACGAGGACGGGACGCGCTCGTGGGCGCGCTCGTCAAAGAACGCGAAGAACCGATCCCTGATGGCCTTCGAGTCCATATGTGTTCTTGAGGTGGCTCAGAAGCCGGTGCCCTGGCCCGAGGACTTCTCCTCCAAGCGACGGTTGAGCTTGTCGAGGAAGCCGTCGGTCACGGCTCGGGGGCTGAACCTCTGACGCAGTCCCCCCAACAGCCGCTCTCCCTGCAGCGCGCCGGCCGCGCCGAGCGCGACCCAGAAGAATGCCTTGATCATGGCTCGACCCTACCTTTCCGCCCGCCCCTCTTGGGTTTCGGACTCCCCTCGGTCTCGGTGTTTGCCGGGGTCTCCGGGTTGCGGGAGGGAGCGGCCGACCTCTTGGCTTCCAGGGCACGGCCGAGCTCAGCCTCGCGACCCGTTATCGGTTCGTAGTAGCGACGGTCCGTGAGCTCGTCGGGGAGGTACTGCTGCTCCACCCAGCCGCCGTGCGCGTGGGGATACTCGTAGCCCTTTCCCGCGCCTATGGATCGGGACGCGGCGGCATGAGAGTCGCGTAGGGACTTCGGCACCGGGAGCGGGCCTGCCTCCTTCACGTCCTCATCCGCCCTCCATATCGCCATTGCGCTCGCGTTCGATTTCGGTGCGATGGCGAGATACGCGGCGGACTGGGCGAGGTTCAGCTTTGCCTCAGGCAGCCCCACGAACTCGAGCGCGTGATGCGCTGCGACCGCGACCTGCAGCGCGAGCGGATCGGCGTTGCCGACGTCCTCGCTCGCGAAGACGACCATGCGCCGGGCGATGAAACGAGGGTCCTCGCCTGCGTCGAGCATCCGCGCCATCCAATAGACGGCTGCATCGGGATCCGAGCCGCGCATCGACTTGATGAAGGCCGAGATCGTGTCGTAGTGCCAGTCGCCCGCCTTGTCGTACGGGAGTGCGCGGCGTTGCAACGCCTCTTCCGCGGCCTTGAGATCAATCGTGCCCCCGGTCGTCATGAGGGCCGCGGTCTCGAGAGCGTTGAGCGCGACCCGAGCATCGCCGTTCGCCCCCTTGGCGATGTGTGCAAGGGCATTGGGCATGACCGTGATGTTGAGCTTGCCGAGGCCTCTGTCTTCGTCTTCGAGGGCGAGGTTGAGGACGCGCTCCAGGTCGCTCTCGGTCAGAGCCTCGAGCCGGAACAAGCGGCTCCGCGACATCAGCGGAGAGTTGACCTCGAAGCTGGGGTTCTCCGTCGTCGCCCCCACGAGCGTGATCCAGCCGTTCTCTACCGAGGGCAGGAGTGCGTCCTGCTGGGCCTTGTTGAAGCGGTGGATCTCGTCCAGGAACAGGACGGTTCGCTGGCCCTGCTGCGCGAGGCGATCCTTCGCAGCGTTGATCACCCTTCGGACGTCGGCGACACCCGCGGTGACGGCCGACATCGGCTCGAAGTTGGCGCTGGTGGTATTGGCGATCACGTGGGCAAGGGTGGTCTTGCCCGATCCGGCCGGCCCCCACAGAACTATCGACGAGAGCTCGCCGGACTCGATGAGGACCCGCAGCGCCCGCCGCGGGCCGAGCACGTGCTCCTGGCCCTGGACTTCTTGCAGGTTGCGGGGTCGCATCCGGGCGGCGAGGGGGGCGAAGGTGGCGAAGCGCTCCTCGAGAGCGTTATCGAACAGGTCCATCCGTTGATCGTATGGCCGCCCGGGAGAGGGGCATTCTCCCACCGGCCATGATTCCGAAGTGCCCAGCGGGTTCCGGAGTATTTCCCCGCCGCTCCTTTCCCCCCAAGCCCAAGGGCTTCCGAGCCCAATAACATTGGCGGCGAGGGGACCCGCCCATGGGCCTTTGTCGAGCGGTTGCGACCGCGTGCCGGAGGCGCTCCTTGCGTTGAACCTGGCCGACAGAAGCTCCCTGGCTCGTTATCACCCAGAAGGTTCCAGGCCCGGCGCGTCGCGAACCATTGGCCGGGGCCGAAAAATGCCGTGCATGCCGTGCATGCCGTGCAACTTGAAGTTGACCCGCTTTAGTGGACACCTGCCAACTGGTTCATGGACTGGTGGTCGCGGTGCCTCCTTTCGTAGTCGGCCG
>JBOGXB010000110.1:0-4455 GCA_050694215.1 Actinomycetota bacterium
GGCCCGGCCGGCGCAGGGGGCCGCTTGGTCGTGCAGACGCGCGAGCCCGGTCACCACTCGGTCCAGGCCGTGGTACGAGGCGACTATCGCTTCTTCCTCGAGCGCGAGCTCGAGCTGCGCCGCGAGCTCGCCTATCCGCCCTACTCGGAGCTCATCAAAGCGAGTGCGTTCGGACCCCGCGCGGACCAACTCCTGGAACAGGTCCGTGGAGCCGCGTCACAACGCGGAGCACGCGCCCTGGGGCCGGTGCCCGTGCTGGTGGCGGGCGAGAGAGGGCGTCAGCTCCTGATCAAGTGCGGGGACGCGTTGGAGGTCGCGCGCGCCCTGAGGGGTATCCTGCCCGCGGTTCCGGCGGGCTCCCGCCTGCGGATAGACGTCGATCCCGCGTGAGCGGCGCGTGAAGGAGGTTGCCCGCCGCGATGGCCGTCCTTCGGATTAGAACGTTCGGAGACCCCGGGCTGCGCCAGCGTGCCCGAGAGGTCGACAAGATCACCGACGTCCACCGGCGCCTGGTCGAAGACATGCTCGAGACGATGCGCGCCGCGCCGGGCGTCGGGTTGGCCGCGCCTCAGGTCGGCGTCCAAGAGCGGATATTCGTGTGGGAGGTGGACGACGAGCACGGCGCGGTCGTCAACCCTGTGATCGTGGAATCGTCCGACGAGGAGGCCGTTTACGAGGAGGGCTGCCTGTCCGTGCCGGGCCTCTACTGTGAAGTGAGCCGGCCGGCCCGGATCGAGGTGCGGGGGCTGGATCTGGACGGGAACTTGCTGTCGATGTCGCTCGACGAGTTCAGCGCGCGGGTGTGGCAGCACGAGATCGATCACCTCGACGGGGTCCTGTTCATCGATCGTCTCCCCCCGGAGGGGCGCCGGGAAGCTCTTGCGACGCTCAGGTCCCAGGCGCTGGGGATCACTCCGCCGCCTCCGGCAGCGCCGGCGGAGGAGCGACTCTGAGGACGGTCTTCTTCGGGACGCCCGCCTGGGCGGTTCCGAGCCTCGAGGCCCTGGTGCGGGCGGACATCGAGATCGTGGGCGTGGTCACGAACCCCGACCGGCCGGCGGGACGGGGTCTGGATCCCCGCCCCCCTCCGGTGAAGGTGGCGGCGCATGGAGCGAGCCTGGACGTTATCCAGCCGAAGAAGGCCCGGGACCCAGCGCTGGAGGCGTGGCTGAGAGGCCGGGATCCGGACGTGGCCACAGTGGTCGCCTATGGCAAGATCCTTCCCCGTCCTCTCTTGGAGGTGCCCCGGCTCGGCTTCGTCAACGTCCATTTCTCTCTCCTGCCCCAATACCGAGGCGCGACTCCCGTGCAGCGAGCGATCATCGACGGCCTCGACCGGACCGGGGTCTCGATCATGCTGCTGACCGAGGGGATGGACGAGGGGCCGATCCTCGCGACCGCGGAGCTGGCGATCGAGGAGGAAGAGACCGCGGGAGAGCTGGGGGAGAGGCTCGCCGAGCTCGGGGCCGCGTTGCTGGTCGAAGCGCTCGAGGGCTACGAGTCGGGCGCGATGGTTCCGAGGGAGCAGGACCACGATCGCGCCTCGTACGCGCCCAAGGTGAGTCCGGACGAGGCGCGGGTCGAGTGGGCGAGAAGCGCCCGTGAGATCAAGGACCTCGTGCGAGGGCTCAACCCGGCTCCAGGCGCGTGGACCACTATCCGGGGCAAGCGCGTCAACCTGCACCGGGTTCGCGCTGCCTCCGGGCCGGCACTCGATCCCGGTGAGATCGATCCTTCCGGCGAGCGCGCCGGGACCGGACGGGGAGTGGTCGAGCTCCTGGAGGTACAGCTGGAGGGCAGGCGCGTCATGTCGGGAGCCGAGCTCGGACGCGGGCTCAGGGTGACACCCGGAGAGCGTTTCGAGTAGAAGTGATCGACCATGCCCAAGCTCCGCCTCGCGCCCTCCATCCTGACCGCGGATTTCGCCCGTCTCGGTGAGGAGATAGAGGCCGTCGCGCCCTACGTAGACTGGTTCCACCTCGACGTGATGGATGGGCACTACGTCGACAACCTGACCTTCGGGCCCTCGACGGTCGAGGCCGTGCGGCGATCCTGCGACCTTCCGCTGCACGTGCACCTGATGATCACCGACCCGCGGAAGTTCGCACCTGGGTTCGCCGATGCCGGGGCCGCCAGGATCTCGTTCCACCCCGGGGTCACCGACGATGCAGGCGAGGTCATCGAGTCGATAAGGGCCCTGGGCGTGGGTGTGGGGCTGGCGGTCCACCCGGACTCCGGGTTGGAGGCGGTGGGCAGGCACCTGGACTCCTTGGACGTGGTCCTTATTATGACGGTACGCCCAGGTTTCGGGGGCCAGAGCTTCCTCGACGAGGTGTTGCCCAAGATCTCCGAGGCCAGGAAGCTCGTTGACGACCGAGCAGCTAGGGCGGAGGTGGAGGTGGACGGAGGAGTGAACCTATCCACCGTCGACCGCGCCGTGAGCGCGGGCGGCGAGATCCTCGTCGCAGGCAGCGCCGTGTTCGACGGCGCGGACCCCGCCGGGGCAGCCCGCCGGATGCGGCGGCGGCTGGAGGAGCTGGAGAAGGTGAGTTGAGGGAGCGTCAGGATCGCATCCTCATCGCCGACGACGACGAGGACATCGTTCGATTCATCGAGGTCAATCTCCGTCTCGAGGGCTTCGATGTCGTGACCGCGTTCGACGGGGAGCAGACGCTCCGGCGAGCGCGCTCGGAGATGCCCGACCTGATTCTGCTCGACATCATGATGCCCTTCGTCGACGGCTATGAGGTGTGCCAGCGACTGCGCAGCGACGCCAGCACGAAGAACATCTTGATAATTATGCTGACTGCGAAGTCGCTCTCTGCCGACAAAGTCGTCGGGCTCACGGCCGGCGCCGACGACTACATGATCAAGCCGTTCGACCCGATCGAGCTGATCGCGCGTGTCAAGTCGGCGCTCAGTCGCTCGCGGGAGATGCGTGCTGTGCATCCGCTCACCCACCTCCCCGGCAACGTCGAGGTCCAAAGCGAGGTCGCGCGCCGGATCGAACATGACGAACCCTTTGCTCTAATGCACCTCGACATCGACGGCTTCAAGGCGTTCGGCGACTGCTACGGGGTCCCACGGGGCGACGAGGTGATCAAGACGATGGCCGAGTGTGTCAGGGAGTCCCTGGCCGAGAGCGGCGGAACAGGGCTCTTCCTCGGTCACGCCGGCATCGACGACCTGGTGATCGTGTGCCATCCGAGCGTGGCCGAGCAGGTCGCCAAAGCGATAGTGCTGGCCTGGGACGGCGTCGCTCCCGGCCTCTACGACGATCTGGATCGCGAGCGCGGATACATCGAGGTCCGGGACCGCCGGCAGAAGACCCATCGCTTCCCGATAATGACCGTCTCGATTGGGATCTCGACCACGGCACACCGGCCCCTCGCGAGTCACTGGGAGGCAGCTCATGTGGCGACCGAGCTCTTGAGCGTCGCCAAGCGCGAAGAGGGGTCGAGTTACGCGATCGACCGGCGCGGGCAGGACCAGGGACCCACCTCCCCAGCGTTGGGCACCTAGTGCCCCTGTCCAGACTCGGTAGTCAAGCGGCGCGGCGGCCCACGCTATGATCGTAGGAAGAACCCTCTTCGGGGCAGGGTGAGATTCCCGACCGGCGGTAAGCGTCGAGACCGGCGCAAGTCCGCGACCCGCTCGCCCACGAAAACGTGAGCGGTTGACCCGGTGAGACTCCGGGACCGACGGTGAAGGTCCACGCGCAGCGGGGCCGAAGTCCGGATGGGAGAAGAGGAGACGCTCGCCGGCGCGCCGGCAGGGCGGTCTCGTCGTCTACCCGTGCTCCGAAGCGATTAAGGAGCGCGATGGGCCGAGGCGACGAGAACCACATGCGCAGGGCTCTCACGCTCGCGCGTCGAGCCCCATACACCAACGGCAACCCGCGCGTGGGGGCGGTGGTAGCCCGCGGCGAGGCCGTGGTCGGTGAGGGCTTCCACCTCGGCAGCGGTCATCCCCACGCAGAGACGGAAGCGCTGCGCGACGTTGACGCACGCGGCGCCACGATGTACGTCACGCTGGAACCCTGCAACCATCACGGCGAGACCCCCCCGTGTGCCCCGGCCCTCGTCAACGCCGGACTGGCGCGGGTCGTCGTTGCTATCGCCGACCCCGACGAACGCGTTAAGGGGAGCGGCATCGATCACCTGCAGGGGCATGGGATCGAGGTGGAGGTCGGCGTGCTCGAGGACGACGCGCGCGAGCTGAATGCCGCCTTCTTCCACCACCGTACGACCGGTCTTCCCCTCGTCGTCCTGAAGCTTGCGCTCACCCTCGACGGCAGGCTGGCCGCGGCGGACGGCTCGTCGCAATGGATCACGAGTGGGGAGGCGAGGCGGCGGGTGCACGAGGCGCGACTCGCCGCGGACGCGGTCATGGTCGGGTCGGGGACGGTGGTCACGGACGACCCGTCGTTGAGCGTGCGCGCGGTCGAGGCTTCGC
>JBOGXB010000111.1:0-4423 GCA_050694215.1 Actinomycetota bacterium
GAATTGGAACCGAAGGCGGAAGGTGGGGCGACCGACCGGATTCGAACCGGCGACATCCTGGACCACAACCAGGTGCTCTAACCATGCTGAGCTACGGCCGCCAAGAGCCGTTCAAGGTTAGCAGGCGCTCCTGCACGGACTCGGCTGCAGGCGAAGCTTGCGCGGTGCGGCGCTCCTAAACGGACTCGGCTGCAGGTGAGGGGTGCGCAGTCCGATCCCCGGCACTTCGTGAATAGCCGAAGAGCAGCACGAGGCCGGCGAGTGCAACGAAACCGGCACCGACGAAGGCCCCTCTGTAGCCGAGCAGCGAGGCGATGCCTCCCGCGCTGGCCGCGCCGACTCCGAAGGACAGGTCGAAAAACGCGGTGAAGGTCCCGACGACCGACCCTCGCTCCGACGCCGGAGAGCGCCTTATGGCGAGCGTCATCAATGCAGGGAACACGAGGGCATGTCCCACCGAATACACGACCGTGCCCGCGTACAGGCCAACCGGGTCGTTCCATATCCCCATCAGCGTCAGTCCGATCGCCGACAGTGTCAGCGCCACACGGCCCGATTTTCCCGGCCCCAGGATGTCCGGAAGTCGTGCCCCGACGGATCGGATCAGGATCAGCACGGCCGACTGCACCACGAAGACGTAGCGGGAGCCGCTCATGCCGAGATCCTGCGCATACAGGGGCACGAAGGCGCTGAACGTCGCGAGGCCCCAGATGCTCGTGGCGAGTACGGTTCCCGGGAGAAGCGCCCTGCGGTTCACGATCTTCGTGGGCCGATCCTCATCCTCCGAGGGCGGCCGAGTGTCCGGGACTCTCAGACCGATCAGGCCGGCAATGATCGAGCTCGTTCCGGCCGCAATCCATACGGCGGTGAAGTCCGCCGCCTCCAGGATCGATTCGCCGATGACGGGGCCAATCGCAAGTCCGCCGTACAGAGCCAGGGAGAAGTAGCTGATGGCTTCACCGCGTCGATCTTCGGGAGCGAGGTCGTTGATCACGCTTGCAGCGCCCACGTAGAAGGCTGCCTCTCCGACTCCCGTAAGTACGCGCATGACGAGCAACGTGGACAGGGATCCGCCCAGGATGTAGCCGAGCATGGAGAGGCCGACCAAAGTCCCTCCGCCGATGATCAGGATGCCGCGTCCCTTGGTGTCGCTTACACGCCCGACAAAGGGCCGCAGAAGGACGGCCGAGGCTGCGAACGCGCCGATCGTCACACCGACCGCGAGATCACCCTGGCCGAGGGGGCCAGTCACGAAGAGCGGAAGGGTCGGCGTGATGATCCCGACAGCGGTGAAGTACGCAAGGGTCGAGGCCATGACGAGCAGGAACAATGGCGTTACGAGCCTCGGCTTGGTACGCGTTCGATTGATCAGCGCCACGCAGGTCCTCTCCTGTCCTGCTATCCAACCGGCGGTGCTCGCGCCGAGCCGTCCCTCGAAACAAGACCGCCGCCTCCTCACAACGAATCAGAGGGGGGCCCTCCATGGAAGGCCCCCTCTGACCGTAACTACGATTCGCCCGCTGCTATTTCACGCCTGGCGTCCCGCCATGGCGAGCAGCTTCGTCTGCCCGTCTGCGTTCTCGGGCACATCCAGCGTGGGACCGATCACGCCCGCGCTCCGCCATGCCTCGATCTGCGGGGCCAGATAGGAGTGGGCGAAGTCGACGAGCTCCGGATCCAGCTTGTCGTCGGCTTCCACACCCCGGGCGAGATCCCACGTGTGGATGACGTTGTCACTCAACACCTGGGAGAGGTAGTCCTCGCCCGAGGTGTCGCCGGAGGAAATGTGGCAGGTGGCGGTCAGCGCACCCTCCGAGGACGCGGCTGCTATCGACTCTTCCGCCGCTTCCTTCCACGCATGTTTGGGGTCGTCGCCCAGGAGATCCCCGTCGAGGGCGCTCCCGACCTCCGCGATGGTCTTGCCCTCGATGAGGGGCCTCACCCACTTGTCCTCGCCGACGACGTGGTTGACGAGATCGCGCACGCTCCACTCGGTGCAGGGAGTGTCGCCGTCCCACTGGTCTTCTGAGATGGCCTGGACCCGCTTGTCGAATTCGTCCACGGCCCTCTGGAAAAGGGAGGCGACGTCGCTCACTTCGAATCCAGCATCGGCTCGGTGAGGTCTATGAAGCGGATCTCATCGGCCTGGATCTCCATCCATTCCCGCATCTCGTCCGGCGATGACTTGGCCTCGTTCTCGCGCGCCTCGGCTTCCGACGTGAAGTAGACGACCTCGGTGTAGTCGCCATCGTCCGAGTAGGCCGTGTAGCCGCCGATGACGTCCGGACGGACCTGCGGCAGCTGGTCCTCCATCTCCTTCATCATCGCTCTCGCCCTCTCGGCGTCGGTAACGCGTCCCCGCATGATCTGGACAAAGCCCGCGTCGTCGGAGCCGCCGGCGAGGTAGTCCTCTGCCTTGGTGTAGTCCGTGAAGCTCACGCCTTCGAGACACTTCTCGGTCTCAGCCCACCATGCGCTCTGCCTGTCGCTGTCGCTGTTGCTCCGGGCCTTCTCCTCGGACTCGAAGCGGGCACACATGATGTAGCGATCTCCGGCAAGGCCCCCTGTACTGCCCAGATATCCCCGTGCGTCCGGCTTCAGCTCGTCCATCCAACGTTCCAGCTGGCGCTTGAGGCCGTCGGCGTCTGTGACGCGGCCCTCGATCACCTGTACGAACATTCGCTACCTCCCTCTCTTGTTTCCTCCTGTTTCCTGTCTTCTCACTAGTACTCCCCAGGGCCCCTTCGTCAAGGCGAATGAACGTTCGTCACAAAGTAGACTTGTAGGTCGCATGACCGACGGCCACTTTGGATCCGCATACAGAGAGACTCGAGAACGAGTCACAGAGCTCATCACGTCCTTGTCCGATGAGGAGCTCGAGCGCATGGTCCCGGCCTGCCCGGAGTGGTCGGTCAAGGACCTCTTCGGCCACCTGGCCGCGATCGCGACCGACGTCGTGGAGGGGCGCTGGGACGGCGGAGGCTCTCCCGAGTGGACGGCTCGTCAGATCGAGGAACGCAAGCAGAGAAGCGTGGAAGATATCGCCCATGAATGGGCGGAGAGCGGAGCCCAGCTCGAGGTGGGGCTCGACGGGCTGCATCCCGCGGTTGGCGGAGGGTTGAACGGCGATGCGGTGACCCACGAGCAGGACGCTCGGGGAGCCGTAAGGAGGCCGGGAGGCACGGGCTCCGCCGGGTTCGCCATCGCCCTCGACAGCTATACGCGTTTCTTCGGCAAGAGGCTCAAGAACGCAGGAATCCCCGCAGTACAGGTCAACGCGGGAGACAAGACATGGGTTGCGGGCAACGGCGATCCTCAGGTCTCGGTGAGCGCGGAGCCGTTCGAGATGCTCCGCTCGCTCACCGGCCGGCGCACCCGCGAGCAGGTCCTCGCCCTCGACTGGAGCGGCGACCCGGAGCCATATCTGGACCTCTTCTCCATGTACGGGACCCCGGAGGATGAGCTCGAGGAGTAAAAGCCTCACCCCGGCGGGCATAACCTGGACAAAACAACCGCACAACGGACGCAGATCGTGAGCGAAGACATCGACCGAGACGAGATCCAACAGGAAGTCTTCGGGCCGAACATCTGGCTCGTCGACGAGATGTATCGCCGTTATCAAGAGAACCCGAAGGCGGTCGGCGAGGCGTGGCGCGACTTCTTCGAGGACTACACACCCGTGCGAGAGGCCCCGCCGGCGCGCGAGGAGGCAGGACCGCGGCAGGAGGCGAAACCGGTCGAGACCGAGCCGGCAGCCGTCACCGTGGAAGCCGAGCGGCGCGAGGAGCCGAAACCCGAGTCGGCGGAGGTGCCCGAGGACGCAACGCCGCTGCGAGGTATCGCTGCTCGCATCGCCGAGAACATGCAGGCTTCTCTCGGGGTCCCCACCGCGACCTCGGCGCGGTCGATCCCCGCGAAGCTCCTCGAGGAGAACCGGCGCATCGTCAACCGCAGCGTTGGTGCGCGCGGGGGCAAGATCTCCTTCACACACATCATGGGCTACGCGATCTTGAAGGCGCTCGAGGCCCGCCCTGGAATGAAGGCCAGCTACGCGGAAGTCGACGGTAAGCCACATGTCGTCCAGCACAAGAACGTGAATTTCGGGCTGGCCGTGGACATCGTGCGCTCCGACGGCACCAGGGTTCTCGTAGTGCCCAACATCAAGAACGCGAACGAGCTCGACTTCCGCGGATTCTTCTCTGCTTATGAGGAGGTAATCCGTCGGGTCCGCGCCAACGAGCTCAAGCCTGAGGACTTTGCCAACACGACGGTGACGCTGACCAACCCGGGCACCGTCGGGACGTCGCTCTCGGTTCCGAGGCTGATGCCCAACCAAGGGCTCATCGTTGGGACCGGAGCTATCTCGTACCCACCCGAGTACGAGGCAGCCGATCCGCGCGCCATTGCACGCTTGGGCGTGAGC
>JBOGXB010000112.1:0-4406 GCA_050694215.1 Actinomycetota bacterium
ATGGGG
Source organism: Actinomycetota bacterium (assembly GCA_050694215.1). Lineage (GTDB taxonomy): Bacteria > Actinomycetota > CADDZG01 > CADDZG01 > WHSQ01 > JBOGXB01. The sequence goes on from JBOGXB010000112.1 coordinate 7, forward strand.
CTGCTCGCCAAGGCCATCAGCGGCCTGCTCGGCATCGACACGGTATCCGTCTGGGACTTCATCGTGATCGCACTCGTCGGAGGGATTCTTTCCTCGGCGGTGGTGCTCGCCGTGACGGTGGTCCTGTCGATCACGTCGTTCCGGCGCGGCTGGGACCTCGACTCCGTCGGGGCGCCGCTCATAACGGCCATCGGCGACACGGTCACGCTTCCCTGCCTTCTGCTGGCCTCGTACCTCATCGACCTCGGGCCGGTCACCCCGGTGCTGAGTGGACTGAGTCTGGTCCTCGGCGTCGTCGCGCTGGGCCACGGCTGGGTCGTCGACAGCCGGCTGACGCGGCGGATCGTGCGCGAGAGCTTCCCCGTGCTGTGTGTGGCGATCGTCCTCGACGTCCTGGCGGGCACGGTGGTTCAGCCGCGCATCGAGGAGACGTTCCTCGCGTTCCCCGCTCTCCTGATCCTCGTCCCCGGCTTCCTCGAGAACACAGGGGCGCTGGGTTCCATCCTCGCAGCGCGGCTCGGTTCGAAGCTCCACCTCGGCGCGGTCACGGCGAAGGCGAAGCCCGAGCCCGTCGCCCTGCTGGACGGAACGATCGTGCTCGCGCTCGGGATCCTGATCTACGTTGTGACGGCACTCTCAACTCTGGCGCTGGCTGTGGTCCTGAACCAGGACTATCCCGGCGCGCTGAAGTTCATCGGCATCACGCTCACCGGAGGAATGCTTGCCACGCTCGTGGCGGGGGTCATCGGCTACTACGCGGCCGTCACGACGCATCGCTTCGGCTTCGATCCCGATAACCACACCATCCCGTTGGTGACGAGCGGGATGGACCTCACCGGCGTCATCTGTCTGGTGGTTGCCCTTGTCATCTTCGGAGTAGCCTGAAAGGAGTCACATGGACCAAGGAGAGGGTCGAAGTACCGTCAAGGGGCTCCTGGCCGAGATCAAGGACTCGTCGGAGCTCATGGTCGACCTGGCTTATGCAGCCGTCTTCTTCTCTGATTCGGATCTCGCCAAAGAAGTTACGCGCCTCGAAGAGCGTATGTTCGATGACCTGCGCGCGCTGCGAAAGCTGGTGATCCTTGCAGCTCGGAGCCCCGAGGATGCCGAGCACATGGCGGGTGTCCTCGAGATCGCTTCGGCGGTGGAGAAGATCGCCGATGCCGCGGAGGACATCGCCCACGTAGTGGCCTCCGGGCTCGGGATGATCGACGACCTCCGGAAGGACCTCCGTCATGCGGACGAGATCGTGGCGCGCATAAAGGTGCGCGAGGAATCCTCCGCCGTAGGCAGGTCGTTGCGGGATCTTGCTCTACCCGTAGAGATCGGTATGTGGGTCATTGCGACGCGGCGCGGCGGAGACTGGGACCTCGATCCTGGAGCCGACTACGTGGTTGCGGCGGGAGATGCCCTCCTCGTCAAGGGCCCGGAGGATGGCGTAGCGCTGGCACGCGATCTCATGGGTGCGCCTGCACTCCCGGACACGCCGGAACCTCCGCCGATCGCTTTCTCCGATCTCGATCGCGCCGTCGATCTGCTCGTCGAGATGAAGAACTCGGCGGAGGTCGCTGTGGGTCTTGCCTACTCTGCGCTGCTGTTCAACGACCAAGCCCTTGCGGCAGAAGTAGGGAACCTCGAGGCGCGTTCCGACGAGGTGCACGACGAGCTCGAGTCCTGGGTGCTGCGCAGCTCGCCCGAAGCGCGCAACACGGACGACCTCAGGGGGCTACTCCATCTCGCGCACGCGTCCGAGATGATCTTCGACTCGGCGCGTGAGATGACTCGGCTGGTCGAACAGGGTGAAGAGCTGCACCCTGTGATCGCGGCCGCCCTGGTGGAATCGGACGAGGTGGGCCACGAAACCATCGTCCAGGCTGGCTCCTCCGCCGACGGGCGGTCGATAAAGGAGCTGTCGATCGAGACCGAGACCGGCATGTTCGTGCTCGCGGTACAGAGCGGCCGTCGCTGGACGTACCGGCCGAAGCCTCGCTTCGTGTTCCATGCCGATGACCGGATCATCGCCATCGGCCCGGCCGAGGGCGGAGAGGAGCTCGACGAGATGGTGGGGATGCGGCGTGAGCTGGCCGAGGCATAGGAGACCGAACAAGAGCTATTAGCTCGGAAGGCGTAGCACACAACAACACGGGCATACTTTTATTGAGCATCGCTCGAGCCCGAATCCTAGAGGGACCGACAAGGAGACCGAGATGGCCAAGAACGTGGCGGTTCAACCGGATGCATCGATAGCTCAAAAGCCGTCGCTGGCTCAGACGGTGGGCGCCGCGATCGCGGGGATGATCGCGGTCAAGCTCGCGACTTACGTGGTCACGACTGCATGGCGGCTCGTGACACGCGAGGACCCGCCGCAGGTCGACATGGACATCCCCTTGGCGAAGAAGGCGGCGTGGGTCGCATTGGTCGGTGCCGCCGCGGGAGCCGCGCGCCAGTCGGCGAGGGATCTGGTCAAGCCCCCGACCCGCGGCGCGGCCTGACCCCCCGCTCGGCCCACAAGCCGACCTTTCCGCAAACGCGGACCTATAGGGGCCTGAATCACGGAACCCTCCACGCGGAAGCCCAAATCCTCTAAGAAATCGACACAGTGGCTCAATTTCTCAGAGAAGAACGCGGTCGCAGAGCGACGAGTAGGTGCATCGGGGCGGCACTACAATCGGCTCGCACCACGCCGGGGTAGCTCAGTCGGCAGAGCGGCTCACTCGTAATGAGCAGGTCAGGGGTTCGATTCCCCTCCCCGGCTCTCCACTGAAACTCCAGGTCAGCCCCACGATTCGCCCCCCCGCAGCTTCCCTGCTCGTGAGCCGCCGTCCGCCCCGTTTGCAAACCGATTGCAAACCACGCCCCCCGCATTACGTGCCCGGAGCAGCGTTCACGACGACGATGCGGGCACGCCGGGTACAGCGTCGGGAGGAGGGAGCGCGTGGCTGTCAGCAAACGGCGATGGCCTCCCGACCCTCGTCTTCGACGGACTTCCACGGACGGCGCGCGAGGCCATCGGTCGGCGAGGGCGGCCCTCGGCTCGGTCCTAGATGTTGACCTACGCGCCCGGCGCTCGGTACTGGACGTCCCCGGCCCTGCGGAGGGCATCCATCGTTTCTTCGACGGTCAGGAGGACTGTCGTTTCGTACGAGCTGAGCGCGCCGCCGCCAGCGATCGCCAGCGCAACCGCGGCCATGGAGACGTTGTCGGGGGCCTCCCACAGGTTGTAGCCGTCGTGTTCGCCGAAGGCGTACCAGAACCCGTGGAGCTTCCCACCGACCGACTCGATGTAGGACTGAGCGGCCTTTCGGCGGTCCTCTGGGTTACCGATCAGCCTGGCCCAAGTCTCCGGCGTGTAGCTGAACCTCGTTAGATAGAGCGGCATCGTTCCTCCTCCCGTTCGCTAACCCGCGCTGGTCGTCGTTAGGTGTCAAGGTATGACCCGGGGGTTCATGGCGGTTCCTCCGACATAGAGTCTCCTTCCCCGCCGCGTGCCTCAACGCAGAGACATTATCGAATCGCCCTGAAGTACCAGATGCCTGCGAAGGGGTAGGTCAACGATTTCCCCTCTCCAATGCGCGCTCGATGCGCTCTAGGCGTTCGTTGATCTCTTTCAGTTGCGGATCAACCGTCTGTGTCCACGTCGCCCACGAGCCGCCCAAGGACCGCTGAGCGCAGGAGCGCCTCCGGGACCGTCGAACCATCCTGAAGTGCTGACGCGGGCTGCGAGACCACCCGGGGTCTCGGGTCGCGACCGTTCAGGAAGGAGACTGGGATGAGGAAGATCGCGGGAATTGTGCTGTCTTTGCTGATCGTGGGCGTGATGGCCAGCGCGGCGGTGAGCCAGCCGGGGCCGCCCGACGGCCCCCGCCCCGGGCAGAGCCCTCAAGGGGAAGTGATCGTGGTTTCAGGAAACCTGGACGGGCCGGGGGACACCACGACACCACGGCCAGCCCGGGCTATGTGGCTGCGGAGCCTGCGGACTCGCTCGAGCTGGGTCTAGGTGCGTGGAAGGTCACCGCCACTGGTGCGATCAACCACGACCCATCCCCCGCCGACGGGGCGCCGAACTGCGGTCTGCGAGTCGGAGACACAGGAGACCTCGATGCCATCATGATCGCCAAGCAGAACTTCCTTAGCGAGACTGACGACGTGGCGATCATGCGATCGGGGTTCTCACTCGTGGGCGCCATTGAAGGCCCCGTGAGGGTTGACCTGGTCTGCTTCGGGACCGGCGGCAACCAGCCCTTCGAGCACGTCATGGTCGCGATCAACGGGAAGAAGCTGGAGGTGCAGTAGCCGAACCCGTAACCTCTCTTCGATCCGCAACCAGGAAAGGGCCCGCACGGGGGCCCTTTCCCTATTTCCAGGGGTCGATAGGTCTCCCTAAATGGGCTGTTCGCTGC
>JBOGXB010000113.1:0-4394 GCA_050694215.1 Actinomycetota bacterium
GCTTTTTCGTAAGCGTGTCCCGGATCTCGTCCCGGCTCGAGCGGCGCATGACGGGCAAGTCGTGGCATCGCGGTTGCCCCGTTCCCATCCGGCGCCTTCGACTCATACGCGTGAGCCACCACGGCTTCGACGGAGACCGCCATATCGGAAGGCTGGTGGCGAACAAGGATGCGGTCACGGCCCTCGTGCACGCTCTGCGCTCGATGTATCGAAGGGGCTTCAAGATCCGTCGGATGGTCCCTGTGGACCGTTACGGAGGCAGCGACAAGAGATCGATGCGGGCGGACAACACGTCGGCATTCAATTGCAGGCGAGTTGCGGGAACGACTTCCTGGTCGCAGCATGCATTCGGCCGAGCGATCGACATCAATCCTGTGGAGAACCCCTACGTGGCTAGCGACGGCTCCGTCTCTCCTCGCCGGGGGAGTCCTTATGTAGATCGCTCACGTCACGCGAAGGGGATGATTCATGCACGCGACGCGACGGTGCGTGCCTTCACGCGTTCCGGCTGGGGGTGGGGCGGATATTGGCGCTCGTCAAAGGACTATCAGCACTTCTCCGCGTCCGGCCATTAGGGCGGTCGGTTTCGTCACTCACGGCAAGAGATCAGCCGACTCTGGGCGAAGGGTCTCACGCGTTCTGAGTGTGAACAGCACCGCGAGCGCCGGGACGACGGCGGTGATGGCGAACGCGGTCCCGAAGCCAAAGCTCTTGCTGGCTGCTCCCGCGATCAGGGGACCGAGGAAGAAGCCGATGTCTCCACAGAACCTGAACGCCCCGACGCCGCGTCCAGATTGTTCTGAGGGCACGATGTCGGAGAGCATTGCTGCGGGCGGCACCCCGGCGAAGCCCGAGCCGAACGCCAGCACCACCAGCAGCAGCGTGAGCATCAGCGCGGAGGTCGAGGTCCCGAGAAGCACGATCATGACCACGAGTCCCGCGAGAGACGGAAGCATCACCGCCTTGCGGCCGTAGCGGTCGGCTAGGGCTCCGGCGGGGAAAAGGACAAGGAACTCTGCGGCCACTGCGACGGCAAACATCGTGCCGATGGCGCTGGTCGACATCCCGATCTCATCGTGCGCGAATAGCGGCACGAGCGTATTGAAGATTGCCGCCACGATCCAGAGGTAGGTCAGGTTCAGGAACAGCGTGGTGAGAAACCCGGGCACCCGCAACAGGTCTCGCACGATGCGACCGCTCGGACGCGGCGCTTCGAAGGTGGCCGTCTCGGGAGCCGCCATCATGGCCGCGTCGTCCTTTGTAGGAGAGTGTGCCAACCGCGGCACGAACCTTAGATACACGGCGATTCCCACGACCAGGATCGCGGAGTATGCGTACAGAGGGGCCTCGAGGCCGAACGCGTCGGCAAGGAATCCACCGGCGGCTCCTCCTGCGATGACGCCGACGTTGAATGCTCCATAGAAGAAGCTCAGGGTCCGGGCCACTCGGTCGTTCGGAGCGACCTTCAAGATGTAGCTGAAGAGTGATGCAAAGACGATCGCCGACCCCACGCCGGCCAGGCCCCAGAACACGACTGCGGCGGCGAAGCTGGGGGATGCGGCAGTTGCGGCGGAGCACAGCGCGAGAAACACCATCCCGATCACCGCGGTCCATCGCTCTCCCTTGCGATCGACGATGCTCCCGCCGATCAAGTCGCCGAAGAGCCGGGCGAAGCCAAAAGTGGCTATGAGCAACCCCGCGCCGTCGTTACCGACCCCGAAGGATCGAGCGAACAGCGGGAGGATCGGGAAGACCAGTCCGAAGCCGGCGAGAAGCACGAAGACGATCCCGATGATCGGTCCGACAAGCGGATCCGACAGGATCGATCTGAGTGTGACTCTCTCGGTTGTCTCGAGATGCCGGGACGCAGGCATCGCCACACCCTATTGGCGCGCTGGCCTCGGCGAGCGCTGCCACGACAGCGGCTGCGCGTGCATCCTTGCCTCGCCCAGTGAGTACTCCGTTGGCCGATACGGAACGCGGTACTCACTCGGCGTCACCTCGCGCCCGCGCTGCCCCGTGTAGCCTCGCCCCCGATGGAAGACCTTCTTTCGAGGGCGCTTGATGCCGCGACGGCGGGCGGCGCCACGTACGCGGATGTCCGTGCCCTGGACCAGAGATCCGAATCCTTGTCCGTCAGGGGTCCCACGGTGGAGTCGCTCGACCGGTCGGAATCGGTCGGCCTCGGGGTCCGTGTCCTCGTTGATGGAGCCTGGGGCTTCGCCGCCTCGGCGACGCTGACGGACGAGGAGGCGGCTCGCGTCGCAACTCTCGCTCTTGAGGTCGGGCGAGCCAGCGCGACCGCAACCTCGACTCGCATCGAGCTGGTTCCGGAACCCGCTCACGACGCAACCTGGTCGTCTCCCGCACAAAGGGACCCCCTCGCTGTGCCCCTTGAAGAGAAGGTGGCCACGCTCGCAGCCGCGACCGAGATGATGGAGAAAGAGGACGACGTGCGCGTCGGACGGGGCACGATGGACCTCCTTCGGTCCACCAGCTGGTTCGTGTCGTCGGAGGGTTCGCGCATCCGGCAGACGGTGACTCAGACGGGAGCCGGCATCGAAGCGATCGCCGTGAGAGACGGTGAGGTTCAGATCCGCTCCTACCCCGGCTCGTTCCGTGGTCATTTCGCGTCGGCGGGATACGAGCTCGTGGACGAAGCGGATCTGCCCGCTCACGCGCAGAGAACGGCCGAGGAGGCGGTGGCGCTGCTCGGCGCGCCTGAATGCCCTTCCGTCGAGACGACCTTGGTCCTCGACGGGCATCAGGTCATGCTCCAGGTGCACGAGTCCGTCGGCCATCCCACCGAGCTCGACCGAGTCCTCGGAATGGAGGCGGCTTACGCAGGTACCTCGTGGGTGGCGATCGAGGACCTCGGGGGGCTTCGATACGGCTCCGAGCTCGTGAACATCACCGCCGATGCCACGATGGAGGGAGGCCTGGGCTCCTTCGCGTACGACGACGAGGGAGTCGAGGCGCAACGAGTAGATCTCGTGCGGGAGGGGGTCCTCGTTGGATTCCAAACGTCACGCGAAACCGCGGCCCTCGTGGGGGCCGAGCGCTCCAATGGGACGATGAGGGCAGAGGGGTGGGACAACTTCCCGCTCATCCGCATGACCAACATCAACCTGCTGCCCCACGAGGGAAGTCTCGACGACCTGCTCGCGGACATAGACGACGGCATCTTCATGTCCACAAACAAGTCGTGGTCGATCGACGACAAGCGCAAGAACTTCCAGTTCGGTTGCGAGATCGCGTGGGAGATCAAGAAAGGGCATCTCGGCCGGATGCTGAAGAACCCGCGCTACACGGGGATCACACCGCAGTTCTGGGCGTCATGCGATGCGATCGCCGGCCCGGAGGAATGGAAGGTCCACGGCACACCTAACTGCGGCAAGGGCCAACCCGGCCAAACGATGCGGGTCGGCCACGGGACGGCCCCGGCGCGCTTTCGCAACGTTCATACGGGAGTGGCGCAGTGACACCGGCCGGGACGGAGGAGATCGCACCCGTCTCCGAGGACGAGGCGCGGGGTGCCGCCAAGGAGGTCCTGGAGCACCCCGGCGCGGACGCCGTGGAAGTTGTGATCGGGGCGTCGAACACCGGCCTGACGCGCTATGCCAACTCGGGGATCATCCAGAACACGGTCAAGCGCGACGTGCGCGCGTACGTGCGGGTTGTGGTTGGTGACCGCGTGGCGACTGCCTCGACCAACCAGCTCGGACCCAAGCGTCTGCGCGCAGCGGCAGACAGGGCGATCGAGGCGGCCAGGGCATCGCGGCCCGACACTCAGTTCCCGGGACTCGCCGACCCTTCCGAGGTCGGGGCGGCTCGCCCCCAGTTCAAATGGGACGAGGACACGGTGGCGACATCTCCCGGCCGGCGCGCCGAGGCAGTTCGTCGGATCCTCGCCGCGTCGCAGTCAAACAACGCTGCCGGCATTTACGAGACGAGCGCTCACGTTTATTCGGTGTTCACCTCGACCGGCATCGATTGCTACGACGCGTACAGCCGTTGCGTCGTAACCTGCCTGGTCGATTCGGGAGAGGCCACGGGATGGGGAGAGGCCTCGTCCCACTCGGCTGCCGAGGTCGATGTCGAAGCTGCTGCGCGCCGCGCCGCGGACAAGGCCGCGCGAGGAAGGGGAGCCCGGGACGTCGAGCCGGGTGATTACGAAGTCGTGCTAGAGGCTTCGGCGGTGGCACTGATGCTCGAGTACCTGTCGTACATGGGGTTCGGTGCGAAGGCCATGATCGAGGGCGAGAGCTTCATGTCGTCCCGCCGAGGCGAGACCGTCGCCACCCCACAGGTCACGGTCGCAGACGACGTGTCGCATGCGCTGTCGGTGGGGATCGGGTTCGACTTCGAGGGGGTGCCGCGCCGGCGCGTCGCCG
>JBOGXB010000114.1:0-4381 GCA_050694215.1 Actinomycetota bacterium
GCCTAAAGAGGTGGAATTAGTGGGACACAGGTACCGAGGCCACTGTCGCCCAGGAGCCGAAGCCGGGTCGGATAGTGGGACACAGGTACCGAGGCCAATGTGGGACAGAGGTACCGAGCCTTCACAGCAGTCATTAATTAAGACGATGCGCCAGCGCAAAACTAATCGCGCGTCAGGGAGGCCATCTCGCAGAAACACGACCCCTGTGACCTGCGGTCTTGCTAGTGGGGCCGGCTGGACTCGAACCAGCGACCAACGGATTATGAGTCCGTCGCTCTGACCAACTGAGCTACGGCCCCCACCGAGCAGCCTACGAGCTTTGAGTTGGATCCTCGCGGACGGATCTCGACCTAACCGAGTGCGACCGGGACCCGCCAGAGCCGTCCTGGCGGATCTGCTGCAGTCGAAGAGATCATGTTCGCCGGGCTCGGTGGACTGCTCTTGAATACCGAGATCGACGTCGCCGACTTCTCGGGCCGGTGGCTACTTCCACTCCCACTCCTCTTCGTCGGTTTTCTATTCGTCGCCTTCGGACTGAACCGGCTACGCCGGAGCCGTGAGATCGCCGCGGCAGAAGCCTCCGAGGACACAAGTGAGGAATCGGTCTTCGAATAGCCGAAGCTGGACCCTCAGCCGGTGAAGCTGGAATCGTCCGTGACAACATCGCCAAGGACTTCGTCGATCTCCTTCATGAGATCGTCCTCGAGCTTTACGCCGGATGCCTCCACGTTCTCCTCGACCTGCTCGGGCCGCGTCGCGCCGATAATCGCCGAAGACACGTTGTCGTTGTGCAGGACCCAGGCGAGCGCCAGCGTCGCCATTGTGAGGCCGAGCTCGTCGGCGATGGGCCGCAGCTTCTGTACCGCCGTCAGCGTCTCGTCGGACAGAAACTTGTCTTCTATCGGACCGCCCGCCGCGGCCCTCGTGTCCCGCGGACGTTTCTCTCCAGGCTTGTACTTGCCGGTGAGGACCCCCATCGCAAGCGGAGACCACACGATCTGTCCCAGCCCTTCCTTGCGGCACAGGGGCATGACCTCGGCCTCGGGAACGCGCCACAGCATCGAGTACTGCGGCTGATTCGTCACGATTCGATCGAAGCCCATCTCGTCCGCGATCTCTAACGCTAGTTTGATCTGATCCGCCGTCCATTCACTGACGCCTATCTGGAGGGCTTTGCCGCGCCGCACGACGTCATCGAACGCGCGCATCGTCTCCTCGACGGGGACGCTGTCATCGAATCGATGAGCTTGGTAGAGGTCGACGTAGTCGGTCTGCAATCTCTGCAACGACTTGTCAATCGACCCGAGGATGTGTTTGCGTGCCAGCCCGAGATCGTTCACATCCTCGCTCATCGGCCAGAACACCTTGGTCGCGAGGACGTAGCTCGAGCGCTCAACGCCCTTTAACGCGTTGCCGAGGACGGTCTCAGCCTTACCTTGCTCGTAGATGTCGGCCGTATCGAAGAAGTTGATGCCGGCATCGAGTGCGGCTTTCACGCACGCCTTTGCCGCGTCGTCGCCTACCTGGCCGCCGTGCGTGACCCAGTTCCCCAGCCCGATCTCGCTAACGCGCGTGCCCGATCCTCCGAGCCGTCTGAATTCCATGCGGGCACACTAAATGAACCAGATGTTACGACTGAGACGACTGGGTCGGCTGGCCGCTCAGGATCTCCTAAGCCGGCGCCTCGAGCGCGCGACGCTCGAGAAGGATCGTCTCGAGCATTCGCAGCGCGCGCCGATGCAGCTGGCACACGCGCGACTCCGTGACACCCATCTCATTTCCTATGTCGGCAAGCGTTCGGTGACTGTAGTAGAGCTCTGCAATCACGAATCGCTCGCGCTCGGGCAACGCGTCGAGTGCCTCTGCGACCTCCGCGTGGTCGGACGCAAGCTCGATCTCATCCCATTCGGTCGTATCCGAGTCCGGAAGAGTTTCCTCGAGACGAGTTCCCAATGCGGTCTGCGCCGTCTGGAAGTCGACCGGGACGATCTTCTCGATGATGCGACTCGCCGCCTGCCCCGCTCGCCGTGGGAGCCAGCTCAGGCTGCGGATGCCGTCGCTCATCGCTCCCCTGATCCGGCGCGACCCATAGGTCTCGAATCGGTTCCCGAGCTCCGGTCGGAACTTGTCCACCGCGTCCATGAGCCCGATGAGCCCGAAGCTGTAGAGGTCCTGGCGATACGACTCCGGCACGTGGCGGGAGACGCGGGCGGAGAGGAACTCGACGGTGGGGAGATAGTGCCTTATGAGCGCCTCCCGCACCTCTCCGTCGCGTGATTCACACCAACGGGCCCAAAGCTTGACGATATCGACATCCCTTAGCTCTTGCCCCATCCGGCTCCCTCATACCAATATCTAACAAGAGTTAACAAACTCAACGAGAGTGCCATCGAAGGCCGGTCCGAGTCAACCCCTTTTTCGGGATTCGATGGTCTTGGCCGCTTTGCCCGATATTTGCCATCTCGGCAAAGAAAAGGCCCAGGCATCTGCCTGGGCCTCAGCGAGCTCCGGGGGCGGGACTCGAACCCGCAACCCTCCGGTTAACAGCCGGATGCTCTGCCGGTTGAGCTACCCCGGAAAAAAGCGCGCCCGCATCGACCGACGAGTGGATCTCGGGAGCCGGCAACATCCTAAGCGCGCCCTAGTCGATTGGAGCAGCACGCACCCGGGCATACGATGAGTGACCATTCGACCAGGGCGAGGAGGTACCGCGATGCGCGGAAGGCTTGGATTCTTCGTAGGTCTCGGGGCAGGCTACGTGCTCGGCGCCAAGGCAGGGAGGGAGCGCTACGAGCAACTGCGGCGTCTCTACGAGAACCTTCTAGCCTCCCCCGCGTTCCAGCGCGCCACCGGCAAGGTCAAGGACGCTGCGGGCACCGGCTTCGGGCAAGCAAGGGACAAAGCCAGTGAGGGCGTGTCCAAGGTCTCGAGCGCGGTCAAAGAGAGAAAGCCGGGCACCGACGGACAGCAGAGCGGGTTATCGGTAGCGCCGCCGCCCGCGCACTGACACCGGCCGTCCCCAGTTATTCGAGGTAGTCGCGTAGCTTCTGGCTGCGCGACGGATGACGCAGCTTCGATAAGGTCTTCGATTCGATCTGCCGAATCCGCTCGCGCGTCACACCGAACTTCTTGCCGACGTCCTCGAGGGTGCGCGGCTGGCCGTCGACCAGGCCGAAGCGAAGCCTGATTACTTCCTTCTCCCGCCCGGACAGCGTGTGCAGAACCGACTCGAGTTGCTCCTGCAGCAACCGGAATGACGCCCGTTCCAGTGGGACGGGAGCCTCCGCATCCTCGATGAAGTCGCCGAGGTTGGAGTCCTCCTCCTCGCCCACGGGGGTCTCGAGCGAAACCGGTTCCTGGCTGATCTTCTGGATCTCGCGCACCTTCTCAGACGTGAGCTCCATCTGCTCGGCGATCTCGTCCGCCGTCGGTTCTCGACCGAGGTCCTGCAGCAGTTGCCTCTGAATCCGCACGAGCTTGTTGATCGTCTCAACCATGTGAACAGGGATACGGATCGTCCGAGCCTGATCCGCGATCGCTCGCGTTATCGCCTGTCGGATCCACCACGTGGCATAGGTCGAGAACTTGAACCCCTTCTCGTAGTCGAACTTCTCGACCGCGCGGATGAGCCCGAGGTTCCCCTCCTGAATAAGGTCGAGGAACGCCATACCCCTGCCCACGTACCGCTTGGCGATCGAGACGACGAGGCGAAGGTTCGCCTCGACGAGGTGCCTCTTGGCCATGGCGCCGTCGCGCCGTTGCCACCGGAGGTCGTCTTCCTTGGTCTGCGACAGCTTCCCTTCTTGGTCGAGCTGCCCCTCAGCGATCAGACCCGACTCGATGCGCTGTGCGAGCTCAACTTCCTGTTGCGCAGTAAGCAGCGCGACCCGGCCGATCTCCTTTAGATACATGCGCACCGGATCGTTCGTCGGAGCTTTGAGTGCCTCATCGGCCTCCTTGCGGGCTCGAACGCGGTCTTCGTCGACGTCCGGCGCTTCGACCACTGCCTCCTCGGCCTTGGCCTCTTCGGTGATCGCCTCGTCTTCGACGATGTCTATGCCCAGCCCGACCAGACGCTGATACACCTGGTCGGTCTCGTCGGGAGTCAGGTCCAGCGTGCTCAGCTTTTCCGCAAGGTCCGCGGCGGTGATAGAACCTTCCGCCTTTGCGGCTCGGATGATGCTCGCTACCTCGGCTTGAGCCGGAGAGAGCTGTGTCACGGTGCCGCCCCGCTCTTCGCTCTGCGCGCTCAGATCGGAGGGATCCTGCTGTGGGGTCATCTATTCGGTCCCATCGACACTGCGTAGCAGATCTCGTCGCTGCGCTTCAAGCCCCACGAGCTCGGTGAACAGTGCATCGTGCCTCTCCCCATCGGCCAGCG
>JBOGXB010000115.1:0-4307 GCA_050694215.1 Actinomycetota bacterium
CACCCGCGGAAGCACCGGCAGCAACCGCACCCGCGGAAGCACCGGCAGCGGCCGCACCCGCGGAAGCACCGGCAGCGGCCGCACCCGCGCAAGCACCGGCAGCAGCAGCCACGGCGACCCAGCTGCCCCCGGAGCAGCGGCCCGTGGGAGTGAGCCATGGGACGCCCGGCGGGAGCCGGGTGCGCCCCGAGGACTCAGTCTCGACGGAGACCCAGTTCACTGCGCAGGAGGCGGTCTACCAGCGGCGCAAGATGATCGACGAGCTCATCGCGACCGGAGTTCCCGCCGCAACGGCGTACGAGGCGAGCCGCAACCGAACCTCTCCGGCGCTACTGCTCGTCTACTTGCTCATCCCCCTGCTCGCGATCGCGTTCCTCTTGGGTCAACGCGAGGAGCTGGCGGGCGATGCAGGCGGTGGAGGAGAACCGCAGGAGCAGGGCGGTGGTGGTGGCCTCACCGTCACCGCGCAGAACGTTCAGTTCGACACCGACTCGATCGAGCTTCCTGCAAACGAGGAAGCCGAGCTGACGTTCGTGAACGACGACGCGGGCTCGACGCAGCACAACATCTCGATCTACGAGACGCCAGACGCAGAGGAGAACCTCTTCGAGGGACCGATCATCCCCGGCGGCCAGGAGACCACCTATCCGATCCCTCCCCTCGAGGCAGGCGAGTACTACTTCCAGTGCGACGTCCACCCCTCCATGAATGGGGACGTCACGGTCGGCTGACAAAGGCCATCGGGTGCGGCGGCTGCGGGGTCACTGCCGCTCCGCTCCTCCAAACCGTTTTGAGGCATCGCTCCGGGCAGCGCCCTCCTCGCCGCCGGTTTCCCGCGTCTCGCTTGGCTGAACAAAGCCCTCGAGGTGCGGCGACCGCGAGTCCCCTGCGGTCCGATCCTCCAAACCGTTGTGAGTCGTCGCTCTCGGCTCTGGAATCTTTGTAGTCCCAATCGCGGGGGGAGGGCCTGAGTAGTAGGCTCTGTCGGCTACCTTGTGAAGATTTTCACAAGGACCCGAAGGCCTGGATCGAGCGTCGTTCCGGGCCCGCGGGCGGGGAGAAGACAGCCGTCTCGACAAGACGAGGAGAGGGACCGCCGGTGCCCACCGAAGTCGACGTGGCGATCGTGGGTGGAGGACCTTCAGGCGCTGCCGCCGCACACTATCTGGCCACCCGGGGCCATTCCGTTCTCGTGTGCGAGAAGAAGACGTTCCCGCGCGAGAAGACGTGCGGGGACGGGCTCACGCCGCGCGCGGTAAAGGTGCTCGAGGAGATGGGCCTGCGCGACGAGTTGGACAGCTGGGAACGCGTCCGAGGTCTCCGCGTCCATGCCGCCGGAAGACAGTTGGAGCTGCCCTTCCCTCAACTCGGGGATTGGAGCGATTACGGCGTGGTCAAGCCTCGCCGGGATCTCGACAAGATCGTTCTCGACAATGCGGAGCTGGTTGGCGCGAAGGTGCTGTACGGGACTCAAGCGCTCCGCCCCATCTTCGACGGGGGCGTGATGTCGGGGCTCGTCGCCAAGCGGAATGGTGAGGAGGAAGAGGTCCGCGCCGCGTGGACGATCTGTGCCGAAGGCGCTGCAACGAAGTTCACGGGAGCGCTCGGCCGCGTGCGCAAGGTCGACTACCCGATGGGCTTCGCGGTCCGCCAGTACTTCAACTCGCCGATGCAACACTCGGGCTGGTTCGAGGCCTACCTGGAGGTTCGGTCCGGCCCTGATGCGCTCCCCGGCTACGGCTGGGTCTTTCCCGTTGGCGACGGAACCGTCAACGCCGGCGTGGGGCTTCTGTCCACGTTCAAAGGCTGGCGTGACGTCAATCTTCGTGATCTGCAGGACAACTTCATCGCACAGTTGCCGGACGAGTGGGAGGTCAATCAGACAACGGTGTGCTCGAAGCCTCAAGCAGGTCGTCTGTTCATGGGGCAGAGCGTGTGGCCTCCGAGCGGACCAGGTTTCATCGTCGTCGGCGATGCCGCCGGGATGATCAATCCCTGCAACGGCGAGGGCATCGCCTACGCGTACGAGACAGGACGCATCGGCGCGCACCACATTGACGACGCGCTGCGCGGGGGAAGCTCGCCCACCCTCGATGGCTACACCGCCCAGCTTCAGGAGACTTATGGGCCGTACTACCGATTGGGGCGCCGTTTCGTGAAGCTGATCGGCCATCCGGTCTTGATGGAGAAGCTCGTGTCACTCGGAATGCGCTCGCAGACGGTGATGAGCTTCGCCCTCACGTTGCTCGCCAACCTCGAGGATTCGCGCGCGCACAACGCGGAGCAGAAGGGGCTCAAGGCGCTGAAATGGCTTGCGAAGGTGAAGCCATGAGCCGTTTTGATGTCGGGAGCCGCACGACGTTTGTAGCTGAGCTACCGGAAAAGCGGTCGCCGTGACCCTGCCCGCGTATCTGCCGATCCTGTTTCTCGTCATCCTGTCGACGATCTTCGGGGTCGCCTCCCTGATAGCGGCCTCCAAGCTGTCACCGCGCAAGTGGATCGCGGCGAAGATGCTCCCGTACGAGTGCGGCATCGTTCCCGAAGAGAGGCCCGAGCGCGAGCGATTCCCGGTGAAGTTCTATCTCGTCGCGATGCTGTTCATCATCTTCGACATCGAGACGGTGTTCCTCTATCCCTGGGCCGTCGCGTACGAGGAGCTGAAGTTCTTCGGGCTCGTCGAGATGGGAATCTTCATCGCCATCCTGTTCGCCGCTTACGCATACGTGTGGAAGCAAGGAGGCCTTGAATGGGCGGAGTGAGCGACGTCGTCGGAGCGAACTTCATCACTGCCCAACTCGACAAGCTGGTCAACTGGGGTCGCCGCTCTTCCCTGTGGCCCGCGACATTCGGCCTCGCTTGCTGCGCGATCGAGATGATGGCGACGACCATGCCTCGTCACGATCTCGCGCGCTTCGGTATGGAGCGATTCAGCGCATCTCCGCGTCAATCCGATCTGATGATCGTCGCAGGACGAGTCTCTCAAAAGATGGCGCCCATCCTGCGCCACATCTACGATCAGATGACCGAGCCAAAGTGGGTCATCTCGATGGGCGCCTGCGCGTCGACCGGTGGGGTGTTCAATAACTATGCGCTGGTGCAGGGCGTGGATCAGATCGTCCCGGTAGACATCTACGTGCCCGGCTGTCCTCCGCGCCCCGAGATGCTCATCGACGGGATCATGCTGCTCCACGAGCGCATCAAGCGCGGCGACTACACCGCAGGCCGGACGGAGGCAGCCGGCTAAGTGGCCGAGACCGAATGGCTGGCGGCGAGCGAATGGCTCGAGCGCGCCCGCTCGTTGAAGAGCGAGGGGTGGGCGGCGATGGACCTGTGCGGCGTGGATCGCCTGGGTCTGCCTCGGAGCGAGCCGCGCTTCGAGATCGTCGTACAGCTCATCGATTACAACGCGAAGGATCGTCGGACGGTCCACGTGGAGGCCGAGGGGGAACCCCCCACGCTCCCATCGGTGGTCGAGATATGGCCCACCGCCGACTTCATGGAGCGCGAGGCCTACGACATGTTCGGAATCGTCTTCGACGGTCACCCCAACCTCACCCGGATCCTGATGCCGGACGAATGGGAGGGACACCCTCTGCGCAAGGACTACGGCACCGGCAAGGTGGACGTCGAGTTCGTTCCCCAGCCGTTCCTCCAGATCCATTCCCCGGGCCAGGGGCCCAGCGGTGCGGACGCGCGCACGGAAGTCGACGCGCTCGGCCAGGGCCAGACGGGCAAGGACGCGCGCGAGTCGTTGAACGAGAGGACGAGTGGCTGATGGCTCTGCCGGCAGAACGCGTCGTCTCGGGCTTCGAGGAGCGAGGACATGGGGCGTTCGTCGAGCAGTACGACCCCACCCAGGAGCGAATGGTCATCAACATGGGCCCGGTGCATCCGTCGACCCACGGTGTGCTCCGTCTGTTGCTGGAGCTAGACGGCGAAAGAGTCGTCAAGTGCCAACCGATCATCGGATACCTCCACACCGGCATGGAGAAGGAGTGCGAAGACCAGAACTGGCGCGGCGTTGTGACGATCGTGACGCGGATGGACTACCTCGCATCTCTCTTCAACGAGCAGGCTTATTCCCTCGCAGTCGAGAAGTTGCTCGACATCGAGGTTCCTTCCCGCGGCCGCTACATCCGCACGTTGCTTGCCGAGATGAACCGGCTGTCCTCACACCTGGTGTGGTTCGGCACCCAGGGCCTCGACATGGGCGCGATGTCGGCGATGTTCTACGGCTTCCGCGAGCGCGAGGTGATCCTCGACTTCTACGAGATGGTCACCGGACTTCGACTGAACCACGGCTACAT
>JBOGXB010000116.1:0-4234 GCA_050694215.1 Actinomycetota bacterium
GTCGTCATCGGCAACGTATTCAAGCGCAAGGACACGATCTCGTATCCGGAGGTGCGCCGCCGGCCCTTCCCCCGTTTCAAAGGACGGCACATACTCGACCGTCATCCGGATGGGCTCGAGAAGTGCATCGGCTGCGAGCTCTGTGCGGGAGCGTGCCCCGCGGATGCAATTTACGTCGTGGGGGCCGAGAACACACCCGAGGCTCGTTTCTCACCGGGTGAACGTTACGCGCAGATCTACCAGATCAACTACCTCCGTTGCATCTTCTGTGGGCTCTGTGTGGAGGCATGCCCCACGGAGGCTCTGTTGATGACGACGGAGTACGAGATCTCCGGTTCGACGCGTGACGAGCTCATCTACACGAAAGATCAACTGATTGTCGACGCACCGATAGTGCGCCATTGGAAGACCAAGAAGGAGATCCCGGCCGACCGCAACCTCATGACCCGAGAGGAGGAGCAGGAAGCTTGATCCTCGAGATCCTCGTGTTCGGGGTGATGTTCGTGATGGCCCTTGGTGCGTCGCTTGCGATGCTGTTCGCTCCGAACGCGGTGCACGTCGCGCTCTTCCTTGTTGCGACGCAGGTGGCCCTCGCCCTTGCATTCCTGCTGCAGGGCGCATTCTTCGTCGCGGCCGTTCAGATAATCGTCTACGCAGGTGCCATCATGGTGTTGTTCCTCTTCGTAATCATGCTTCTCGGCGTCGACCGCCGAGAGGCACTGATCGAGCCGCTTCCCGCGCAGAGAGGGCTGGCCGTAGGTCTCGGCGCACTGCTCGCGGCGGAGATCCTCTACATCGCTTTCCAGGGTGTGAACCTCGTCGCCGGTGGCAGTGACGGAGCAGGGACATTGACCGCGCTCAACGAGGACCCCGGCAACGTGAAGGCGCTGGCGCGCGCCCTGTTCAGCCGCTATCTGCTTCCGTTCGAGGCGACATCGATCCTGCTGGTCGTCGCCATCGTCGGCGTGATGATCCTCGCACGCCGCATCGGCGCGCTGGGAGATGTCGTCGGTGCACCCGCGACAGAACGTGAGGGACAGGCCGCGTGAGCGTTGCCCCCGAGTACTACCTGGCTCTCGCCGGGCTCATGTTCACCGTCGGTGTCATCGGGGCGCTCGTGCGCCGTAATGCGATCGTGATCTTCATGTTCATCGAACTGATGCTCAACGCGGTAAACCTCGCATTCGTGACGTTCTCTCGTATGCACGGAGGCGTGGACGGACAGGTACTGGTGTTCTTCGTCCTCGTCGTCGCGGCAGCCGAGGTTGTAGTCGGGTTGGCGATCATCACCCTGATTTTCCGGTACCGCGCATCGGCGAACGTTGACGACGTCAGCCTTCTGAGGCGCTGACCAATGCCCCTCGCCTCAACGACGGCGGTCTTCACTCCCGGCCTGGCCGCGTGGATCATCGCCGTTCCCCTTATGGGCTCCCTCGTCTTGCTGTTCTTCGGAAGGATCATCGGCCGGCGGGCGGGAATCGTGGCGTCCGCGGCGATTGGTGTGGCCTTCATCCTCGGAGTCGTGACGTTCTTCGAGCTACTCGGCACTTCGGGAGCCGGCGAGGAGCAGAACCTTCGCTCGGGCACCGTGCACGTGCTCGACTGGATCTCGGCCGGCGGTTTCAGCGTGGGGATTGACCTCCTCGTCGATCAGCTCTCGATCGTCATGGTGCTGGTAGTCACCGGCGTGGGCACGCTCATCCACATCTACTCGATCGGTTATATGGCGGGCGACCCACGCTACTCCCGCTATTTCGCATACCTCAACCTCTTTGCAGCGTCGATGCTGCTCCTCGTCCTCGCCGACAACGCTTTGCTGCTGTACGTGGGATGGGAAGCCGTGGGGCTGTGCTCATACCTCTTGATCGGCTTTTGGTTCGAGAGGCCGGCGGCACATCACGCTGCGAAGAAAGCCTTCATCGTCAACAGGATCGGCGATTTCTCATTCCTGATCGGCATCTTCTTGCTGTCCAGCACCGTCGGGTCACTGACCCTGGGACGGATCAACGAGGAAGCAGGTGCGATGACGGCGGGAACGGCAACGATCATCTCGTTACTCCTGTTCGGCGGCGCGACGGGGAAGAGCGCGCAGATACCACTGTATGTATGGCTCCCCGATGCGATGGAGGGGCCGACTCCTGTTTCGGCTCTCATCCATGCGGCCACGATGGTGACGGCCGGCGTCTACATGGTGGCGCGTCTGAGTCCTGTGTTCGAGGCATCCGGCGGTGCGGCTCTCACCGTTGTCGGCTACGTCGGCGCGATCACCGCCCTGTGGGCCGCACTGATTGCGACGGCCGAGTACGACATCAAGCGCGTGCTCGCCTACTCGACGATCTCTCAGCTCGGTTACATGTTCCTGGCCCACGGCGTCGGCGCGTACTCGGTAGGGATCTTCCATCTGGTGACGCACTCGTTCTTCAAGGCGCTGATGTTCCTCGGGGCCGGTGCGGTGATGCATGCGCTGAATAACGAGACCGACATGCGGAACATGGGCGGGCTGCGGCGGAGGATGCCCGTAGTCGGCTGGACCTTCATGGCCGGATGGCTGGCGATCTGCGGGTTGATCCCGCTCTCGGGCTTCTTCAGCAAGGACGCGGTCCTTGCCTCGGCGTGGGCGCAGGGTGAATACGCGCTGTGGAGTATCGGCGCCGCCACGGCGTTCCTCACCGCGTTCTACATGTCCCGCCTCTACTTCCGGGTGTTCGAGGGTCGCTTCAAAGCACCTGAGGGAGCCCACGTCCACGACGCACCCCCGGCCATGGCGGCTGCCCTGGTGCCACTCGGTCTGCTGTCGGTGGTCGGTGGAGTGATCAACCTCCCCGGGGCGCTCACGCTCGAGCATCTCCTCGAACCCGTCGTAGGCGAGTCTCGAGTGCCGGCCGGCTTCACGCCTTGGCTGCTTGCAGGTGTCGCGTTGCTGGTCGCCACCGGGGGGATCGCCGTTGCCAGGAGTCTGTACCTGACCAGGGCCGGGGGCCTGAGACGTCGCAGGCTCCAGGCGCGCGTCCCGGGTTTGGTCGGCGCGGTTCAGAACAAGTTCTACGTCGACGAGATCTATGGACGCGGGATCGTGCTCCCCGGTAAGGGCTTCGCGACCTATTTGACCGACGTCTTCGACGCGAGATACGTCGATGGGCTCGTCACCGGCAGCGGCCGTCTGGTCGCGCGCTCGGCTGAAGTCCTGCGAGGTCTCCAGTCCGGTTACGTACGCAGCTACGCGGCGATCTTCCTCGTCGGTGTCGTCGTGATCTTCTCAGTCCTCCTGATCCGAGTCGCGTTCTAGTGGCCCACTGATGGATTATCTGCTGGACGTCGTCATCTTCTCGCCGCTCGTCGGAGCGGTCGTCTTGGGGTTCATTCCGAGGGAGCGAGACGAGTGGCTGCGCCTCGGAGCGTTGGCGACCACGACGGTCACGTTCCTTTTGTCGCTCGGCGTCCTGCTCAACTTCGAGTCCGGAGAGGCGGGGTTTCAGCTCGGGAGCGAGCTCGACTGGATCCCGGAGTGGGGCGTCGGATACACGACCGGGATCGACGGCATCAGCCTGTGGCTGGTGCTTCTCACCGCGTTCCTGATGCCGCTCGGAGTCCTTGCATCGTGGACGATCGAGACGCGCGTCAAACCGTACTTCCTGTTCCTGCTCGCACTCGAGACCGGCATGCTGGGGGTGTTCTCGAGCCTCGACCTGTTCCTCTTCTATCTGTTCTGGGAGGCATCACTCATCCCGATGTACTTCCTTATCGGGATATGGGGCTACGGCCGCCGGATCTATGCGGCGATGAAGTTCGTCCTCTTCACGCTGGTCGGCTCGCTGCTTATGCTCGTCGCGATCCTGTTCCTGTATTTCGCCGTTCCGGGCTCGCCCACGTTCGATTATCGCGAGCTACTCGGGATCTCGCTCGATCTCGAAACGCAGCGATGGTTGTTCTTGGCCTTCTTCGCCTCCTTCGCTGTGAAGGTGCCGTTGGTGCCGCTCCACACGTGGCTGCCCGATGCCCATACGGAGGCTCCGACTGCAGGGTCGGTGATGCTTGCGGGAATTCTTCTGAAAATGGGTGCTTACGGGCTGATCCGTTTCGGCATCCCGCTGTTTCCGGACGCGGCACGCGAGCTAGTACCGTTCGTGATCGCGCTCGCCGTGACGGGAATCATCTACGGCGCGCTCGTCGCAATGATGCAGAAGGACCTCAAGCGGCTGATTGCCTATTCGTCCGTCGCGCACCTCGGCTTCGT
>JBOGXB010000117.1:0-4191 GCA_050694215.1 Actinomycetota bacterium
CCTCCGCGTAGAAACGGTCGAAGAACACCGTGTGGCGCGCCTCGTCGACGAGCTGGGTGGAGAGGAAGACCTGTTGCTCCTCGCTGGGGGCCGCGTCGACAAAGGGGACGAGCGTCTCGGTCACCTGCTGCTCGCCGACGTAGAACGACGCCAGGCCCCAAAGCAGCGAGCGCTTGAGGCCCTCGTCGAGCTCCTCGGTCCACTGCCTCCGGTCCTCGGAGAGGTCGATCGCGGTCGCCTCCCATTGCTGACGCTCCCACCTGTAATAGAGGTCGCGGTAGGAAGGCGGCTCTGCGTCCATGATCGCGAGCACGTCGTCGATCGGCGTGTCTCCGAGCTTCTCGACCGTCAGTTCGCTCATGGCGCGGGATGCTATCCGCTCTCCACCACCGTGAACTTGCCGGTCATGCCCTGCTCACCGTGATAGCGGCAGACGATCTCGTACGTGCCCGGGGGGAACGCGTCGCCGATCGGGTCGAAGCCGATCTGCGCCCCGGGCTTGATGTCCCTGCTCACCGACGTGCCAACCACGGTGAAGTTGTGGAGGTTCCGGCCTTCGTTCTTGATCACGAAGGGGCGATCGGCCTGGATGTCCGGAGCGGTGTCGGGATGGACGTCGTGGAAGTGGTTGTCCACGGCGACCGACACGTAGGGGCCCGTGGTCGCCTGGGGAAGCGCTCTTCTCTCCCCATCGTCCGACGAGCACGCGATCAAGATTCCTAGCGCGGCGACCGCCGCCAGCGCCCGACTACAGGACATGCGCGAGGAATGACCTGAGGCGCTCGTCCCGAGGATGGTCAAAGACTTCCTCCGGCTCGCCGTCCTCGATGATCCTCCCCCCGTCCATGAACAGGAGCCGCGTCCCAACCTCGCGCGCGAAACCCATCTCGTGCGTAACGACCACCATGGTCATCCCTTCGTCCGCGAGGCGCTTCATCGTGTCGAGTACCTCTTTGATCAGCTCGGGATCGAGAGCCGAGGTGACCTCGTCGAAGAGCATCAGCTTGGGGCGCATCGCAAGCGCGCGCGCGATCGCGACGCGTTGCTGCTGGCCGCCGGACAACTGCGAGGGATATGCGTCCGCCTTCTCCTCTATACCGACGTGCTCCAGCTCTTGGTCCGCGCGCTCGGACGCTTCCCCCTCGTCCATCTTCAACACCTTGCGCAAGGCGAGCGTGATGTTCTGCTTGGCGGTCCTGTGCGGGAACAGGTTGAACGCTTGGAAGACGATCCCGATGTGGGTCCGGACCTCGTTCACGTTCGTGCGGATGTCGGTGATCTCCCGTCCGTCGAAGAAGACCCTGCCCTGAGTGGGCTCCTCGAGTATGTTGATGGTGCGGAGGAGGGTCGACTTCCCCGAGCCGGACGGACCGATGATCACGACCACGGCTTCCTGGAAGACCGAGAAGTCGATGCCTCTCAGCACGTGGTTGGTCCCGAACCACTTGTGGATGCCCTCGAGCCGGACGAGGGAACCGTCATCGTTCATCCCGCCACACCAACCAGTCCGCTGCGGAGCCGCTTCTCGACGGTGTTGACGAGTTTGATGAGTGGCAGCGTCACCACGAGGTAGGCGGCCGCCGTCCCCAGGAAGATCGTCGCGTTGCGCGAGTCGGAGAAGAACGACCGAGAGAACGTGAAGATGTCGTATTGGTCGGCGGTGAGCCCGAGCACGGTGATGAGCGAGGTGTCCTTGATCAGGATCACGAACTCGTTCATCAGAGGAGGTATCACCCGCCGCACCGCCTGGGGCACGATCACGTAGCCCATGGACTGCAGGTAGGTCATGCCGAGCGAGCGTGCGGCTTCGGTTTGACCCTTCTCGACGGACTGGATCCCTGCGCGGAACACCTCGGCCGAGTACGCGCCCATGTTCAGACCAAAGATGATGATCGCCTGTTGGAAAACAGCGTCGCGCCACTGGAAGCCGAGAAGGAATACCGCGCTGAAGAACGCGAGTTGCCAGATCAGAGGCGTTCCCCGGAAGAAGTTGATGTAACCGATCGCCGGAGCGCGCGCCACTCTGTGCCTGGAGATGGTGAGCAGCGCGAGTGAGAGGCCGATGACTATGCCCAGGACCTCTCCCGCGAAGGCGATGATCAGTGTGTTCTTCGCTCCCCTGATGAACCCGTCCATCGATCCCTCGAGGAACGTGAAGTTGAAGAAGTTGCGAGCGAAGATCAAGACGTCGCCCGATCGGAACCACAGGAGGAGCACCGCGAGCAGCGCGGCCTGTATGCCCAGCACCGCGCCCGCGATCGAGTGGTTACGCTGTCGTCTGGTCGGCATGCGCTGGTAGAGCCCGAATCCCGCTCCGGCGGCTGCCACGCCAACGACGATCCCCGTAACGAGCAGTCCCGCCTGCATGTCCGACTTGAGCGCGTCTACGGTGTGGCACACGCTCTCGCCACCCTCTGCGAGACGAGGATCTTCCTCGGGGAGCCTGATGGTCAGCCGTTGCCGGCACTCTTGCGAGATCTCGCTGTCCCCCGAGTGGTAGACGTACTGGGCGACCCCGACGCCGGCGATCACGATCAGGAGCGCGCTGATCCCGACTGCGAAGATAGACGCGGGCAGGGGCGCGGTCCCGCCTCTGGGATCAGGGGGCCGGCTCGCTTGTCCCTGTTCAGACATCCCCAACACTTCACCAACCTTGGGGGCCGGGGTCACCCACGAGGACCGTTAAGTCAACCGCCCAATGGCTTAGGAGGCCGCATACTCCTCGGGCACCGGTAGGTCGGGGAACCACTCCTTGAAGATCTGCTCGTAGGTGCCGTCGGAGATAATCTCGACCAGGGTCTCGTTCACGGCGGCGGTCAGCTCGGGATTCTCCTTCGCGAAGGCGAAACCATAGTGCTCGTCCGTGTCGATCGCCTCGACCACCTCGAGTCCTGGCCGCTCGGCGACCTCGGCGAGGGACGACCCCTCGTCGTTCACGACGCCGACGACGTTGCCGGCCTCGAGATCGGTGAAGGCATCGGGGGCCGTGTCGAAGGTCTTGATCTCGATCCCCGCGGTACCGAGGTTCTCGTCGGCCCAGTCCTTGCCGGTCGTGCCCTTCTGAACCCCCACCACGTCGCCCTCCTGCAGATCGTCGGTCGACTTGATGTCCGGGGTCTCGTTGGTGTTGACCGAGAACCCCTGCCGGGCGTTGAAGTACGGATCAGAGAAGTCGACGGTTGCAAGGCGCTCCTCCGTGATCGTCGACGCGGCCGCAACCATGTCGAACTGGCCCGCGGCCACAGCCGTGAAGATCGTGTCGAAGTTCGCCGTGATCCACTCCACCTCGAGACCGAGTCGCGACGCGATCTCCTCGGCCAGGTCGACGTCAAAGCCCTTCTCGTCGCCGCCCTTGACGAACTCGAACGGCTTGTAGTCGAGACACGAGCCGATCTGAAGCAAGCCTTCCTCGAGGGTCTCGAACTGGGGGGCTTGGTCCCCCGCCCCGTCAGTGGGCGCCTCCTCCTCGTCTTCGCCGCATGCGGCGAACATGAGCACGGCCATGGCCACCACGGCGACAACTCGGAGCCACCGCCTGTCATTCGAAAGACTCATCCCGTCCTCCCCGATCCCGTCGAATCTCTGCGCCCCGGAGTCTAGTGCGAACTACCCCGATAGTACTTAGTGCCCCCCGAGATACGCTTCCTGAACCTCTTTGCTGTCGAGCAGGTTCTTCGCCGTGTCCGCAAGCACGATCTCTCCGGTCTGGAGGACATAGCCGCGGTTCGCGATCTCCAGCGCCATCGAGGCATTCTGCTCGACCAGGAAGATCGTCGTACCCAGTCCGTTGATCTCCTTGATTATGTCGAACACCTGCTCGACCAGAACGGGGGCGAGACCCATCGAGGGCTCGTCCATGAGCAGCACCTTCGGGTGAGCCATGAGCGCCCGGCCCATCGCCAGCATCTGCTGCTCGCCACCGGATAGCGATCCCGCCTTCTGCTGGAGCCGTTCGCTCAGGCGCGGGAACAGAGTCAACACCCGGTCCAGGTCCTGACGGATCCCCTCATCATCGGAGCGTAGCTGCGCGCCGATCGACAGGTTCTCGCGCACGGTCATCTTTCCGAACAGTCGGCGACCCTCGGGGACCATCGTGATGCCCTTGGCCACGATCGTCTGCGTGGGTTGTCCGTCGATCCGCTCGCCGTCGAAGTAGACCTCGCCCTTCTTCGGCTTGACCATCCCGAGGAT
>JBOGXB010000118.1:0-3840 GCA_050694215.1 Actinomycetota bacterium
CATAAAGGACTTCCCGGTCGAGAAGTGGTATCGGGACTCGAAGATCTACACGATCTTCGAGGGCACGTCGGAGATCCAACGGATGGTGATTGCGCGCGCCCTGATCAGCTAGCCAGCCACAGGCCCCCCGCCATGGCACCTGGTACGCAGACACCCCAGCCGTGGTTGAGTAGCTGCATGCGCTGCCCCGAGTGCGGGTTCGAGAACCCTGAAGGCTTCAAGTTCTGCGGCTCCTGCGGGACCGAGCTGACTCTGAGCTGCCCCAACTGCGGGGCACCCGCGCAGCCTGGGTTCAGGTTCTGTGGTGAATGCGGCCATCCGCTCGATGCCGAGGCTCCTCCCTCGCCCGGGGAGCGCCCCATGCCGAGCGAACGCAGGCGCGTCACGGTCCTCTTCGCCGACCTCGTTGGGTTCTCGACCCTCGCCGAGCACATGGATCCCGAGGAGCTGCGCACGCTCATGAACGAGACGTTCAAGGAGCTGACGGCGACCATCGAAGAGCGCGATGGCGTGGTCGAGAAGTTCATCGGCGACGCGGTCGTGGCGATCTTCGGCGCTCCGGTTGCACACGAAGACGACCCGGAGCGAGCCGTGCACTCCGCGCTGGCAATGCGGGAGATTCTCGAGGAAAGGTCCCGCTCCCTCCCTTCGAAGCTTCAGATTCGGATCGGCGTCACAGGACATGCGCGAGCCGCGGAGCTATACGCCTCCTTGGAGCTGCCCTACGAGGAGGCGCGCTGCCGTATCGGAGCGGGGCAGCTCGAAGGTGCGCAGGAGATCGTCGACCGATATGGGCTGGCGAACGGCCCCCTCGGAGCGCTGCTGGACAAGGAGGGACTCTCCGCCGGTCGCTGATCTCGAGGAGTCCCGGATTGTTACTCGCTCCGTCCGAGAAGTGCCCACGTCTCTCCTCCGTAGTCACCAACAACGATGGCCTCGTCGGGGGCCTCTGACGCGACTGGTTCGACGCGGTAATCGGCCTCGAAGCCGCCTCGCTCCATCCGGCGGTCCCATGACTCGGCCAGCTCTCGGTATCGGATGCGGAGATCGTTGTGCTGGAGTCGGGAATCGTCGTGCGCGGCGAGCTTCACGCCGGAGAACTGGAAGAGGAGGAAACCGAGATCGTTCGAGCCCTCCACGAGGACGACGTCGTCCGGAGTGAGGATGTTCGCGGCGCGTTGAACGAATGAGCCTCCTTCGATCTCTGGACGCGCGTAGTGGAAACCCTCCTCGCGCGCCTCGATGATCTCGGCAAGCCGGGCGGATCCGAGCAGCGGCGACGTAGCGCCTATCCCCAGCACCCCCACGAGTCCGGCGCGTGCCAGCCCGGGCGCGCCCCGGGCCACCCACTCGTAGACGGATATCAGCCCGAGGCCTGCGAATGCCGCCGCGAGGAGGTGAGCAGGTGGCCATACCCGGCCCTGATGCAGCAAGGTGGTATTGCCTCCGAGATCCCACTCGAAGGTGCCCCTTGCGATGGCCAGGGCGAGAGTGAACGCCGAACCCGCAGCCAGCGCAAGCATCGTTCGAGCCTGGCTATGTCGTGTCCGCATGGCGCCGAGGAAGCCCGCGACGGCCAGAGGCAGGAGCAGCCCCCATGACCACAGCGCGGTGGGCAGGGGCCACTCCATGCCCAGTTTGGGAGTGATGTCTACGAACCCGCCGAGTTGGATGAAATTGGCCGCGACGGGACCGGCCCACAATGCGAACACGATGGCCGCCGGTAACGCGATCTCGCCAAGGTTTCGAAATCGCCGCCCTCTATCCGCAGTCAGAGACCCGGCCACCATCCAAACCAGCGCGGTGACGAACAGAGGGACGCTTATCAGCCCGACCATCCCCGTCACGACGCCGGCGAGAACCCGCAAGCTGCGCTGCTCCGCCCGGAGGGAGAGCACGAGCAAGGTGGCGGCCGCGGCGAGAACGATGAGGCCCACCTCACGCGGAGCCGCTGGTGGCAATAGCTCGTACATGGAGTTCGGCGAGGCCACGACGAGGTCGGCTCCGTAGCGAGCCTCGCTCGGGCTCGTGACGAAGTCCGGCTCGCGCGCCGTGATCCAGCCGAAACCGCCTATGAGGGCGACCGCGGCTGCTCCGCCCCATCCCGCCCGAGGATGCAGCCTGCGCGCCAGGCAAGCTGCGCCGAGCGGGATGCCCAGAAGGATGAGGAGATGGAGCGCCTCATGAGCGACCAATGGGGTGGTTCCCGGAACGAGACGTACGAGCGCCGCGAGCACGGCATGGAACCCCCATGGATAGGCGTTGTTGCGTGCGTTGGGCGCGGGACCGCTCGGTGTGGGCTCGCCGGCGAGGAGCTGCTCGGTCCATCCCAGATGCCATGGAGGATCACCGGTGCGAACTCCGGAACCACCATCAATCGCGGGCAGCGCGAAGAGAGTGAAGAGTACGAAGACCGCTGCCACGAGCTTCGGCCAGGGAACTTGGCGCACCCATCTCGTGCGGCGCAACAGAGTCGCGACGAGCAACGCTGTCGCGATCGGAGCAACCGGCGCAAGGCCGAACACGGCCCCCCCGGTGACGATGTGACCGATCATCAGCGCGATGCACCAGCCGAGGAATCCAACGATGGCGAGCAACGCGCGCTCCGGGACCCACAACCCCGGAAAGTCAAAGCCGGGCCCAGGGGCAGCACGGGGACGTACGTCATCGCTCGACGGGGTCGAGGCGCTGGGAGCCGCCATCCGAACGAGCAGATCGCCCGTCACCCAACCGACGATGAGGATGACCGCCACCTGGGCGAGCGCCCCGAGAAGGGTTGCGGCGGTCACTCGATCACGGCGAGGAGCTGGCCCGAACCCACGGTCTGACCCGCCTCGACGACCACCTTCGTGATCATCCCCGCGCGGGGGGCCGCGATCCTCGTCTCCATCTTCATGGCCTCCAGGACGACGACAGCGTCTCCCGGGTCCACAGAGGCCCCGGGCTCCACAAGCACCTCCAGGATCGTGCCCTGCATGGGCGCGACGAGATCTCCCTCTCCAACATCTCCGTGCACGGCCGCCGCAGCCGAAGCGGACATCGCGGGGTTCCACAACCTCACGGCGTGAGCTTCGACAAGCAGAACATCGGCGGGCTCCTGGGTCGGGGTGGAAGCGGCAAGAGCATCCAGGATCCCGGTTTCCTCGATCGTGCGGGTGTTGTGATCGCCGGACATGAACTCCTCGGACTGGAGCAGCACGAGGTGCGCCGCTATCGTCGTGGGCACGCCTTCGATGTCGAAGTCGTGCAAGGAGCGCAACATCCGCGTTCGCGCTTCCTCACGATCGTTGCCCCATGTGATTACCTTCGCGATGAGCGAGTCATACACCTCGGGAACGGCGTCACCCTGCACGTAGCCGGAGTCGACCCGGACACCTAGTCCATCCGGCTCCGCGTATCGGGTTATCAGCCCGGGGGCCGGAAGGAATCCGCGCCCGGGATCCTCCGCATTGATACGGCATTCGATCGCGTGCCCTCTCTGATGGGTCTCGACGTCGGCCTGCGCGAAGCCGAGCGGATCTCCGGCTGCGATCTGCAGCTGGCATGCCACGAGGTCGAGCCCGAGCACCTCCTCCGTAACGGTGTGCTCGACCTGGAGGCGAGCGTTGACCTCCAGGAAGAAGAAGCTCCCGTCCTCGTCGACGAGGAACTCGGCCGTCCCCGCATTGACGTATCCGGAGGTCTTCGACATCGCAACCGCCGCCTCGCCCATGTCGGATGCGCGCTCCGAGAAGCGAGGGGGCGGTGTCTCTTCAACGAGCTTCTGATGCCGCCGCTGCATCGAGCAGTCGCGTACCCCGAGCCACATGGCCTCGTCGGGGTTGGGAGCCAGGATCTGGA
>JBOGXB010000119.1:0-3772 GCA_050694215.1 Actinomycetota bacterium
GCTCGGGAACGGTTCCCTCGACCGTCTCGCCCTCCTCCAGGCGGTGGCTGGGACGCACCTCGTTCCCGGACACGCGGACCTCGCCCGAGCGCAACGCGCGCTGGGCGAGGGTACGTGTCACGCCCGCGGATCAGCAGTGTTTCGTCCGGGCTGAGAAGGGCGGCGACGGCTTCGAACATCTCCGAGATACGGCTGGCTCCGTCGAGCATGGAGTACTCCGTATGCGCATGCTGATGCACGAAGCTCACTACGTCAGCACCTTCGCCTTTCCCGAGACGTGCTGTCCCGAGTCACGTGCTGTCCCACGTCTCCAACGCGGCGTCCCGTCCGAGCGGCCGACCTCGGGCACGCGCCCCGACCCCCCCGTCCCGACCCTCACGTCCGACCGCGAATTACAAGGGTGTACTTAAAGTAGACCTCGCCCCCAGGGCACGCAAGCCATTCCCGCTCATTCCCACTCCCTTGGGCCCTTCTTCCAGCCTGGCCCCCCAGCTTGGTGGTATCAAGGTCCCAAACCTGTGAATTGGCAGTGGATTTCGCACACACGCTCGTCACCGCTCCCAGCGGCCGGGCGAATGACGGGCCGGGCGGTCCTGTCGTGCCTATGCTCTCGCTGCCGTCGCTTGTCCGAAGGGGCCCGACCGATTTCCAAAGTCACTTCCGAAGTGGACCACCAAGCGGCCGCGCGTCACCCAGGACGGCGGGCTCTCGGCTTCGCCTGGAGACATGCGGCATTCATGAGCCTGCTCGGCCTGGGCGCAGCTCTGCGCGCGCTGGCCTGGGCTGCGTACCAACCGGCAATCATCGTGCTCGCCGACTCCAACGGCTACCTGCGCACGGTGACGTCGATGGCCGAACGAAAGCAGTTGCGGCCGGCTCTCTATCCGGCCTTTCTAAAATCCGTCCTGTCGATCGACTCGCTCGCCCTCGTCACCGCTCTTCAGCACGTCTTCGCCCTGTTGATGGCCGCCGGCCTCTATTGGCTGCTGCTGCGGCTCGACGTCCACCCGGTGGTTGCCGCACTCGGCATGACCCCTCTGCTCCTCGACGCCTATCAGATCAATCTGGAACAGCACATCCTCGCCGAGGCATTGTTCCAGACCTTCATCGCCGGCGGCATCCTGCTCCTCGCCTGGAGCGCTCGCCGAACCGTGTGGGCCACAGCTCTTGCCGGCGCGTCGTTCTCGTTCAGCGCGTTGACGCGCTTCGTGGGTCTCGCCGTCGCCCCCGTGGCGGTGCTCTACCTCCTGGCTCGAAAAGCGGGCTGGGCCCGGCTCGGCGCCGTCCTCTTGGGCATCCTCGTGCCGCTCGCTGCCTATTCCGCCTGGAATCGCGGCGCCACCGGGGAGTTCGGCCTCACGGACCGAAACGATCATGTTCTCTATGCGGCGAAGGTCTCTCGCTTCGCAGATTGTCGAGGTGTCTCGATGCCCGAGGTCGAACGCCAGCTATGCATCGACACGCCCGTCTCGGAGCGAGCCGACCTCTACCCACCGTGGAACAAGAGATCTCCGTTGAGCAGGTTGGAGATCCCGGATGGCATCGACGAGAGCGCAGTCGTGGGGTCGTTCACGAGGAGGATGATCCGCCATCAACCTCTCGACTACGCCCGCCTGATCGTCACCGACTTTGCCGAATTCTTCGCGTGGCGGTCCCCGGTAGACAAGGAGTCGCTACGCGTAACGCGCTGGCAGTTCTTCGAGCACCTTCGGCAAGTAAAGGGAATGCCGCCGGCCCTGCGCGAGTCACGCGGGTCACCCCCGGCCGAGTACGGCATCGAGGGGACCTTCGAAGCCGATCCCAACATCGGCTCGTTCCTACGCGGCTATCAACACTACGCATACCAGTCAGGATTCATCAGCACGATCCTGGCCGTGCTGGGACTACTCGGGGGAACTTTCGGGCTGGGCCTGAGTAAGGACCGAGATACCCGCATCGAATGTCTCTTCATCACCTTCACCGGCCTGTCGCTGGTTGCGTTTCCCGCCGTTCTCTCGACCTTCCACTACCGTTACGTCATAGGAATGATTCCTTTTCTCGGACCCGCAGGCGCCCTTGGAGCCTCTCTGCTGTGGCGCAGGGGCGCGACGCTCTGGCGGGCACGAAAAGAGAAGCACCCGCGCGCCGGCGGCGAACAAACGGAACCCGTGCCGGCAACGGAGGACGCCGGCGTTCCGGGATGACAAGGTCGGTGCGGGGACTCCTTCACAACGCGACGGCGGCCTCCTGTGTTGCGCTTCTTTCGTTGGGCGTTCTCGTTGCTGCTTGCACCGGCGCCTCTCGAGACGAACGCCCCAACCTCATCCTGTTCATCACCGACGACGAATCCGTGGGCAGTACTGAGGTGATGCCCCATCTCCGCAGTTGGTTCGTTGAGTCGGGTCGATCGTTCGAGCCTGGATTCGTCACGACGCCGCTGTGCTGCCCGTCGCGCGCCTCGATCCTCTCGGGCCGGTACATGCACAACCACGGGGTTCGCCTGAACCGCGAGGCGGAGAATCTGGATCTCGACGAAACCCTTCAACGCCACCTGAGCGCGGGTGGGTACCGCACCGGAATCGTGGGGAAGTTTCTCAATGCGTGGCCTTCCGACAGGGACCCGCCGGACTTCGACTACTTCGTCGTTTCCAAGGGGTTCCCGTTCGAGGGCGGGACCTGGAACGTCAACGGTGACACGCAGGATGTGGCCACCTACTCGACCACCTTCATTCGCGATCACGTAGCGGAGTTCCTCGAGACGACGGACGCCGGCACGCCCTGGCTCTTGATCGTCTCTACGATCGCCCCGCACGCTCCGGCGATCCCGGAGCCCAAGTACGCGGATGCTCCAGTGCCCCCTCCCACCACCAACCCGGCTCTCGAGGTTACGGACCGCTCGGCCAAGTTACCCCTAGGGAGCAAGCGCTCCTTTCAGACACGTCCGCGGTTTCGAGCCGACCAGCTCAGGACGATGATGTCCGTCGACGACGTCATAGGGGACGTCGATCGCGCTCTCGAGGAGCGTGACGAGAAGAGCGACACGCTTGCCTTCTACATTTCCGATAACGGCCTGCTGCGGGGCGAGCACGGGTTGACGGGCAAGGGTCATCCGTTGCGGCCGGCCGTGGAGGTGCCCTTCTACATGGCGTGGCCGGGGCGCATCGAACCTTCGACGGACGATCGACTGGCCGCGAACATAGATATCGCTCCCACGATGATGGACGCTGCCGGGCTCCTCGACGAGATCGACCATCCGTTGGACGGCCGGTCGCTGCTCGAGGACTGGCGCCGCGCTGAGATTCTGCTCGAATACCAGAGAAATCCGAAGTTCGTCTCACCGAGCTGGGCATCGATCCGCACCGACGTCGCTCAGTACATCGAGTACTACGACCAAGCCGGCGAGACGAGGTTCCGAGAGCTCTACGACCTGGCCGACGACGAGTGGCAGCTGACCAACCTGCTGGGAGGCGGACGGAAGACCCACCACGGCGCTGCGGCTGCTTTCGGGGAGCGCCTGGAGCGCTACCGTCGCTGCTCGGGAAGCGGATGCCCGTAGTCCACGGCTGCCGCCGTTACCACCGCCTCGAGGTCCGCCGGGAGCTCGTCGGCCACTTCTATCCGCCGGCCGTCGTCGGGATGCGGCCACGCGAGCCGGACGGCGTGCAGGAACGGACGCTCGAGACCGAGACGCCGGGAGAGCTCCGAGCGCCCGCCGTAGGTCTTGTCTCCCAGCACGGGGCGGCCCAGATGGCTTAGATGCACCCTGATCTGATGCGTACGGCCGGTCTCGAGC
>JBOGXB010000120.1:0-3716 GCA_050694215.1 Actinomycetota bacterium
GGTGCCGAGATCTCGGATGTCGAGGCTGAGTTCTGCTCCCGGTGTGGGTCGTCGCTGCGGACGAGCGAGGGGGAGGTCACCTCCCGGCTCGAGGTCGGCGACTCCGATGACCACGGATCTTCGGAGACGCAAGCGAAGGGGTCCCAGGACACGCGGGACGCCCGGCGCGTCGTGCTGAACGAGCAACGCACGGCTCCCGCGGCTTCTCGTGGTGGTCGCTTCGCCGAGGCGGCGGAGATGGTCAACCGCTTCGGACGGCTATTGCGAGGCCACGGCTGGATCGACGCGGCCGCCGCGGCCGCGCTTGCGTTCCTGGTCCTCCTGAGCACGGGCGCCGTCCTTCTTCTCGCCGCGAAGTTCCAGTCCTCGACCTTCGGCGCCGGCGCGGACCCGTTGGATGTCTTCACCGCCGTCGTGATCCTGGGGTTGGGATCGATCCGGGTGCCGGTTCACCTGGGAGACTTGGTCTTCACTCTGCTCCCTCTCGGAGCCTTCGCGGCGATCGCGTCCGGGATCGTGTGGGCGACCCGTTCGTCGTTTCGGCGCGAGCAGATCCCGGAGTCCGCGGCGGGGGAGGGGCTCAAGGTCGGAGTTCCGTTCGCACTGATCTGCTGGTTGTTCGCAGTCGTGTTTCGTTTCCGAGATCCGCCGGCGATCGTCCACGCCGGCGCGATCGGCGCTCTGTTGCTCGGGGGTTTGTGGGGGTCGTTGTTCGGGGCCCTCGGAGCGGCGACGCTCGTCACGTCGCCGGGGGCTCTTCTTCGGAAGGGGTTGTCTCGGTTGGGCTCTCGTTCGAGGATCCTCCGGGTTGGGATCCAGGCTGGTGGAGCCATGCTTGGTCTCGCCGCGGTGATGGCTGCTGGTGCGCTGCTTCTATGGATCATCGTCGGGCTCGCCCGTGGCGCACAGCCTCGCTCCTTCGGCGGGGGCGACGCGCTCTCCGCGCTCATCTATCTGGCTGCGTTCGCGCCGAACGTTCTCGTGGCGATCCTGTCGCTGTCCGTGGGTGCGCCGATCGAGGTTGGAGCTCAGGTGACATTCGGAGGCAGGTTGGTGGGGGCGATCAAGGACTATTCGATCTTTGGTTGGGCTGACGACCCGGCCCCCGCATGGGTCTTCCTGCTGCTGATCATCCCCCTGCTTGCATGCCTGGGTGGCGGAGTCTGGCTGCGCGGCCACATGCGGGAGCGCCCGGGGGGAGCGCGCATGGACCGGGAACGATCCATC
This sequence comes from Actinomycetota bacterium, assembly GCA_050694215.1. Taxonomy (GTDB): domain Bacteria; phylum Actinomycetota; class CADDZG01; order CADDZG01; family WHSQ01; genus JBOGXB01. The sequence goes on from JBOGXB010000120.1 coordinate 1,228, forward strand.
GCCATCGCGGCCGCGACATTCGGCGTCGCGCTCTTCCTGCTCGCGCTTCTGGGAGAGGCACGGCTCGGGGCTGCTCTCGTCCGAAACCGAGGAGTGGGGCTCGTTGCACCGAATCCGTGGTTGGTGGGGGTGCTGTCGTTCGCGTGGGCTGCGGCGGCGGGCCTTGCAGGATGGCACCTGTCGGAATTGGGTCGGCGTCGGAAGGAGGCGCTCCAAAGATGACCCTTCGTATCTTCGACCATTTCGAGGTCGGCCCGCTGGCCTGTAACTGCTACATCGTCGGCGATCCGGAGGCGCGCGAGGCGATCGTCATCGATCCCGGCGGAGATGCCGAAACCCTCGCCGCCGCACTGGCCGACAAGAACGTTCGGGTCACCGCGATAGTCGCGACCCACGCGCATTTCGATCACGTCATCGCGGCAGAGCGCATCCGTGAGCTCACGGGAGCTCCCTTCTACCTCCACGACGCAGACAAGCCACTGCTGTCGTGGTACCGGGAGTCGGGACGGATCTTCCTCGGGGTCGATCTTCCCGATCCACCCGACGTCGACTCCTCTCCGAAGGAGGGAGACCGCGTACGGGCAGGCTCCGTCGAGCTCGAGATCGTGCACACCCCGGGACACTCCCCAGGATCGATCAGCCTCGTGACCGGCGACGTGATCTTCTCGGGAGACACGCTCTTCGCGGGATCTATCGGCCGCACCGACCTACCCGGAGGCGACGCTCAGGCTCTGTTGTCCGCGGTCAGGCACAAGCTGTTCGAGTGGCCGGATCAGACGCCGGTTCATCCCGGGCACGGTCCCGCCACGACGATCGGGCGCGAGAGGAGCGAGAACCCGTTCGTGGGAGCCTCCGCCCGGATGTGGCTACCCGGCGACTAATGCGGCACTTGTGGCTATTGGATGTACGGATGAACCGTCGGCTGCGGGACGCCGGGGTAGCGGTCCACCTCCCTCTCCAGCGTCAGCTTCAAGTGATCCTCGCGCTCGCCGATCCGGCGGTTCACCTCGCGGAAGCCGAGCCGCTGAAGACGCCGGACCTCGCCCCCGTACGACTTGCGCATGTTGCCGTCAGGTGCGGTGAGGTAGACGTCGAGAGTGATCTGCTGGGTGACCTTCTTCTGCTTGCCTTCTGCCATGGTCGGGGAACTGTAGCAGGGAGCGCGGCGCGCGTGGCTATATCCAATTCCTTCGCCTGAAGAACCCGAACAGCGCGACGCCGGAGACGACCATGAGCGCGAGTGCGAACCAGAAGCCCTCGACCTGCCCGCTATAGGGGACGAGCTCGAAGTTCATGCCGTAGACCCCCGCGATGAGAGTCTCCACCGCGAAGATCGCCGCCCACGCGGTGAGCTTCTTCGAGACCTCGTTCAGGGCTTGCGCCTGAGCGCTTTGCGTAAGGTCGAGAACGGCCTGGGCCAGGTCGTCGACGTTCCTTATCTGTTCAGAGATGCGAAGCAGGTGGTCATGGACGTCGCGAAAGAGATGAACGTTCTCCGCTGCGAATGGTTGTGGGGCATCGGGCTGGATCACCCAGTCCAGGAGCCGCGTCGCCGGGATGGCGAACCGCCTCAATCGTGACACCTTTTGCTTGAGCGAATAGAGCTGTCTCTGCACGGGGGAGTATGGAGTCTCGAGCACGATCTCCTCGAGCTGTTCGATCTCGTCCTCGAGCCGGTCCGCGATGTCTTGGTAGTCGTCCACGATCACATCGAGCAGCGTGTGCACGAGCTGCGAGGGGTTCTCCAGGGTTCGCTCCTGCTCGCGCCAGCGCTTCTTCGCCTCCGAGATGGTGCGCGTGGCTCCCGCATGGATCGTGAGGACGTAGTTCTCTGCCACGAAGCTCGCGAGCTGAGCGGCCTCGAGCTGCCCGTCCTCTTCGTCGAGCTCGTGCACGACCAAGAAGAGATGCGAGTCGTAGGTCTCGAGCTTGGGCCTCTGCCGTGTGTGTACTGCATCCTCAACCGCGAGCTCGTGGAGGCCGAACTCCTCCGCGATGGTCTCGACGTCCTCGTGGGTCAGGTTGGAGACGTCGGCCTCCGCCCACAAGAGGTTGCCGCGCTCCTCGCGAAGGTCGGATATGCGATCGAGATCGTCGATCTCGCTCCACCCCTCTGTCGAATGACAGACCGCCATCAGCATGCGGTCACGATAAGGGAAGGGGGCAGGAGCGCGGGCGTCCTCCTCGGCTTATGCGCCGGTCGGCGTCGTTGGAGGTGAAGCTGTGGAAGCCGTCGTATGAGGTGCGGTAGCCGCCTCCTCGGGTTTCATGTGCTGGTAACCGCCGACGGCCATCGTCCCGGCGAGCAGCGTCCCGATGAACAGCCCGGGGCCACGGCTGATCTCGACGTGGGCGCCGGAGGGGAGGGTCGAGGCCCACGCCGGCGCATCCGGTCCGATCAGGGCCGTGAATAGCATGAGCGCCAACGTCAGGCCGCCGATCCCCGCGTAGACGAGACCCCAAGCAGAGACCGGGAGGTGGAAGCGCGC
>JBOGXB010000121.1:0-3706 GCA_050694215.1 Actinomycetota bacterium
GTACTGCTTGACGATGTCCGGGTGCTCGCGCAGCGCGGAGTCCATGTCCATGAAGAGGATGCCGCGATTCTCGAGCTCCTCCTTGGTCTTGTGGTACACGACCTCGGACTCGTACTGGGCGCTGACGCCCCCGAGGTAATTCTTCTCGGCCTCCGGAATGCCCAGCTTGTCCCAAGTCGATTTGATGTCTTCGGGCATGTCGTCCCAGGTCTTCACCTGGTCCATCGGCTTTATGTAGTAGTAGATGTCGTCGAAGTCGATCTTCGAGAGATCGGCCCCCCACGTGGGCATCGGCTTGCGCCAGAAGATGTCGAGACTCTTGTGGCGGAGCTTGCGCATCCAGTCCGGCTCGCCCTTGCGGTCGGACATCATGTCGATGACCTCGTGCGACAGACCTTTTTGGGGTGCTTCGGTGTAGGCGGTGTCGTCGTGCCAGCCGTACTTGTAGTCGCCCTTGAGGGCCCTTACATCTTCGTTTTCCTGCTGGACCTTCTGCTCCTGCTGGACCTTGAGGTCCTCGGCTTCGGTAGCCACCAGGGCAACAACCCCTTCCCTATCGGTGGTCGGTCCTAAGAGTCGAGTGTATCAGTTAGATGCCCCCAAGTTAGGTCCGCCTAACCTGGGATCTCGCCGCAAATGCCTGCTCGATAGGTATGAACGCCGTCCCGCTCACGATGTTCCCCGCGAGCTTTTGAGCGGACCACCGAGGAGCCCTCGCTTTTGAGTGCGTTTTCGCGTCCTATTCGCGCGTTGAGGCCTCAGAATGCGAGGGGGCTAGGCCCGGGGGTCCTGGGGGACCGGAGGCAGATCCCCGAGATCGACCTCCTCGTCCTGCTCGCCGGCGTGGAACCCGGGCCCCTGAGCGATCACCTGGAACGACTCGCCATGAGCGAAGCCGGCAGGCTTGCCGATCTCCGACGTCCACCCCCTGATCCAGCCGCCGACCTCCTCGGGATCCCGGCCGATCTGAGACTCGTGGCACATCAACGCCTCGATCTTGCGGCCGATCGTGTCGGTGATGTCCACGACGCGAGGCTTCACGCCGGGGCCTGCAATCCAGACCTCGCGTAGGCCCCGCCACGGCTGCAGCCCCTCCTCCAAGAGCTCCGGGAAGTGCCCGGGCGTGGTCCCCCCTGTGAGCGTGACGTCGAGCGAGGCCTGGCCCACGGCACGGTGGTCCGGATGATTGATGAACCGGTCCTCGATCGTCGGGGTCGGGTCGACGACCACGAATCGATGCGGGCGGTACCTACGGAATGCGCGTGCGATGTCCCGCCGGAGGTCGAGCGTGTACTCGACGTAACCGTCTCGGTAGCCGAGCCAGGCGAGCTCGTTGATCCCCACCACTGTGGCCGCGGCCGCGGACTCCTCTATACGGATCTTTCGAAGGCGCTCGCCCATCAGCTCCCGATCCTGGGTCCCGGTCGATCCATCGGTCACGATGCAGAGTGTGACGTCCGCCCCCCGGTCCGCCCACCTCGCGAGCGTCCCGGCACATCCGAACTCCATGTCGTCGGGATGGGCGGTGACGACGAGAGCCCTCCAGGGAACCCCGCTCATTCCGTTTTGATCCCGGGAAACATGCCCGCATTTGTAGCTGAGTTAGCAGAAAACGGGGTCATGCCGTCTTGAGGATCAGGACGTCGGTCGGGGCGTGATGTGAGACGCGCTGCGGGACGTTTCCCAGCATGAACCGCTTCGGCCCCCGCATGCCGACGCTTCCCACCGCGATGAGGTCGAACCCCTCGTCGCTCGCGACAGAGATGAGCCTCTCCGCCGGATGTCCTTCGACCGAGCGAACCTCGAAGTCGACCCCGGAGCCGCTCGCCCGCTCCGAAGCCCGCTCGAGCACGTCTTCGGCCTGCACGGTCCCCGCGATCCTCCAGCGAAACTCCTCCGGCGTCTCCTTCTCCGTCTTCCCGGCGCTCCATTGGGTGACGGGATCGTTCGGGTCTCCTCGCAGCTGCTTGAGCTCGTGCTCGGTCGGAGGCTGATACGCACACACGATGGTCTCCTTCGCTCCGAGCGTCGCGGCCAATTCTGACGCCATCTCGACGGCTCTCATGGCCGTCGGCGAGCCGTCCGTGCCGACGAGAACCGTCTTGTAATCGGACACGTCGTCCGGAGCGGGATCGGTCTTGACGATGAGCACGTCGGTAGGCGCGTGATGCGACACCTTGTTCGGCACGCTTCCCAGAAGGAAGCGTCGTGCTCCGCTCATCCCGACGCTCCCGACCACTATCAGTCCTGCGTCGAGCCGTTCTGCCTCAGAGATCAGCACCTCCGCAGGGCTCCCCTCGCGGGCGATGGCTTCCGCGTCGTACTTGGCCGCCACCGCTTCGAACGCCTCTCCGGGATGTGTGCCCGCATGTACCAGGGTCAGCTCCGCTCCGACTTGAGATGCGAGGAGCGCGGCGCGCTCGGTTGCGAAGGCGGCCGTTCTGGAGAGGTCGGTGCCCGCGACGATCCGCTTGTACATAGCTAGTGCGCTATCCCTTCCTTTGCAACGGCCGCACTGCAAGGGTGCAGCGCGCGACGGCGACGAGCTCGCCGTTCCCATCGACGAGGTCGATGCTCCAAACATGGATCGTTCGGCCCTTGCGTATCGGATGAGCGATGGCCTTCAGCAAGCCTTCCCGCCGTGCCCGCAGGTGGCTGATGTTCAAGTCCGTGCCTACCGCGAACTCCTTTTCCGGCTCGCAGTTCATGTATGCACCCATCGAGGCCGCACTCTCGGCAAGCACAGCCGAGGCTCCGCCGTGTAGAAGGCCCATCGGTTGATGAACCTTGGGCCCGATGTCCATCTCGAGGACGACGCGGTCGGGGGTCACGTCGATGGCGCGGATGCCCAGGGTCTCGTGGATCGTGTTCTGGTAGACCAGCCCCGCCGCGGTCTCTTCCATGTCGGGATGCTACCGGGAGGTCATGGCTCCTATCCCCCACCCCGGATGGCTATCGAGGCCGACCACCTTGTGTGCGCGCTTGTCTACATACATCGCACGATCGGCCGCCTGAAGCAGCTCCTCCGAGGTCGTTCCGTCCTCCCCGAAGAGGGCGACTCCGACTGAGACCTTGATGGTTACCTCCGGTGTACCGGGGATGGCCTCCGCAGCTAGCATCTCCCGCATCCTGTTCACCACGATCTGCGCTCCAGCCCGATCCGCGTCCGTGAGGATCACGACGAACTCGTCGCCTCCGAAACGGGCCACGCAGTCGCTTCCCCGAACGACTCTGCGCAGGGTCCTCGCAACAGACTGGATCGCGGCCGAGCCCGCCTGGTGCCCATACTTGTCGTTGAGCCCCTTGAGATCGTCCAGATCCACGACCAGGACCGCGAAGTTCGACGAGCGCGTCTCGAGGAGCCCAAGCTCCTCGTAGAAGAGTGACACGTTCGACACCTTCGTCAGGGGGTCGATGGAGGCGAGCGTGCGGAGGCTCGACTGGACCGAGTAGTGGGCCTCGGCGAAGCTTCCCAGCACGGCAGCGGTCACTCCGTAGAGCGCGAACCGAGCCATGAATATCGGTAAGAGCAACGTCTCGTCGAGCCTGCCGTTCGATACGACCGCGAACAGAGCGAAGAGGGCCGACGAGACCAGGGCGACGAAAAGACCTTCCTTGAGGCCTGCGGCGATGGCGGCGATGGCCACCGGCACGATGAACAACCAGCCGGAGTCGACCTCGCTGGGGGCCGGGACCAGGCTGAAGG
>JBOGXB010000122.1:0-3571 GCA_050694215.1 Actinomycetota bacterium
GCCCGCGCTTGGTCGACGGCGTCGAGATCCTTGCTGGAATCCTTCATCCCGACAGGTTTCCGGCTCCGGATGCGACCAAGGCGTTACGTCTGAAACACGGGAGGACCGAGGCGATTCCTGCGTAAGTCCCACTGGGCCGACCGAGGATTGGATCCATGACTTTCTAATCAATTCTCAAGCCAAGGAACATTCCTCAACGCTTGGGCAGGCAGCCATGCTGGTTCTCGCCGGCACCGAAACGAAGGCAGATCTTGGTCGAGTGGTCAACGCGCTGCAGATCGCGCGCGAGCTCGACGAGGCGGGAGATGAAGTCACCGTCATCTTCGACGGCGCGGGGACGCAGTGGATCCCGGCGCTGTCGGATGAGGAGCACAAGTACCACCGTCTCTTCGAGCAGACCAAAGGAAACGTGGCCGGCGCGTGCAGCTACTGTGCCGGCGCGTACGGCGTCAAAGAAGAGATCGAGCACACCGACGTCGAGCTGCTCGACGAGCTCGAGGGTCATCCGAGCGTTCGCAAGCTCATCTCGAACGGCTACCAGATACTCACTTTCTGAGTCCGGCGGAGGGATGCACCGCGCCTATCCACGGCGAGCTTGGCTCCGTCAGCGGGACGCTCTCGACGGCTCGCAGGATCTCGCCGACGGGAGCTCGGTCTTCCGGGCCCCGCTCGGGATGGGCGAGCACGACGGATCCCTCTCGGTCGAGGACGAAATCGCCTCCGAGCTGACGTCTGTCCTGGCCGAGGTGACATCCGGGGATCCGCCGCCGCAGCAGCGCCCTGCCGTAGAAGGAGACGACTTCGGGATGCGTGGAAGTTCGCAGGAACGACGCCCGCCCAGCTCGAAGGTTCGATACGCGGTCCCCTGCGGATCGAGGGCTACCAGGAACGGCAGCTGCAGCCGATCTTGAAGCCATGCAACTCGTTCCCTGGTTTCGAAAGAGATCACCAGCACCGACGCGTGCTCGAAGCGGTCCTTCATCTCGGCCATCTTCACGAGATGGCGTTCACAAAAGAGTCACCCGATGTAGCGCAGGAAGGTCAGAACGAGGGGCGCACCGCGGAACGAAGAGAGCTGCAACTCTCTTCCCTCTAGTGTCGTGAAGGCAAGATCGGGAGGTCGGTCGCCCACTCCCATCACCGGGCGGCCCGCCGCTGACCTTCATCGATCTCGTAGGCGGCGTTTTTCAAGCCCATATGGCTAAAGGCCTGCGGGAAATTGCCGACCAGATCGCCGGTCGATGGGTCGATCTCCTCGGCGAGGAGGCCGAGGTCGTTGGAGTAGCCGACGATGCTACGGAACAGGGCCTTGGCATCCGTCAGTTTCCCTGCCTTGGCCAGGCAACTCACCAACCAGAAGCTGCAGATGACGAAGCTTCCCTCGCGGCCCTCGATTCCGTCGTCGGTTAGGTAACGAAGGACCAGGCCGTCAAAGGTCAGGTCCTGTTGGATGGCTCGGATGGTCGACAACATCCGGGGATCGTCCGCGGGGAGAAAGCCGACCAGCGGCATGAGGAGCACGGAGGCATCGAGGTCGGAAGCGAAGTGGCCGACGAATGCCTGCCGGCGCCCGCTCCAACCCTGTTCCATGATGGCGGAGCGAATCGCGTCCCGTTCCTCTTCCCACTTCCGAACGGGTGCCTCAAGACGAAGTTTCTCGGCGAGGCGCAATCCGCGATCGAGCGCGCTCCAGCAAAGTAGCTTGCTGGAGACGTGATGACGCGGCTCGGCGCGCATCTCCCACATCTCGGCATCCTTCTGCGTCCACAGGCGAGCAGCGGAGTCCGCGAGGTCCACGATGAAATGGCGCACGAACTCTTCGGGTTCTCTTAGCCGGTCGGCGTAGATCCACAGCGCGTTCAACGCCTCGCCGTAGATGTCGAGTTGGTCTGTCGCCACGCGGCGTTGCCGACTCGCGCGGGCCTGCTGTTGCGCCATCCTTGGAGATGGGGGAGCTCGCGTTCGGTGAGATCGATCTCACCTCCTACGCCGTACATGATCTGAAGCGGTCGATCGGTGTGGGCGTGCCCTCCGGCAGAAGCGACCATCCAGTCGACGAAATTCTCGACTTCGTCGGAGCAGGTACCGACCCAGAGTGCTTCCAGGGTGAGGCTGGAATCGCGGATCCACGCGAAGCGGTAGTCCCAGTTGCGCTCACCTCCGATCGTCTCGGGCAGGGATGTGGTCGGCGCGGCCACTATCGCGCCGGTGGGTCTGAAGGTGAGCCCCTTGAGGACGCGCGACGAGAGCTTGACCAACTCACGAGAGGGTCCTTCGTAGATGTCGTGCTCGGATTCCCACGAACGCCACGCCGCCTTGCAGTCCTTCAGCGCGTCGGCGACGTCTCGGGAGCTGGTGGGCTGAGGCGGAGGTCGAGACAGCGGACCCCAACTAAGCGCGAAGCCGACCGATTCGTCTTGGCGCATAGTGAAGCGGGCCGTGGCGTCGGATCCATCTATCTCGACGTCTACGGGACAGCTCATCACGAGGCGACTGGGTCCGCCGCGCGTCCGCAAGAGTGGGCCGTCGCGAACTATGAAGGGATCGGATAACCCGTACTCGGGACGGGGGCCGAACGACATCGCAACGTCGACTTCTCCGCGCACCCCTTCAACGAGTCGCAGGATCTCGTGGGGGGCATCGAGGCCAAGCTCGTGGCCCCGCTGCCCGGGCGCGAACGCCAAGGCATCGACCACGCGGAACACCCCGTGCGAGGTAGTGAACTCGGTGGCGATCACCAAGGTGCCGCTCTCATAGCGCCGCTCGGTGGTCCATCGGCCTACCGGTTGGATCGACCAGTGGGCCGCGCTCGGATCGAGCAGCCGGCCGAATACCGAGGGAGAGTCGTAACGCGGAAAGCAGAGCCAGTCGATCGATCCGTCGCCTGAGACCAGAGCGGCCGTGTTGCAGTCGGCCAACAGCCGTAGGAAGCGATCGGTTCCGCGCTGCCCACGCTGCGATCCGGCTCCCGCGACCCCACCTAGGTATCCGCCCTTTCATGGTTCGACAACGACGGTCCCGTTCATGCTCGGATGAACGTCGCAGCGAAAGAAGTATTGACCGCGACCCGGCGCTGTGAACTCGTAGTCGATGTCGGTCCCGCCTGGGATTATCTCTCCCTGGAAGATCGGATCGTTGGCGCCCTCGTCTTCGTAGATGGCTATGTTGTGGAGGGTGCTCGAAGAGTCTCCGTTCTCGAACTGGATGACGGTCTTGACGCTAGCTTGCAGGCTCAACTTGTTCGTGTCGAAGGAGATGTTCTGGGCGCGGACGGGGAGGCTCGCCGTCCGAGGTTGATCGCTTCCCCGCGGCAGAGCTTTCGGATGCCCTCGGTGTCGAGTTGGGAACCTCGCGCAGGCTCATCAACGTGGTGATCGCAAGCAGGGGGATGATGATGCAAAGGCTCGCCAGCAGGGGATGGCCTCGCCGTTCCGAGCCGGCGGCCGCGACCGCGGGCACGCCGGGGTGACCCACGAGCCTGCGGACTGCGGCCTGGGACGGACAGAGGACCGGAGAACCGCGCTAGGCGGACGAAAGTGGGGATGACGGCCCCCCGGTCCAACCCCAGTTT
>JBOGXB010000123.1:0-3295 GCA_050694215.1 Actinomycetota bacterium
CTTCTTGCCGTAGTCCAGCGCGATGACCCGGTCGGAGACACCTCGCACCACCCTCATGTCGTGCTCGATCAGGACGATCGTGAAGCCGAACTTGTCTCGGAGCTCGCCGATGAACGCGGTAAGCCCTCCCGTTTCGCGGGGGTTCATACCGGCGGTCGGCTCGTCGAGCAGCAGGATCTTGGGATCGGTCGCCATCGCTCGCGCGATCTCGAGACGGCGCCTGTCCGCGTAGGCAAGAGACGCCGCGAACTCGTGATGGATCCGCCTGGGGAAGCGATCTCCGAAAGCCGCGAGGATGGTTCGCGCTTTCTCCTCTATCGCCTTCTCCTCCCGCCGTGTACGGGGAGTGCGCACGATCCCGCCGAACCAGCCCGCGTGGGTACGTATGTGCTGACCGATCATCACGTTCTCGAGCACAGTCATGTTGGGGAACAGCCGGCCCGCCTGAAAGGTCCGGGCGATGCCCACCGTGCAGATCTGGTTCGGCTTCAGCCCCGAGATGCTGAAGCCGTCGAAAACGATCCCGCCCTCGTCCGGTGGGTAGAAGCCGGTCACGACGTTGAACAGCGTGGTCTTGCCCGCCCCGTTGGGACCGATCACGCTGAGGATCTCACCCTCGTCCACGTAAAGATCGACGCCGTCCACCGCGTGGACGCCGCCGAAGTGCTTCTCGAGGGACTTGATATCGAGAAGAGGCACTAGGCCCCTCCCTCGACCACCGGTGCGGCGGTCGCCTCACCCGCGCGCCGGGCAGCCTGCTCCTCCGGCGTCTCCTCTACATGGAGCTCCGCTCGCCTCCTCGCGCTGGGCAGAAGCCCCTCCGGCTTGAGGATCATGATCGCAGCGATGATCGCTCCGTAGAACAGCAGCCGGTACTCCACGAATTGCCTGAGGAGCTCCGGGAGGCCCACGAGCACGGTCGAGCCCACGATCACACCCCGCACGCTCCCCATCCCACCGAGCACGATCACAGCTAGAGCGAGGATCGACACGAGGATGTTGAACGAAGCCGGGAAGACCGAGCCGATCTTCACCGCGAAGAAGAGGCCGGAGAGGCTTCCTATGGCGGCTCCCATTGCAAAGGCCAGCAGCTTGTACTTGATGATGCTGACGCCCATCGCCTCGGCGACGCTCTCGTCCTCACGCATCGCGCTCCACGCGCGTCCGACCCTGGAGTCCTGGAGGCGGATCGAGATGAACGCGGCCAGGAGTGCGGCCGCCAGGATGAGGTAATAGAGGGACTCCGGAGAGTCGAACTCGAACTGGCCCACGGCGGGATCGGGGATCTGGGTGATGCCCTGCGCGCCTCCCGTCAGGGGGATGAACCAGTTCGAGATGGCGAGGACGGCCACGATCTCACCGAACCCGAGCGTCACGATCGCCAGATAATCGCCGCGCAGCCGTAAGACCGGCGCGCCGATGAGGATTCCCGACACCGTTGCGATGAACACGACGATCGGGACCACCACCCAGAAGTTCAACTCGAGCGGCCCCGCCTCGGCGTTGGGAGAGCTTAGGACGGCCGTCGAGTACGCCCCTATCGCGAAGAACGCGACGTATCCCAGATCCAGCAGGCCGGCAAATCCCACGACGATGTTCAGTCCGAGACCGATCAGGACGTAGAGGCCGATCGTGCCGACGACCTCGCTCATGAAAGGCCCGAGCACCTGGGGCAGGTTCACGAGGATCAGGAGCAGGATGGCGAGAGCGACCCATTTACCGACCTTGAGCTGCTGCTCGGGAAGGTCTCGCACTCTCTGGCGCGCGGCCTCTCCGTTCTGTTTCCAGAGGTAGTAGAGGCCTCCGACTATGACGAAGACGACTATCGCGCCCGCGATCTCCACGCCGGTGTCGGCGAACAGCCAACTGACCGGGATGATCTTGGACAGGACCACGGCCGCCAGCTGGTCGAACAGGCTGAAGGCAAAAACCGCAACAACCCCAACGGATAGCGTTCGAGCCACGCGCGGATCGGGAAGGTGCGCGGCTCCACCCACGAGTCCCACAACCGCACCGCTCGCGACAAGGATCAACGCCCCGACACCCTCGGACTGGCCGAAGCTCAAGGTATCCACCAGCTCCGGGGAGACGTTGAGAAGGACCGAGCGGAGGTCCACGGCGCCGGCGATGAGCAGGAACGCGGCCAGGACCGCTCCGGCGATCGCCCCCGCGGTCAGGCCGTCGATCAGTGCCTTGGCCGGTTCCGGCCGGGGCCGTGTCCGGGTCGCGGGGTCGAGCTCGGGGCGCGCGGCCAGATAGGCGAACGCGAACGCCGACACGAGGAGGAAGAGGCGACCCAGCGACAACAGGTCGGCGATCACGACGCGCCCCGCGAACTCCTGCACGATCCCCGTCACCGCGAGGTACACGCTCACCGCTCCGCCTATCAGCCCGAGCTTGACGGGCCGCGAGACCCTCGCTCGTCTCATCCTCACCGCGGCCGTCGCCGCCACCTAGGCGCGTTCCTCCTCGGGAGCACCGAGCAGTCCGCCCGGCAGGAAGATCAGGATCAGGACCAGCACGGAGAACGCCACCGCGTTCGTTAGCTGGAACGGCGAGGGGACGGTGGGCGGCAGGAAGAGGTTCGGTCCGACCGCTTCGAGCAAGCCCAGGATGATGCCCCCCAGTCCCGCGCCAAGAACGTTTCCGATGCCGCCGAGCACGGCCGCGGTGAACGCCTTGATGCCCGGGAGGAAACCCATAAAGGCGTTGACCTGCTGAACCTGGAGCGCCCACAGGATCCCGGCGGCGCCGGCGAGCGTGCCTCCGATCGCGAACGTCGTCACGATGACCCTATCGACGTCGATCCCCATCAACGCCGCCATCTCCTTGTCCTCGCCGACGGCACGCATCGAACGGCCCGTCTTCGTCCGCTCGATGAACATGTAGAGACCGGTCATCAGGATCGCCGCACCGAGGATCGAGATCACCTGCGTCCTCAGGACGGGCACTCCGAAGATGTCCCACCGGCCGTCGATGATGTCCGGGCGAGGGTAACCGCGGGTCTGGGCACCGTAGAGGAACCGGAACGTGTTCTGGAGGAACAGCGACGCTCCGATCGCGGTGATGAGTGGAACGAGGCGCGGGGCGCCCCGCAGGGGACGGTACGCGATCCGCTCCAAAAGGACGGCCACAAGCACCGACACCGCGCAGGCCACGATCATCAGAATGGCGATCGCGAGCACGGGGTTGTCGTCGAGGAACCCGCTCGCCGCAAACTCGCGCGCCACGAAGAAGCTCGTGAACGCTCCGGACATGAACACCTCGCCGTGGGCGAAGTTGATCATGAACAGGA
>JBOGXB010000124.1:0-3106 GCA_050694215.1 Actinomycetota bacterium
CGCCCTCCGTGGTCGCACCAGGCATCCACGATCCCCTCGTCGTCAGGGAAGGCTGCGTAGGAGTGGTCGAAATAGAAGTACTCCTCGCCGAGGCTGTTCCACCCGATGTGTGGGACGCGGATCCCGCTCGAGAGCCGCCGCACTCGTCCCGAAAGCACCCCCAGCCCGTCGCGGCCGCCGCCCTCCTCGCTGTGATCGAAGAGGACCTGCATCCCGAGACAGATGCCAAGGAAGGGCTTGTTCGCAGCGATCCAATCCTTCACGAGCAGGTCCAGACTCAGGGTTCCCAGGTTGCTCATGCAGCGGCCGAAGATTCCCTGGCCGGGAACGCAAAGCGCGTCACAGCGGTTGATCTCGGCCGGCGCCGACGTCACCGATACGTCGGCACTCGCGGCCTCCAGGGCCTTGGCGACGCTGTGAAGGTTGCCCATCCCATGATCGAGGACTGCAACGCGACTCCGCGCCACAGCTACAGCACGCCCTTGGTCGAAGGGATCTCCTCTCCTCCCCGCGGGTCGATCGACACAGCGTCGCCCAATGCCCGGGCAAGCGCCTTGAAGATGGCTTCCACGCAGTGGTGAGGATTCTTTCCAGCCAGCAAGCGAACGTGCAGCGTCAGCCCGGCCGATCGCACCAGGGCCTGCAGGAACTCCTCGGTGAGGATCGTGTCGTACTGGCCGATAGCTTCGCCCGGGACGTCCGCTTCGTACACGAGGAGCGGCCGCCCCGAGATGTCGAGCGCGACCTGGGCCAGGGCTTCCTCCATCGGCACCAGCGCGTCTCCGTAGCGACGGATGCCTCGCTTGTCCCCGACGGCTTGCCGGAGCGCGTCACCCAGCGCGAGGCCTACGTCCTCCACGGTGTGATGGGCATCGATCTCCAGATCGCCCCTGGCCCGCACCTCGAGTCCCACCCTCCCGTGGCGACCGAGCTGGTCGAGCATGTGGTCGAAGAAGGGCACCCCCGTGGATGCGGACGTGTCTCCTCCGTCGAGGTCTATAAGTATCGTGATGCTCGTCTCGGCGGTGGTCCTCTCGACGGTTGCAACGCGTCTCAAGCGATCACCTGCTCCATCGCGGCGAGGAAGGCCTCCGTCTCCTCCGGGAGGCCGGCCGTCACGCGCAGGCAACCTTCCAAGCCCTCGACCTCGGAGTAGTTGCGGACGAGCACGTCGCGTTCGAGGAGCTGCTTGAAGACGACGTCGGCATCCTCGACCTCGAAGAGGACGAAGTTGGCGTCGCTGGGGTGCGACTTCACGCCCATACGCTGCAGCTCGACGATGATGCGATCCCTTTCCTGCGTTATCGCTCTCGCTAGCTCGAGTGTTTCCTCTGCATGGCGGATGGCCGCCTCTCCGATGACCTGCGTTATCGCCGAGAGGTGATACGGGAGCCGGACCCGAGCCAGCTCCGCAACGAGGTCGGGATCGGCCAGCATGTAGCCGATCCGAACTCCGGCAAGTCTCCAGGCCTTGGAGAAGGTCTTGGTCAGGACGAGATTCGGGTGATCCTTCAGCAAGGGCTTGGCGCTGTTGTCGGGGTCCGCGAACTCCCCGTAAGCCTCGTCGACCACGACGATTCCCCGACTCTCCTCGAGCAGCGTCTCGATCGTGGCCAGCGGCTCGGAGCCGCCCGTCGGGTTGTTCGGCGAGCACACGATGGTTATCTCCGGGCGTCTCTCGGTCGTCACCTCGACTGCCCGGTCCAGGTCGACGAGGAGATCCTCGTCGCGTTGCAGCTGGATCACCTCGGTTCCGGTGATCCTCGGGATGAGGGAGTGCATCGAATACGTCGGCTCGAACAATAGAGTGCCACGCCCCGGCCCCCCGAACGCGAGAAAGAGGTGCATGAAGACCTCATTGCTCCCGTTCGCCACCCACAAGCCTTCGGACGGCCACTCGAGATGGGGCGATAGCACCTCGTAGAGACGGCGCGCGTCGCGATCCGGATACCGGTTCAACGCGATCTCTCGCAGCTCGCTCGCGATCTCCTCGACCAACGCTTGCGGAGGCGGATAGGGGGATTCGTTCGTGTTCATGCGATAGCGGGCCGGCTGCTGAGGAGAGACGTAGGGCGCGAGGCCCAGTAGGTCGTCCCGAACCGTCAACGCGGGTCGTTTCATCATGGGTCCGCCGTCTGTCCGTCCAGGCGCAACTGCACAGCCCGCGCGTGACCGTCGAAGCCTTCCGCATCGGCGAGTGCTTCGATGTGAGGAGCGAGACGGTCGAGCGCGCTCCGCTCCACACCCGAGACGTATATCCGCTTGAGGAAATCGTTGACGCCGAGGCCGCTCGCCCATCGCGACGTACCTCCGCTCGGCAATACGTGGTTGGTGCTCCCGCTGTAGTCCCCGACGGGCACTGCCGAGTGCGGCCCGACGAAGACGGACCCTGCGTTATGGATGTCATCGAGCGCGTCGAGCGCGCCGGTGAAGATGAGTTGCAGGTGCTCGGGAGCCAGGAGGTTGGCGGTGTCAATCGCATGCTTCGCGTCCCGCACCAGCACAGCGACACCGCCTTCGATCAGTGCGTTTTCTACGTCGTCGTAGCGTCGGTGGCGTGGGAGCTCTGCCTCGAGCGCGGCCATCGTGGCTTCGGCGAGCGCGGGCACCCACGTGATCAGAGCGTGAGTTCCGAGCGGACCGTGCTCGGCCTGCGCGATGAGATCGACCGCGAGCACTCTCGGGTCGGCCGTGTCGTCGGCGACGATGGCGATCTCAGTCGGTCCGGCTTCGGAGTCGGTGCCGACCCAGCCGGATACCAAGCGCTTGGAGAGCGTGACGTAGAGGTTGCCGGGCCCTACGATCTTCTCCACCGGGTGGACGCTTTCCGTTCCATAGGCGAGGGCCGCAATCGCCTGGGCTCCACCCATCCGGTACACCTCGCTCACCCCGGCAACGGCGCAGGCCGCGAGGACCGACTCGGCCACCCGGCCCCCGGCATCGGGAGGGGTGCACAGGGCGATGGCCTCGACTCCGGCCACCGCGGCGGGGATCGCCGTCATCACGACGCTCGAGGGGTAGGCGCCGCGTCCCCCCGGCACGTAGATGCCGACCCGCCGCAGCGGACGGATCAGCTCCCCGACGAATTCGTCGGGATCCTCCTGCA
>JBOGXB010000125.1:0-3074 GCA_050694215.1 Actinomycetota bacterium
CGAGAGATATCCGCAGATCGGCATGCTGCTTCCCGCCATGGGCTACTCGGAGCAGCAGCGCGAGGACCTGGCCGAGACGATCAACTCTTCCGATGCCGACGTCGTTCTCATCGCCACGCCGATCGATCTCCGCAAGATCTGCGACATCCAGAAGCCCGCCGTTCGGGCCCTCTACGAGCTCGAGGAGATCTCGCGACCCACGCTCAAGGACGTGCTGACCGACCGCCTCAACCTCTAGTCGTCCGGCTGCTCGGTGCTAGCGGCGCGTGTGTGAGCCGGCTCGCCGAACTGCGGCATCGGCTGCAGGATCGCGGATCTCGTCGGGGGCGAGCATCTCCGCCAACCCCCGGACGAACAATCCCACGTCCGTGATGATCCCCATGGACTGGAACGACCCCCGGTCCATCAGCTTCGTGACGGTCGCCTGGTTGATGTCCACGCACACGAAAGGCACCGACGCGGGGAGACAGTTGCCCGTGGCTATCCCGTGCAACATCGTGCCGACCACGATGCAATAGCCGATTGGGTCGCTGCCGTCCTTCCCCCAGATGATGTCGCGCAGGCGACGCTGAACGGTGGGCATGTCGGTCACGATCTCGGGCAGCGGTCCGTCGTCGCGAACGCTCCCGCCAAAGAGGTAATCGCCCCCGGTGGTCACCAGGTGGTAAACGATCCCATCCGTGAACACACCCGCCCCGATGGCTGCCTTGAACGATCCGTGTCTGCGTAGCTCGTTGATCGCCCGGATGTGGTGCTCGTGCCCGTGCTCGGCCGGGATTCCCTCGGCCAGATAGACCCCTAGCGACGTGCCGAACATGTTGGATTCGATGTCGTGCGCCGCCACTCCGTTGCCGGCGAAGAAAGCATCGATGTAACCGGCCCGGCTCAGGGCGCACAGATCCGGCCCGGAACCCGTGTGAATGACCGCCGGGCCGGCCACCCACATGATGCGTTCGCCGCGCGCCTTGACGTCTCGCATCTGGTCCGCGACCTGTTCCACGAGGAGCGCCTTCGGTTTCTCGCTGGACACGTTGGAGGCCATGAATTCGAACGCCCGGCGCTCGGCGGCGCGAGGCTTCTCCGGGGGGATGACGCGGATACCGAGTCCGCCCGTCACGATCGACATGCCCGTCTCGACGTCGCCCATGGGTATCGTGCGCGCGCGGCCATCCTCGACTGCGATCCCGCAGTCCATCTCGGGGTGCTCGACGCGCACCCAACGGTTGTCGAGGCGGACCTCCGTCTCGAGGTTGGTGGTCGAGTAGAAGCCAGGAGGGAACGCCCCAGCGATGTCTGCCTCCGCGAGGCTCGCGTCGGCGACGGTCTCCGAGTTGGCGCCGTGACGGCGCAGGCGCTCCACCAGGCGCGTGAGCTCTTCCTCCGAACCAGCCGTGACCTTGATGCGGGCGAAGGATGGATCCTCGTGCTTGACGCCGATCTGGAGGTCGACGATCTCGAATGAAGCTCCCAGCTCGATGACCTCGTCCAGCACCTTCGGCAATGTGAGCGAGTCGATGACGTGGCCTTCGAGAGTGACGTGCTCCGAGGGCATCAGCCGACCTTTTTTTTCGAGCGCGATCGAATGAACTCGAGCGTTCTTCTGAACACCTCGTCGCGGTCGAAGTCAAGAGTTATTAGATGATACGAGCGCTCCAGCCACACCAGCTCCTTGTCCGTCGATCCGACGCCGTCGTTGATCAGCTCTGCATTGTGTGGGGTCGCGGTGTGGTCGTTGCGACTGTGGATCACGAGCAACGGACAGCGCACACCCGATAGTTGCGAACGCGCCCGACGCACGAAGCGAAGCATCGACAGCCCCGCGGTGGTCGGAAGACGCTCGTAGCAAATCTCCCGTGCGTTCTCGTCGCAGATGTCGTTTCCGACCCCGCGCACCGAGCGCACCAGCCTTGGAAGGACAGGCGCAAGGAAGCGAAGCGGGTCCTTGGTCGAAATGAACCCGGAAAGGCTCACGAGGCCCGCGATCTGGTCGGATCGTCGCGCCGCGAGATCGAGGGCGAGGGCGACGCCGAAGGAGAGGCCGACCACGAACACCTCCTCCGACTCCGAGCTCAGCCGGTCGAACGCGAGGCCGACCGCATTCGCCCAGTCCTCGGAGGTCTTGGTGTCGAGGTCCTCCCAGGTGGTCGCGTGCCCCGGGAGGCGCATTCCCACGACTCGCAGGCCTGCCTCGGCGAGATGCTCGCCCAGTCCTCGGATGCTCTGGGGGCTCCCGGTGAACCCGTGGATCAGCAGGACACCAACGGGGCCCTCGCCGAGCTCGAACTCCTCGGCCCCCTTCAGGATCTCGAGCTCTTGCAACCGATACCTCCCTGTGCGAGTCGAAGAGAGGGTCAGACGTATACCGTCTCGGACCCCACGTTCAAGGCTCACCCCCCTCGGGTCGTGCACCGAGAGCGACCTTGACGATTCTCTCTCATCTATGGTCAGGTGGGACGTTCGGGGGGGTAGCAGGAGGAGAGGTTGATTTCATGGGCTACTGGATCCTCAAGGCGATCCTCAAGCCGATACTGACCGCGCTCTACGGCATCAAGGCCGAGGGCCTGGAGAACGTCCCCAAGGAAGGCCCCGCCGTGCTCGCGGCCAATCACGTCTCGTTCCTCGACTCCTTTTTCCTTCCCCTCGTGATCAAGGGCCGCAAGGTCACGTTCCTTGCCAAGGCCGATTACTTCAAGAGCTGGAAGACCGCGTGGTTCTTCCGGATGGCCGGGCAGATCCCAACCGAGCGTGAGGGGGGCAAGAGGTCCGAGGCGGCGCTCGACACTGGGCTCGGCGTGCTGCGACAGGGAAAGCTTCTCGGGATCTATCCGGAGGGCACGCGTTCGCCCGACGGTCTCCTTCATCGCGGGCGCACGGGCGTGTCCCGGCTCGCCCTCGCGGCACAGGTTCCGGTTATCCCGTGCAGTCTCGTCGGCACCGAAGACGTCATGCCGAAGGAGGCGAAGCTGCCGAAGTTCTTCGGCCGTCCAAAGGTCATGGTGAGATTCGGAAGGCCGATCGACACGTCCCGCTACGCGAACAAGCAGCGTGACCGGTTTGCGCTGCGATCGTTTACC
>JBOGXB010000126.1:0-3041 GCA_050694215.1 Actinomycetota bacterium
CGGCGGATCGTCCCTTCACGATCGAGAACCAGGGCCGCAACCTTCACAACGTGACGTTCGCCGGACTCGAGATCTCGAAGGACATCCGGCCCGGCAAGTCGGTGACGTTCGAGCCTGTGGGGGATGCGCTCGGCACGGGCACAATCAAATTTCTCTGTAAGTACCACGACTACGTGGGGATGAGAGGCGAGATAACCGTGGTGGGCAAGGCTCAGGCCAGCGCGTCGTAGACACCCGCGATGAGGGGGCCCAGGAACAACGCCGGCATCAGGTTCACGACCCGGATCCGCGCGATCTGCAGGAGCCGCAAGCCGATGCCCAGTACGAGGAGGCTGCCGACCGCCCCAAGTTCGGCAAGGACCTCGGTGGTCAGGGCCGGCTCCACGGCAGCGGCTGCCAGCGTCAGAGCGCCCTGGTAGAGAGCGATCGTCACGAGGGACCCGAGCACGCCCCACCCGTACACCGACGCGAAGCCGAGGGCCGCGAAGCCGTCGAGCGTGCTCTTGATCGCGAGCAGACGGATGCTGATCCCGAGCCCGTCCTCCACGGATCCGAGCACGGTCAACGGCCCCGCGCAGAACACGGTGGAGGCGACGACGAAGCCCTCGACGAAACCCGAGTGTTGCTCGGCCCCGTTCTGTCGTAACTCGCGCCCCTCTGGAGGCCGATCGCGGGGGTCCGAAACGATTCCCAGGGACCGGTCGCGCACTTCGAACCGTCTCTTGAGCCTCTCGCCGGCCGCCTCCAGCCGGTCCTCGAGCCGAAGGCTTTCGCCGCCGATCGCTCCGAGGATCATCGCAACGATCATGATCACGAAGCGCTTGAGACCATCGTCCGGGTCGAAGAGTGGCTCGAATCCCACGACGGCTACCGCCACCGTCACGAGACCGATACCCTGCATCACCGTCTCGCGCATGCGATCGGGGAGCCGGTCGCCGATGAAGACTCCCGCGATCCCACCGAGAGTCACGGTCGCGAGGTTGATGAGGGTCCCGAGACCTCTCACGAGGTGCTGCTCGAGGCTCCGTTTAGCATCGCTGCAAGTTAGCAGCACCTCTCGACGAGGAGATGTGACCCGACATTGGTAGATCGTGTCGAGATCGCCGAGGCGGCCGAGCTCAAAGAGTTGGGCGACATGCCGATCGACGACGTCATGGCGATCATGGATGGAGAGGTTCCCGATTACCGGCAGCTCTACTACCGGTGGGAGCGCCAGCAATGGGAGGCCGGCGCCATCGATTTCTCCGACGATCGCCGTCAATGGATCGAGGACTTCTCACCGGACCTGCGCCGGTCGTTCCTGTGGGGTCTCGCCTCCTTCTACGTGGCCGAGGATCAGGTTACGAACACCCTTGTCCCGTTCGTCGATGCGGCACCCAGCGAGGAGCATTCGGTTTTCCTGACGACGCAACTCGCCGACGCGGCGCGCCACATCGTCTTCTTCGACCGTTTCTACTCCGAGGCGCTCGACGAGCAAGGCAGCGACATGAAGTCGCGCCTCGAGCGCCAGACGGAGCGACTCAACACCGGCTTCCGAACCTTGCTGCTCGAGATGCTTCCCGAGGCCGCCGAGAGGATCCGGCGAGAAAGGGGGAGCACCACGGCGCTTATGGAGGGCGTCGTTCTGTATCACGTCGTAATCGAGGCATCACTCGCACTCACGGGACAGCGCTTCCTGCTCAACTACACGCGCGATGAAGACCTGCTGCCCGGCTTCCGTCAAGGCTTCACGGCGGTGGCACGCGACGGGTCCCGCCATGTCAACTTCGGGGTCGGGTTCCTGAAGGAGATGGTGGAACGTGACCGCAATAATGCGCAGATTATCCAGGGGACGCTCATGCGTGTGGTTCCCATAGCGCTCACCGTCATGGAGCCGCCCGGCGGCGACATGAGCTACTTTGACCCGCTTCCCTACGGGCCCGACGATCTCATCGCGTTCGCTTACGAGTCGCTGGAGAAGCGACTGAGAGTCATAGGAGTCGAGCCGGCGGACCTGATGGCCCCCGGTTTGCTCGCAGAGAAACGTTCGGATTGAGTGAGGATGCCCTCGTGCCCCAGCACGAGACGATCGCGTCCCTGACGAAGGAGATAGTTGCATGCCGGGCCTGCCCGCGGCTGGTCGAGTGGCGCGAGGAGGTGGCCAGGACCAAGCGGCCGGCCTTCGCGTCCGACGACTATTGGGGCAAGCCGGTGCCGGGGTTCGGCGACCCCGAGGCGCGGGTACTCGTCGTCGGGCTCGCTCCCGCCGCCCACGGCGGGAATCGAACCGGGAGGATCTTTACCGGCGATCGCTCCGGGGACTGGCTCTTCGGCTCCCTCCACCGCACCGGCTTCGCCAACCAATCCCACTCTGTGAGCCGGGACGACGGCCTCGAGCTGACGGGTGCCTACGTCACGGCCCCGGTGCGATGCGCGCCTCCAGGCAACAAACCCACTCCGGCCGAGAGGGATCGCTGCTTCCCCTACCTCGTTCGCGAGCTGGCGCTACTGAGGAACATATCGGTGATGGTCGCCTTGGGGGCCTTCGCGTGGGACTCCTGCCTGCAGGCGGCCGTCGCGGTGGGAGCGCAGCGGCCGCGTCCCAAGCCGAAGTTCGGGCACGGGGCCGAAGCGGACATGGGCCGGTACAACCTGCTCGGTTGCTATCACGTGAGCCAACAGAACACGTTCACCGGCAAGCTCACCCAGGACATGCTGGACGCGATCTTCACGCGCGCCGCTGTTTTGATGTCGAAAACCGCACGGCGTTTGTAGCTGAGTTAGCAGAAAACGGTGGGGGTCAGGCGGCGGCCGCAGCGGTCCCCTCGAACAGGGCCTCGAGCCGGGCCACCTCCGCGACCGGCGCTACGCGCTTGAATTGCCGCGACGTCTCCTCCCACTGCTCAATGATGACTCCACCTACGACCGAGCCGGTTGCATCCACATGAAGAGCGATGACCCGCTTGAGTGACTCGAGCTGAGCCTCGCTCGGGTCGTACGCGGCGACGAGCTGTGGGTTGATGCGCGTGTCGAGGGCGCCGGTGGGGTCGTAAACGTAGACC
>JBOGXB010000127.1:0-2674 GCA_050694215.1 Actinomycetota bacterium
CCTTCTTGTGTGCCTGTTTCAACGCTTCAGTCCTAAAGGCTTGCGGCGTCTGGGAGCGCCAGAGATCTGATCTGTCCACCGTTTCGATCACGAGATCATCGCCCGTTCTCTTGATCGTCTCGTTCATCCGAAGTGCAGTGATCGCACCATCGAGATCCGAGAGCGGAGCCATGACTGCAGCGAGCATCGCCTCGGTAACTAAAGGTCGCGCCGCGTCATGAACGATGACTGTAGGCGCGTCGACAAGCTCCAGACCGGCAGCCACCGATGCTTGGCGGCTCGAGCCGCCCCCGGTAGTGAGCACTCGGTCTCGCCGGGCAATGCTCTCGGCCGACTCGAGGTGCTCCCTCGGAAACACGCACACGACGGGATCACATCCGAACGAGAGCAGGGTGTCCAGAGACCATTCGAAGACGCGCTTCCCCGCAAGCGGGCGGAACTGCTTGGCTACTTGTCGGGGCGAGACGGACGCTCGCTGGCCGCGGCCGCCGGCGACGAGGATCGCCGCGGGCCCTGTCGTGGGGGTATCTGCTATCCCAGGACCTCGTCGAGGAGCTGCTCGGCCTCTTCTTCCTTGCAGTTTTTCGAGAACGTCAGCTCGGAGACGAGGATCTGGCGAGCTTTCGTGAGCATCCGCTTCTCGCCGGCTGCAAGCCCCTTCTCCTTGTCTCTCTGATGGAGGCTTCTAACCACATCGGCGACCTGGTAGATGTCTCCCGACCGGAGCTTCTCCACGTTCGCCTTGAAACGACGAGACCAGTTCGTCGTGTTGGTGGTCGGCTCGTTCTTCTTGAGGACCTTGAGCACCTTGGGCACCTCTTTGGCGGGAGTGACCTGACGGAGGCCGACCTCCTCGGTCGCGTCGATGGGAACCATTAGCGTCAGCTCGCCATATGCCAGCTTGAGGATGAAGTACTCACGCTTCTCGCCGAACAGCTCCTTTTTCTCCCTGGACTCGATGGTTGCGGCCCCATGATGGGGATAGACGACCTTGTCACCGATGCGGAATCCCACTTAGATGAATCCTCCTACCAGTCGATACACGTGCATCAGAGTTCGCCGCGATGGGGCGGGATGCGAAACCCGGAAGGTGGGCTTCGAGAACCAAGGATAACACGCTCTGAGCAGGGCTAATGCCTCTCAGCCGGCTTCGGACTCACCGATGGTACGCGCGCTCACCGCCGCGAACGCGGCACCGATGTGCGCGGCGCGGACGATGTTCAACGACGGGGGCGCGTTCCATTCCCCGCGCGGAACGATTGCGGCGGAGAAGCCAAGTCGCGCGGCCTCCCTCAGTCGTCTCTCGATGCCGGGCACGCGTCTGACCTCTCCCCCGAGGCCGACCTCACCGATTGCGACGATTCGGTGATCGAGAGCTCGATCGGTCGCCGCGGAGTACAACGCGAGGCATACGGGCAGATCCGAGCCCGGCTCTCGCACGGCGAGGCCCCCCGCGGCCGCCACGAACACGTCCCTCTTCCCCGTTATCACCTCCTGCTTGAAGAGAACTCCGAGCAGGAGCGCGAGGCGGCCGGGGTCCAGTCCGATGGACACGCGCCGGGGCTGCGGGAGGTCGCTGGGAGTGACCAGCGCCTGCAGCTCGACCAGAGTCGGCCGCGTCCCCTCGAGGGCGGGGAACACCACGGAACCGGCAAGGCCCGTGGAACGATCGGCGAGCAACATCGCTGAGGGATCCTCGACGGCGACCAGGCCCTGAGCGCCCATGATGAACACTCCCGTCTCGTCGCAGGAGCCGAAACGGTTCTTGATGGAGCGAAGCAGACGTATCGAGCCGCTGCGCTCACCCTCGAGGGAAAGCACTGCGTCGACTACGTGCTCGAGCGTCTTCGGACCAGCCACGTGCCCGTCCTTGGTCACGTGTCCGACGAGCACGACCGCCATTCCCGTTGCCTTCGCGTGACGCACGAGCTCGGCCGCGCACTCCCGCACCTGGATCACGGAACCGGGGCCCTGCTCGAAGCGGGAGTCGCAGAGGGTTTGGATCGAGTCGACCACGAGCACGTCCGGCCGCTCCCTCTCGCACGCGGCGACAACATCGTTCAGCGAGAAGGATCCTGCGACGCGCAGAGCATCTCTGTCGACCCCCAGACGCACCGCCCGCATTGAGGTCTGGTCGACGGACTCCTCTCCCGTGATCAGAAGTGAGGAGTGCGCCCGCGCGATGCCGTCGAGGAGTTGAAGAATCAACGTCGACTTGCCGACGCCGGGCTCTCCCGAGAGCAGCACCACCGAGCCGGGCACGAGGCCGCCGCCCAGAACGCGATCGAGCTCGGCAAGCCCCGACGAGAGACGGTCGAGCCTCCCGGACGCGGACGAGAGGGACACGATCTGAAGATCCGACGAGGGATCGGCGCGGGTGACCTGCGTGGCACTGCTCCATGCCCCGCAATCGGGACACCGCCCGAACCACTTACGCGCGCTGCGCCCGCAACCGGTGCATATGAAGTCCGTCGGGCTCATTCGCTACACGCTAGGCGGCCCCTCCGACAGTTTTGATGCCCGATCGTTTTGCACCCCCCAAATCGACCGCTGTGGGGGCGCCAGTTACGACAAAAGGGTTAGTCGGCGATGCGCAGCGCGACGGCCGGAGGGATCCGGGAGGCTTGCTGGGCAGGCCAGGCGGTCGCGATCAGCGAGGCTGCCAGCGCGGTCG
>JBOGXB010000128.1:0-2566 GCA_050694215.1 Actinomycetota bacterium
CCCTTCGACCTCCCCGAGGCAGAGACCGAGCTCGTGGCGGGCTTCCACACCGAGTATTCCGGCATCAAGTTCGCGCTGTTCTTCCTGGGTGAGTACATCCACATGATCGTCATCGGCGCGATGGCGGTGACCCTGTTCTTCGGCGGGTGGCACGGGCCCGGCTTCGACTTCCTTCCGTGGCTGTGGCCGGTCCTGTGGTTCGTGATCAAGACGACCGCCTTCGTCTACCTGTTCGTGTGGCTGCGCGCCACGATGCCGAGGCTTCGCTACGACCGGCTGATGTGGCTGGGCTGGAAGCGCCTCATCCCCGCTGCCCTGGTGTGGATCATGGTGACCGCGGTCGTCAACACCGACAATGTGCCGCGCAACGTTCGCCTCGCCACCTTCGGGGTGCTGTTCCTGATCGTCCTGTTCTTCGTCGCGAGGGGCGATCCGCGGCTCAAGGAAGCGGCGGCACCGCAAAGGAGGATTCGCAGTGGCGCTGCCTGAGATCCTCACCGGCATGAAGGTCGTCATCCGCAACGTCTTCAAGCGCAAGGAGACGGTTGCATATCCCGAGGTCAGACGTGAGCCGTGGCCCCGCTTCAAGGGCCGCCACATACTCGATCGCCATCCCGACGGCCTCGAGAAATGCATCGGCTGCGAACTTTGTGCGGGGGCCTGTCCGGCCGACGCCATCTACGTCGTGGGGGCCGAGAACAAGCCGGGCGCTCGCTTTTCTCCCGGAGAGCGCTACGCGCAGATCTATCAGATCAACTATCTGCGCTGCATCTTCTGCGGGCTGTGCGTCGAAGCGTGCCCGACCGAGGCCCTTCTCATGACGACGGAATACGAGATCTCCGGGGCCTCGCGTGAGGAGCTCATCTACACCAAGGACCAGCTGATCATCGACACGCCGATCAAGCGGCACTGGCAGTCGAAAAGGGAGCTCAGCCCGGACAGGAGCGGACCGATTGAGCTTTGACGCCATCGTGTTCGGAGTGATGTTCGTCGTGACGCTGGGCGCGTCGCTGGCAATGGTGTTCTCACCCAACGCAGTTCACGTGGCGATGTTTCTCGTCATCGCACAGGTGGGACTCGCCGTGGCCTTTCTGTTGCAGGGGGCCTTCTTCATAGCGGCGATCCAGATCATCATCTACGCCGGCGCCATAATGGTGCTGTTCCTGTTCGTCATCATGCTGCTCGGGGTTGACCGGCGCGAGGTGCTCAAGGAGCCACTCCAGTTTCAGCGACCCGCGTCGGTCGCGCTCGGTGTGTTGCTCACGGCCGAGATCCTGTGGATCGCCTACAGGGGATCCGACCTCGTGCTCGCAGGTGGTGGCCAGGGTGCGCTCGAGCGCATCAACGAAGATCCGGGCAACGTGCTCGGGCTGGCACGCTTGTTGTTCTCCCGCTATCTGCTGCCGTTCGAGGTGACCTCGATCCTTTTGGTAGTGGCGATAGTCGGCGCAATGGTGCTGGCTCGACGCATCGGGTCGCTCGCCGGCGACACGCGCGTCCCCGGCGAGACGACTGAGGAGGTGGCCGCGTGACGGGCGTGGATCCCGGCTACTTTCTCGCCCTCGGCGGGTTGATGTTCACCATCGGCGCGGTGGGAGCACTGGTTCGGCGCAATGCCATCGTGATCTTCATGTTCGTCGAGTTGATGCTCAACGCCGTGAACCTGATATTCGTGACGTTCGCGCGCATGCACGGAAACCTCGATGGTCAGGTGCTGGTCTTCTTCGTCCTGGTGGTGGCCGCCGCCGAGGTCGTTGTGGGGCTCGCCATCATCACCCTCATCGCACGCCGCCGTGCTTCCAGCAATGTCGACGACATCCACCTGCTGAAATGGTGATTCGATGACGTTCGCCGCCGTGGAGACGAGCGCCCCCGCCGGCGTCCCTCTGTTGATGGCCGCGATCGTCGCGTTGCCGCTCGCGGGTTCCGTCTTGCTCATGCTGTTCGGAAGAAGGCTCGGGCGAGTCTCGGGAGTCATCGCATCGTCCACCGTCGGCCTCGCCTTCATTGCCGGAGTGATTGTCTTCGCCCGGCTTCTCGGGACCGAGGCCGAGGAGCGCGAGTTCGTCGTGCACCTGTTCGACTGGATCACGGTCGGGGAGTTCGAGGCCGGCGCCAATCTGCTGTTCGATCAGTTGTCCGCGGTGATGGTGCTGGTCGTGACGGGCGTCGGGACGCTCATTCACGTTTACTCGATCGGCTACATGCACGACGACGAGGGCTACAGCCGCTTCTTCGCCTACCTGAATCTGTTTGCGGCATCGATGTTGATCCTCGTGCTCGGCGACAACCTCCTGTTGCTGTTCGTGGGCTGGGAGGGCGTGGGACTCTGCAGCTATCTGCTGATCGGGTTCTGGTTCGAGAGAGACTCCGCCTCCAACGCCGCCAAGAAGGCTTTCATCGTCAACCGAATCGGCGACTTCTCGTTCCTGCTCGGTATCTTCTTGATCGCGGCAGAGCTCGGATCGCTCGACATCGCCGAGATCAACGGCAACGCGGGAGCTATGGGGGCCGGGCTGGCCACGATCGGCGCGCTCTTGCTGTTCGGCGGCGCCACGGGGAAGAG
>JBOGXB010000129.1:0-2474 GCA_050694215.1 Actinomycetota bacterium
CTGCCTGCCCTCACCGACCTCATGGCAAAGATCCGCAGTCGTGAGATTCGCATCGTGGAGGTCGAGACCCCGATGCCCTCTCCGTTCGCGAGCTCTCTTCAGTTCTCGTACGTCGCAGCATTCATGTACGAGGGTGACGTTCCTCTCGCGGAACGCCGGGCGCAGGCGTTGTCGCTCGATCGATCCCTGCTCGCAGAGATCATGGGGCACCAGGAGCTGCGCGAGCTGATCGATGACCAAGCCCTGACGGATCTCGAGCTCGACCTGCAACTCCTCAGCGACGAACGAAAGGTGCGCGACGCCGATGGGTTGCATGATGCTCTCCGGCGGCTGGGCGATCTCTCGATCCAGGAGGTCTGGGCACGTGTCCTCGAACCCGCATCTGCCGAGCCGTGGCTCGAGGAGCTCGGGATATCGCATCGAGCGTTGCTCGTTCGCGTCTCGGGTCGGGAGCGATGGATCGCGATCGAGGACGCGTCGCGCTACCGCGACGCGCTGGGCGTTGCCCTCCCGGTCGGCGTTCCCGGGTCGTTCCTCGAGCCGGCTGTCGATCCCCTCGGGGATCTCGTGGCTCGCTTCGCCCGTACCCACGGGCCCTTCACCGCATCCGAACCAGCACAGCGGTTTGGCCTTGCACCCGCAGTCGTAGAGGAGGTTCTGAGAAGGCTCGTACTCGAGGGCCGTGTCGTCGAGGGCGAGTTCCGCCCGGGTGGCGCGGGCAGGGAATGGGTGGACGTCGACGTGCTGCGAAGGCTCCGACGACGGTCACTCGCCGCGTTCCGCAAGGAAGTCGAACCGGTCGGCCACGAAGTGCTGACTCGTTTCTTGCTTGCATGGCAGGGGATCGGACCCACTGGCGCCCGTCGAGCCAATGAGGAGTCCCTGTACCGCGTCATCGAACAGCTCCAAGGCGTCCCCATGCCCGCCTCAGTGCTCGAATCGCAGATACTGCCGGCTCGACTCCCCGGGTATTCCCCGGGGTTGCTAGATCAACTTGGAGCATCGGGCGACATCGCCTGGTGCGGCAATGGAGCCCTTGGATCCGACGACGGTTGGGTGTGCCTCTCCCTCGCCGAAAACGCGGAGCTACTCCTCCCGCCATCTCTTGAGGTCGAGCTCTCGGAGGACGCACAGAAGATCTCCGAGGTGCTCGCCGGTGGGGGAGCGATGTTCTTTCGGCAGATCGCCGAGGCGACCGCCTCGACCGACGATCTCGAGTTGCTGCTCGCGCTGTGGGAGCTCGTGTGGTCCGGTCGCGTCACCAACGACACCTTTCAGTCCCTGAGAGCGGCCCTTGGGGGGATTCGACGGACGAGGCCGCGCGCGCCTCGAGGACGCGCCCGGCGACCGAGCTTCCCCGCGCGGGCGGGTCCACCTGCTGGAGCAGGGAGATGGAGCCTGATCCCCGACCGGGACGTCAATATGACGCGGAGGTTGCACGCGGCGACCGAAAGGTTGCTCGAGCGTTACGGCGTCGTGACGAGGGGCGCGGTTGCGGCCGAGCGCGTGCCCGGAGGCTTCGCTGCCGTTTACGCTGTGCTCAGCGCTCTGGAGGACGCGGACAGGTGCAGACGCGGCCACTTCGTAGAGGGGCTGGGCGGCGCGCAGTTTGCCCTGACCGGTGCAGTCGATCGCATGCGAGCGCTCTCAGATACGTCTTCGAGTGAACGCAACACCATGGTGCTGGCCGCCACCGATCCCGCCAATCCCTACGGTGCCGCTCTCCCGTGGCCGGACCGCGGTCGGGATGACGGCCATCGTCCGGGCCGGAAGGCGGGCGCCGTCGTAGTCCTGGTGGAGGGTCATCTCGTGTTCTACGTCGAGAAGGGAGGCCGCAGGTTGCTTTCGTACTCGGACGAGGACGAGCGTCTGCGGCCCGGGGTCGACGCTCTGGCTCTGGCGGCGCGCGAGGGGGCGCTTGGCCGGATCTCGGTCGAGAAGGCAGACGGCAAAGACGTGCTCGACGCTCCGATCGCCGACGTTCTCAAGCAAGCGGGCTTCAGGCCGACCTCCAGGGGCTTGAGACCTCGCTCATGAGTCTCCGACCCCTCATTGGCCGCGGGGTCGCCCGGTCACCTGCGCATCGTCGACCTTTTTTGGCGCTGACCAGGGCATCCGCTCCTCGCTGAACCGCCTTGGCCCTCAAACGCCCTACTCTTGGGACCGAAGGGTAGGAGGGGTAAGACATGTACGACGCCTTCAAAGACCAGCTTCCGGACATCGATCCGGAGGAGACACAGGAATGGATCGACGCGCTCGATCAGCTCGTCGATTACTCGCCCGCGCGGGCTCGCTTCCTGCTCCACCGGATCCTGCAGCATGCTCGATCCCGACAGATCGGTCTGCCCTCGATGGTTTCGACCGACTACATCAACACCATCGCTCCCGAGCAGGAACCGTATTTCCCCGGCAACGAAGAGATCGAGCACAGGATCCGCCAGATCATCCGGTGGAACTCGGCCGTCATGGTGTCC
>JBOGXB010000130.1:0-2461 GCA_050694215.1 Actinomycetota bacterium
TCGACCCAGATCCGGCCCTCGTGCATCCGGACCAGTTGAGCGCAGAGGTAAAGGCCGACCCCTGTGCCGCCGTGCTCACGCGTGGACGAGGTATCCACCTGGCGGAAGCGCTCGAATATCCGAGGGATGTCGCTCGACACGATCCCGATCCCCCTGTCGATCACGTCGAACCTGAGCTCATCGCCATTGTCGATAGCTCTGACAACGACGGGGGCCTGGTCGTCGGAGTACTTCAACGCGTTCTGGACGAGATGCCGCAATACGAGGCTGATCTTCGTTTCGTCGCAGGGCCACTCGAGGTCCGACGGGATGTTGAGCTCGACCTCCCGATCGGGGTGCTCGCCGACGATCTCCTCCACGATGGTCTGGGCCAGAGGGCGGACGGCGACGTGCTCGACACGAAGGGACGCCTCACGCGCCTCGATCTTGGAGACGTAGAGGAGATCCTCGATAAGTCGCTCGAGCTGTACCGCCCTTCCGTCGATCGCGCTCAGAGCCTCCCGTGCGTCGTCGACGGATACCGTTTCGACGCGCTTGAGCAACGTCTTTGCGAACCCCTTGATGATCGTCAGCGGGGTGCGGAGCTCGTGTCCGACCATCGCGACGAAGTCACGTTGTGTCTGGACGATCTCGCGCTCGGAGGTGACGTCGTCCATCAGTAGGACGCGGCCCATCGGCGCTCCCGGAACGTGCACGTCGTTGACTCTCACCTTGTAGGTGCGCGGTGGGTTCCCTGCGATCACCTCTCCTTTCACCTCTCCCTCGCCCGAAAGCATGCGCGAGACCTCGGAATGCCCGATGCTCTCGGCCGCCGATGCGCCTGCCGAGAAGGCCGAGGAGATGCTGAATAGTTGTTCGGCTGCGGGATTGACCGCGACGATGCGACCACGCGCGTCGACCAGAACGATCGGGTTGGGAACGCCGTGGATGATCGAGACCAACTCGGTCTCCTTCTGCTCGACCTCGGAGTGGAGCTCCGCGGCCCCCAGTGCGGTGTCGCATTGCTGGCCGAACGCGCGCAGAAGGTGTCGCCGGTCTTCGATGATCTCTGGGTCGGAACGAACCACAACCACACCCCGGATCCGCTGCGCCGTCCTGAGGCCGATAGCTGCAAGGCTCCCCAGTTCCTCCCACTCGAAGAGGGCCACGTCGACCGTCTCCATGGCTCTCTTCACCTCCTCACCCTCGAGGAGAACCTTGATAGAGGACTTGTCGACGCCCCTGAAGATCCCTTGGGAGATCCCGTGCGACTCCGGATCGAAGAGGCACGCGAATCCCTCGTTCGTCCCGGCAAGGCGAGCGGTTCCGTCGAGGACATGCTGGAGGAGGCTCTCGACGTCGAGGTCACCGAGCAAGCCGCGGCTCGACTCGACCAGGGCCATCAGGTCGGAGGAGCGATGCTCGGCCGCTTCGTGAAGGCGAGCGCGGTAGATGACACCGGCCGCCTGATCGGCGAACATCTGTGCGACCCGAAGGTCCTCCTCGTCGTATAGCGCCGAGCTTGCGGAGATGGCGAGGTTGAGCACGCCGACGGCGCGACCCTGCACGCGCAGAGGGACAACGACACTCGACGTGATGGGGCGGTCCTTCGGGATGAAGTTGACAAAGGCGTCCTCCTCGACCTCGTTGAGCAAGAGTGGCTTGCCCGTCGCAAGTACCCGGCCGGCAACGCTCTCGCCAACCTTCATCGTGAACCCGGCGGGAACGTCCGTGGGGAGGCCGTATGACGCGACCAGGACGAGGTTTCGCCCATCGTCGTCCAGGAGCATGATCGATCCGTTCTCCGCCCCCATCATGTCGATGGCGACCTCGACCATTCCCTGAACGGCCTCCGGCAGCGCGGCTGCAGAGGCCGCGATCTCGGACACCCTCAGGGCGCCTTCCAACGAGAGCTTCCATTTATCGGGAGTCTGAGGGATGTCCTTGGGCGCGCGAGCAAAGAGCGGCATGTCTACAGAATCGGCCCCCGCGAGGGGGTCATTTAGCTTGCTCCTACGCCGAAATACGTACCTGTTGACGACACGTTAAACCGCGGCTTGTTCCCGCCGATAACCCATTCAGCAATCAATCGAACGAGGACCGGACGATGACGACCATCAAGGCAACGTGCCCTTACTGCGGAGAGGTGGATCTCACCGCCGACAACATCCTGCTGCGCATCGGCAACACGGGATCGAGCAACACCTACGGCTTCACCTGCCCGGACTGCACCGACTACGTAGAGAAGCCCGCGGACGAACGGATCGTTCGTCTGCTGCTGTCCGGCGGCGTCGTGCCGATGCTCGTCCATGTGCCGGCCGAGGCGCTCGAGCCCAGGCAGGGCGATCCAATCTCTCACGACGACCTGCTTGCTTTCCACGAGCTGCTCTCCAGGGACGACTGGTTCGACCAGCTGCTCGGCCCCCGCACCTGATCTCGGGCCTCCGCTTCAATATCTAATGGCCCTGGATCACCTCATGGG
>JBOGXB010000131.1:0-2422 GCA_050694215.1 Actinomycetota bacterium
GTTCACGGCTGATAGTGCTCGAGCAGATGATTGAAGGCAAGTCGCTCGAGCCTCCCCGCCGGGAGCGCCTCGCCGTCCGAGTGGGGTCGGATCGCGACCGCGGCCTTGGCGCCGGCGTCGGCCTCCAGCGACTCCCACCGAACCCGCCCCCACGCGCCGGTCCGGTCCAGCGAGCACTTGATGTCCCGAAGAGACGTAAAGAGGTCGCCTCCGACGGCCTTGGAACAAGCCTCCTTCACCGTCCACAGGTGAAAGAAGCCGGCGGCTCTGCGCTCCGGCGCCAGACCTCGCAAAGCCTCCTGTTCGTCGGGATGAAAGAACCTCCGGACGAGGTCGTCCCTGTAGTCCCCGGTCGGTTGGATGTCGGCGCCGACCTCGCCCCGCCCCGCCAGCGCCACCAGGAAGCGTCCACCGGCATGCGACAGGCTGAAGGTCACGGGAGTCTCACCGGACGGCGCTTCGAGCAGCGGCTTTCCCGAAGAGGAGACGACGATCCGAACGGCGCTCGGGCTTGTTTGCAGCGCCGATCCGAGAGCCGCGCGTACGAGCAGGCGGCCGAGGAGGAACTCGAAGCGGCTCTTGGACGACTGCCGCTGTTTCCAACTAGCGCGCTCGTCCTCCGGAAGCCACCCGGCGAGATGCGAGAGATCGTCGTGGCCGACGTCCTCGGGGGCCCGTAGGTAGATGACCGTCCACAACCGCGCGGACAATTCCTCGAGCGCAATGAAGGCACCCGTCATCAGGAGTTCACGTCGTATTGGAGGTCCACATGCAGTTCCTTCTCCATCATCTGCTCGAAGCCTCTGCCGATAGGTCGCCCGACGCGGTAGCCGTCGTCGACCGGGAGAGAACGGTCACCTATTCGGAGCTGGAGGCGCGTGCCAATAGGCTCGCACACCTGCTGATCGACCTGGGCGTCGAACGCGGAGATCGAGTGGCTCTCTATCTCGATAAATCGCTGGAGTCGCTGGTCGCGATCTACGGCATCCTCAAGGCGGGGGCGGCCTACGTGCCCTTCGACCCGCTGGCGCCCCCCGCCCGTCTTGCCTACATCGCCGAAAACGCAGGGATTCGACACCTCATGACCGGAACCGAGAAGGCTGGGGCGTGGCCGGCCCTCCTCGACGGGAACGCTCCCCTCGAGACCATCGTCGTGCTCAACACGTCGGCCGCAGAACTCGGTCGGCCTGCCATATCCCCCCGGGTGCTCACGCGCGACGATGTCGAGCAGCAATCCTCATCCAGGCCTCGAGCCGGCACGATCCACCTCGACCTCGCGTACATCCTGTACACGTCGGGTTCCACCGGTCGGCCCAAGGGAGTGATGCTGTCCCACCTGAACGCGCTGAGCTTCGTGGACTGGACGGTCGACTGCTTCGGGGTCAGTGCCGGCGATCGCCTGTCCAGCCATGCCCCGCTCCATTTCGACCTCTCGATCCTGGATTTGTTCGCCGCCGCCAAGGCCGGGGCAAGAGTCGTGCTCGTGCCGCCCGAGGACTCGTTCCTTCCGGTCGAGCTCAAGAGATTCATCGAGGACCACGAGATTACGGTTTGGTATTCCGTGCCCTCGATCCTGGGCATGCTCGCCCAGCGCGGAGGCATGAAGGGCGGCGAGTTCCCGAAGCTCGAGACCATCCTGTTCGCCGGTGAGGTGTTCCCCACGAAGTACCTGCGGCAGATGATGAAGCTGCTGCCCCACGTGAGGTGGGCCAACCTCTACGGACCCACCGAGACGAACGTGTGCACCTACTACGAGGTGCCCTCGCTTCCGGAGGGCAAGACGGATCCGATCCCCATCGGACGCGCCATAGACAACGTCGAGGTCTTCGCGGTCACCGACGAAGGCTCCCGGGCGGCCCCCGGCGAGGTCGGCGAGCTCTTCGTCCGCGGCTCCACGGTCATGCAGGGCTACTGGAACAACCCCGAGCGCACCGTCAAGAACCTCGTCGCGAATCCCTTCGGTGGCGAGCTCCATGATCCGGTCTACCGAACGGGCGATCTGGTGCAGGAGGATGAGGACGGCAACTATCAGTTCCTCGGCCGGCGCGATCACCAGATAAAGAGCCGCGGCTACCGGATCGAGCTGGGTGAGATCGAAAGTGCGCTCTACGCCCATCCCCAGGTCGTTGAGTGCGCCGTGATCGCAGTGCCCGACGAACTGATCAGCAACCGCATCCACGCCCACGTCGTGGTTCGCAGCCCGCTGAAGCAGGCGGATCTGGTCAGGTTCTGCGCCTCGCGAATCCCCAAGTACATGATCCCCGAGGCCTTCGAGTTCGGAGACGCCCTCCCCAAGACGTCGACCGGGAAGATCGACCGGCAGGCACTCCGGGCCCTGGCGGCGCCCGTCCGCCTCTAGGCCGGGCCTCGAGGCCCCCTTCTCGTCGCGGCGAATCCCCCATTCGACGTAGGAAAGTAACGC
>JBOGXB010000132.1:0-2392 GCA_050694215.1 Actinomycetota bacterium
CATGCTCGACGCGTGGAGCATCCTTGTCGAGGTGAGGGGCGCCAGTTCGAATCTGGTCGCCCGCTCTGAAGGAATTGTGGGTGAGGCAGGCCGGTGGGTTGGGTCGAAGGGACGTCTCCGTCAGGCGCCCACGAACCCAAGCACCCGCCGCCAGGCGTCGTCGCACGCTTCGTGGTGCTCCGCGAAGGCCCGGTCGAAGAACGAGTGAGGGGCACCGGCGTATACCACGATCTCGCTCGGGACACCCGCCTCATCGAGGGCTCGACGGAACCGATCCACCTCCTCTGCCGGGATGAGCTCGTCGGCACCACCGAACAGACCGAGAACCGGGCACCGATAGTGGGGCGCCAGCCTTACCGGCGCGCCAGGTCGTCGGGACGGTGGCCCTGAGGCCGTCCGTAGAAGCCGATTACGCCAGCGAGGTGCTGATGGGCGGCCTGGTTGAACGAGACCCTGCCCCCAAAGCAAAACCCGACGGTAAAGAGTCGTCGGTCCGCTCCACCGGGCTGTGACCGGAGGTAGGCGAGCCCGGCCTCAACATCGGCCTTCACCCCGTCGGGAGTGGTCTGTTGCACGTGGGCCATGAAGTCGAAGTCGTCGTCACGCTCCCCGGTGCCGGCCGTCCGCCCAAAGTAGTGGATTGTCGTGGCGCAGACGCCGACCTCGGCGAACCTGACGGCGAGGTCCTTGTAGAAAGCCTTCAGTCCACGCACGTCCAGCAGGATTACGACGCCCGGCGCATTGGGATCCGCGGCCCCCGCGCTGAATGCGAGGAACCGATTCCCGTCGGTCGCATGGAGGACCAAGTCCTCGGTTCCGGCGATGCCGGCGCCGCCCGCGATCGGCGGCAACGGAGGCCGAGCGGTGTTCTCGTGGACACATGTGGCCCCCTCCAGTTGAGCCCGAGACATGTCCCGCAGCAAAGTGGATTGCCGCGCGAGCGAAAGCTGAGGCCAATGTTCTGCGCCGGTTCCTTCGCCTGACTCGCTCATAAAGGCAGATGTATCTACGTTGTCGAGCGCGTTAGTCCCTGTGGCAATGACGATTCGAGCAACGAACTTATTGCATCCGCGCTCGCGCGCAATGACCTCGGCTGCGTCTTCGTCTCTAGTCAGTAACGGAAGGAGGACGCCGTGAGCAGACGCATCAGAGTTCGAGTCCGTCGACGCCGGAGGAGGTGACAGCTCGCGAACACAGGAGACGTCGCACCGGTAACCCATGGTTTGGAAAGGAGATTCGATGGCAGTCGCAACTATCCGCAACGGGGTAAACGTCGATCAACTGGTTCAGACGATCGACGCGATCAAGGGCGATGAGAGCATCGCCGACTTCACGTTCAAAGCCAACACTCGGTGGAAGGAAGGAAGCACCAGCACGACCGAGATCTCATCTTTCACCCACGCAGGCCAGGCGCAGGAGCACTCCAGGACTCACGTCTTAACTGGATGCGAGCCAGAGGTGCTGCTGGGTCGCGACAATGGGCCGAACGCGGTCGAGCTCGTACTGGCGGCTTTGGGCTTCTGCTACTCGGTCGGCTTCGTCTACAACGCGGCCGCTCTCGGTTACGAGATCGAGGAACTCGAGTACGAGATCGAGGGCGACCTCGATCTACGCAACTTCGTCGGAATCGACGCAGGCCCACGGCCCGGCTTCACCGAGATCCGAGTGAAGGGCCGCGCCAAGGCGGGCAACGCCTCGGAGGAGCAGCTCCAGGAGTTGTGTCAGTACGTACAGGACACCTCGCCCGTGAAGGACATCCTCGTGAACCCGCTTCCGGTCACCACGTCGCTCGACGTGATCACCTGATCGGACGCTCATGCAGTGGTTGCCGCCGGGATTCCCACGGGGTAGGAGCACTCCTGGACCCTGAGGTGTCGTCTCGGGCACCCTTCAGGGTCCAGAAGCTCTCGCACGGCAAGGACGTGCTCTGGTCATCCACTTGACGCCCTCGTTGAGGAGAGTAGAACGGAGGGACTCTAGGAAGGAGGAGTCATGTTCGTACAGGTGATCCAGGGCCGGGCAACGGACCCCGCCGGCCTCAAGAAGGAGTGGGACAGATGGGATCAGGAGATCAAACCGTCAGTAGAGGGCTACCTGGGCGGCACCGCGGGCGTTACCGCCGACGGTGAGTTCATCGCGCTCGCCCGTTTCGAGAGTGAAGAGGCCGCGCGCGCGAACAGCGACAGCGCCGAGCAGAGCGCGTGGTGGGAGGAGACCTCGCAGTATCTGGCAGACCCCATGTTTCACGATTGCACCGAGGTCGAACTGGTCAAAGACGGAGGCTCCGACGAGGCCGGCTTCGTACAGGTGATCCAGGGCAAGGTCACCGACGTCGCCAAGGCGAGGGAGCTCGACGCCAGGATGGAAGACCAGCTCAGGGAGCTGCGACCCG
>JBOGXB010000133.1:0-2316 GCA_050694215.1 Actinomycetota bacterium
GACAGGTCGCCCTTCGAAGTAATGAGGGCTTCGTGTCCGCCAGGCGACACGGACATCTATCGAACATCTGTGCAACAAGACTTCTCATAATCCGCTGGTCGCTGGTTCGAGTCCAGCCGGCCCCACCTTTAAAACCGCAGGTCAAGGCGTATGCGGCGAATACAATCGCGCGTTCAGGTCCCGCTTGGTCCACATTTGGTCCACGTTCGTCTTCGCGTTTTTTTTGTGAGAGTTCGGTAGATCTGTCTCACAGGACTAGGATGCGCGGCGACGAGCGTACCCACGACGACGAGGAGGTCGATATGGCAGTGAATCCGATCCCGGAGAACTACCCACGGGTTTCCCCATATCTCTATGTGAAGGGCGCTGCCGATGCGATCGGCTTCTACGGGAAGGTATTCGGCGCGGCCGAGCGCGGCGGCCCCATGCTCTCGCCCGACGGCAAGGTGTTTCACGCGGAGCTCGAGATCGGCGATTCCCTGATCATGTTGTCGGATGAGTTCGAGGAGTTCGGAAACCGGTCGCCCAAGACCATCGGCGGCACCCCCGTACTGATCAGCGTCTATGTCGAGAACGTCGACGACGTCTTCAACCGCGCGATCGAGATGGGTGCAAAAGAGATCCAGCCGGTCCAGGATCAGTTCTACGGTGACCGGTCGGGACAGTTCGAGGATCCCTTCGGGCATCGGTGGAGCGTCGCCTCGCACGTCGAGGACGTTTCTCCCGAGGAGATGGGCAAGCGCGTGGCCGAGCAATACGGCGGCTAATCCGACCCATCAAGCTTGAGTCACGTTGGCTCCGGTACCTGTGTCTAACTGATTGAGGGCATGGACGGATCTACGCCAGCGTGGTCGGCCTGGCTCTGCTGCAGAACCTGGACCTCGACAACTATTACGCGTTCCTCCCAACGCGAGCCGGTCTGCTCAGTCCGCTGGACCGTGATGCGGAGACCGCCGAGGCGTATGCGCGGACAGCCGGGTTGGCGCCGACGGAGTCCGAGCGGGATTTCCTTGGGAGCGGGAGCCGTGCCTCACCGTAAGGACTTGCCTATCTGTGGCCGCTGATTGACGGCGAGAAGGTCTGTGCGCGGGACCAGATCGCTCCCGCCGTCGGTTATGAAGGAGAGACCGATGAAGGGGATCGTTCAAGACCGGTACGGCCCCGCCGACGTGCTCGAGCTCAGGGACGTCGAAGATCCCGCGGTCGGTGATAAGGACGTGCTCGTCCGGGTACACGCGGCCGGTTGCGGCCCCGACATTTGGCATCTGATGACGGGCCTGCCGTACTTCGCTCGCCTCATGATCGGGTTCCGCAGACCCAAAGTCGGGGTCCGGGGCTGGGACGTCGCGGGGACGGTCGAGGCGGTCGGCGCGGCCATCACGGATTTCCAGCCAGGCGACGAGGTCATGGGGATCGCCGAGGGCTCTTTCGCCGAATTCGCGTTGGGCCGACCCGACAAGCTGGTCGGTAAGCCGGCGAGGCTGTCATTCGAGGAGGCCGCGGCCGTCCCGATCTCCGGCGTCACCGCTCTCCAGGCCATCCGCGATAAGGGGAGGGTGCACCCGGGGCAGAAGGTGCTGGTCATTGGAGCCGCCGGAGGGGTGGGAACGTTTGCGGTTCAGATCGCCAAGGCGTTCGGGGCACATGTCACCGGTGTGTGCAGCACTTCGAAGATGGAGCTCGTCCGGTCCATCGGTGCGGACGAGGTGATCGATTACACGCGCGAGGAGTTTGCAGACGGGACGCTGCGCTGGGACTTGATCGTCGACACCGCAGGCCGGCGCTCGCTGTCCCACCTTCGCCGGGCACTCACTCGGAAGGGGACCCTCGTGATCGTCGGCGGTGATGGTGGAGGGCGCTGGACCGGAGGTTTCTTCCGAGGGGTTCTCCGAGCGCCACTTTTATCCGTGTTCGTGGGTCAGAGGCTGGGCGGGCTGACCTCGAAGGAGAACAAGGAGGACCTACTGACCCTGAGCGAGTTGATTGAAGCCGGGAAGGTCAACCCAGTGATCGACCGGACGTATCCCCTTATCGAGGCTCCCGATGCGATCCGAACTTGGAGAAGGGCCATCCTCGCGGCAAGGTCGTCATCGACGTTTGAAGAACGACGATGACTACCGACGGCGAGCTTACCGGTCGCTGGTTCGATCGGCTAGTAGTCGAACGTATGTGCGACCGGAACCTCATAATCCGTTGGTCGCTGGTTCGAGTCCAGCCGGCCCCACGAAGCTAAAGACGCAGGCGAGAGCCGCTTTTGTGATCGCGAAGCTCGCGATACCGCTCTCGAAAAAGGGGAGAGTCAGCACAGAGTCAGGA
>JBOGXB010000134.1:0-2279 GCA_050694215.1 Actinomycetota bacterium
CCTCTCGAGCTCGGCAGCCAGCGCGTCGCCCGAGGGCATCTCCGAGGGCTCCATCCTTTCCTCTCGTTCGCGTTCGTCGGCCCGTTCCTCGAGCAGCTTGACGTAGGCCTGAACGTCCTCGTCGGCCGAGACCATCTCCGAGACCCGCTCTTCGTAGTTGGTGGTCGCGCGCTCGAGGTCGTCGATCTCTGTAGGCGCACCAATGAGTTGCACGGTCTTGTTGACGAGCGCGAGAGCGGCCTTCGGATTGGGCGTCACGGCGAGATAGTGCGGCACTGCAGCCCACAGGCTGGCGGATGCTATGCCGGCCCTCGAGCACGCATCGTGGAGAACGCCGACGATGCCGGTGGGACCCTCGTAACGAGAGCGGCGTAGCCCCAGCTCCTCAACGAGGCGCTTATCCACTGCGGTACCCGTGATGTGCACGGGGCGAGAGTGGGGGACATCGGCCAGCAACGCTCCGAGAGTGATGACCAACTTCACCTCGTGTTGTCGAGCGACGTCGACGATGAGCCCCGCGAAGGTGCGCCATCTGAGATTCGGCTCAGTGCCGATCAGGACGATCGCGTCATGCGGATGTCCCGCAAGTTGCGCGGCGGCGAACTCGTTGGATGGCCATGTGATCTTGCGGGTGAAGCCTTGCTCGAGCTGGACCTCCGGGCGGACCGCCTGGAAGTCGTAGAAGTCCTCGGGGTCTACGGACGCGATCATCTTTGCGGACCACACTCGCGCCAGATGTGCGGCGGCAAAGGTTGCCGCGTCGCCCGCATCGTTCCATCCTCGGAACGCCGCGACTAGAACAGGATCGTTGAGCTCGACGTCGGCGTGGTGATGAACGGGTTCCATTTTAATGAAGGCTATCGAGCCGCGGTAGTTGCGTGATCGGGGGCGCGGAGCGCGTCGTCAGGAGGCTATCGCGCGCCGCGTCTCGATGTGACGCTGCAGCTTGCGCTTGATGCGCTGAAGAGCGTTATCGATCGACTTGACGTGATTGCCGAGCGCTCCGGCGATCTCCTCGTAGGACTTCCCGTCCATGTAGAGACGCAAGACGTCTCCCTCTAGGTCGGTGAGGTTCTCGTTCATCGACTCCCGGATCGCGTCGATCTCCTCCGCCGAGATGACCAACTCGACGGGGTCGCTCAGGCCGGAGGCGACGAGTTGATCTCCAACCGACTTGTTTCCTTCGTCGTTGCCGTACGCAGGGGCGTCGAGTGAGATAGACGAGTTGAGGGGCTGATGTTTCTGACGGTTTGCCGTTTTGATCGCGGTAAGGATCTGGCGTGAGATGCACAGCTCGGCGAAGGCTCGAAAGGGCGTCTCCTGGTCGAGGTCGAAGTCGCGGATCGCCTTGTACAGCCCGATCATGCCTTCTTGCACTACGTCCTCGCGGTCGGAGCCGGCGAGGAAAAAGGAGCGAGCCTTGGAGCGAGCGAAGTTGCGATAGCGGCCGAGGAGCGCGTCGAGGCAGCGCTCGTCACCCGAGCGAACGCTCTCTACCAGAGCCGCGTCCTCTACCTCCTCGAGCTCCGTCTGGCCCTGGGGCCAATCGGTCATTCCTACTCCCCCCATCGTCGACAAGGCTTCTAGGTCGAGGTCGCGAAGCCCTGCTTGTGGTACGTATCGGAACCGTCCGCCAGATGAATGAAGATTAAATCCTTCTCGTGAGTCGGGCTACTGGGCTCGATGGTCTGTTTGTAGGTATTTCCCACCTTTCGGCCCCCCCAACCCCACTGTGACGGTGGTCTGGCGCAGGCTGCACGCTGGGTGCGTAAGGGCTGTATCTTCCCATTCCCCTGAAAATAGGGGCAAGGAGGCGAATGGGGGCTGGTGTCCCTCCCGGTCTTCAAAACCGGTGCGCCGGGCGACCCCCGGTGGGCGGGTTCGATTCCCGTCCGCCTCCGCTGACCGGACACAATACGCACCCCGTCCACGCGAATGACGGGCCGGATCGCGTGGCGGCCCTCCACTTCGACGCGGTCGATGAGGGCACCCAGCAGGGACTTGACGGTCTGAGGTTCCCCATGATCGACCGCCTCCTCAAGCCGGGTGACGGCGAGCTCGAGCAGCTCCTTGGGTGGGGCCTGAGGTGATTCCTCCTTTTCCATCAGGAGCTGTTCGCGAGAGGCCTCCAACGTGAGGATTTCCGCCTGGAGTTCTTTCAGACGATCGGAGCAGACGGACTCCGGCATGCTTCCTGTCTCAAAGGCCCGCAGATATCGGTCGATGGCAGAACGGCCCTTGCGAAGCTTCTCTTCCACCCGGGCGAGTTCTCGCTCGTG
>JBOGXB010000135.1:0-2220 GCA_050694215.1 Actinomycetota bacterium
ACGACGACACTCGCGCCGCCGAGGGCGTACACAACCTCTTGGTCGCCTTGGGCAACGTCGGCGTCCCTCTGCGAGGTGTGATCGTCGGCTATGGAGGCTTCGAGGACGTGCTACGGGATCTCGCCGATCGGCTGAAGGTTGGCGATGTCGACCGCGCGCGCACTCTGCTCGAGCAGAGTGGCGATGAGGTTCACGACGCGGCGCGGTTCCTCTCGTCCGGGGCTGCCCTCGGCGCCTATCGCCGGCGCTACGAGAGCATCGAGATCACCTTCACCGGTCGTCTGGAACACGAGTCTCTGGCCCCTCTGCTCCCGACGTTCGACGTGCTCGTCGTCCCGTCGGTCGTGCCGGAGGCGTTTGGGATGGTCGCAGCGGAGGCCGCCGCTTGCGGTGTGCTCCCGGTTGTCCCGGATCACTCCGGCATCGGCGAAGCCGGGGCGGCCGTGGAGGAGGCGATAGCTCGTCCGGGACTGCTTACGTACGACCACCGCGACCCCGTGAGGGGCATCGCTCTGGCCCTCGGGAGGGTCCTCTCGATCCCTCATCACGAGCGCCGGGAGCTTGGTGCGGCCGCATCGGAGCTGGCGCAAACGCGCTGGTCGTGGTCCCACGTCTCCGAACAACTGCTGGACCTCGCGACGATGTGAGCGATTAGTCTCACCCCCGGTGAGCACCTTCAGCTTCGATGGCACCGAGAACCGCATGCGCTGGGATCGCCGATCCTCCAACTTCATGGAGGTTTGGTACACGACCCTGAACCACAGAGACACGGGATCGGGGGTGTGGTTGCGCTACACGATCACCGCTCCCAAGGCGTCGCTTGGGGAACCGTACTGTGAGCTGTGGGGGTTCTTGTTCGATCCGGAGGCCAAGCGGAGCTTCGCCGCCAAGGAGCGCTTCCCGATCGATCGTTTGGGAGGGCCCGACGACCGCGACGACGGCGCGCTCGTAAGGATCGGCGAAGCGTGGCTGTCCGAGACGCATCTCGAAGGAGAGCTGACGCGCGACGGGAGATCGCTCGCATGGTCGCTCGACCTCGAGCCGTCCGATCGCTGCTTCCAGCATCTGCCCGCGCCGCTCCGCGGTCGGATCGAGCGGCGCGTATCCACCGTTTGCTCGCCGAACCTGTCGGTGCCGTTCACCGGAGTAATCACGATCGACGGCGCCGAAATGAGTTTCGAGAAGGACGCCGGGTGCCAGTCACACCGATGGGGAAGGAGCCACTCGCTGTCCTGGGCTTGGGCGCACTGTTCGAGCTTCGACGACGATCAAGACGCGGTGCTCGAGGGGGTCGCGGCGCGCGCCGCGCTCGGGCCGCTACCGGCTCCGGCAATGACGTTTCTGTATCTCTCCTACGGTGGCGAAGACATCGCCTTCAACGAGCTCAAGTGGGCCCTCCGGGCCAAGGGTCACTACGAGATGCCGACCTGGGCCTTCACCGCGCGCAACGACCGTTACAAGATCGTGGGCGCGGCGCGCGGTCGCATAGACCGCATGGTTCAGGTCACCTACGCGGATCCGGATGGATCCTCGCGCTACTGCGCCAACTCGGAAATCGGGGATCTCGCTCTCGAGATCTTCGAACGCCAAGGGGGAGGGTGGCAGCACGTGGCCAGCCTCACCGCATCGGGCACGGCGCATCTCGAGTTCGGCCGACGGGAGCCGTTCCCGGAGCTTCCGATCTCTCTCTAGTTACTCCTCGGTCGGCGCGCGACGCGCGCGCTTGGTCTCTCCCCGGCGTTTCTTCTCGGACAGGCGCCGTTGTACGGAGGATCCGGTGGGGGCTGTGGGCACGCGTGGCTTCCTTGGCTTGAGGGCTTCGGAAACCAGGGCGGCGAGCCGCTCCACCACGTCCCTTCGGTTGCGGGTCTGCGACCGATAGCGATCGCTCGAGAGCCGCAGGTTCCCGGAGGAGTCGATCCGCTTCCTCAATCGCTGCCTGATGAGAGCGCGCTGCCGCGTCCCCAGCACACGTGACGTCTCCAGGTTCCAGGCAACGTCTGCGCGCGTCGCGGAGCGGTTCGCGTGCTGACCCCCCGGGCCGGACGAGGTGGAGAAGGTAAACGACAGTTCGTCCGCGGGGATGGCCAGGGCTCGCCCGATCTTGATGTCGTCGCTCACGCGAGTTGCGTCGCCAGCGCGTCGGGCTCCGATACCGGCGCCCGGCAGGTTCCATGGTGACAGACGTAAGCAGAGGCGCGTCCATCGAGGCGCGTCCTA
>JBOGXB010000136.1:0-2188 GCA_050694215.1 Actinomycetota bacterium
TCGAGCCCAGGCAGGGCGATCCAATCTCTCACGACGACCTGCTTGCTTTCCACGAGCTGCTCTCCAGGGACGACTGGTTCGACCAGCTGCTCGGCCCCCGCACCTGATCTCGGGCCTCCGCTTCAACACCTAGCCGACGTCTACGCGCCCGCGCGCGGGACGGTCGCGCTGCGGGTGCTAGCCGTCACCCCACCACTAGACTGCTGGCATGCCGCAGATCGGTCCAATGGAGGTC
This sequence comes from Actinomycetota bacterium, assembly GCA_050694215.1. Taxonomy (GTDB): domain Bacteria; phylum Actinomycetota; class CADDZG01; order CADDZG01; family WHSQ01; genus JBOGXB01. Next base: position 236 of record JBOGXB010000136.1, read on the forward strand.
CTCGTGGTGGGCGTGATCGCCTTGATCGTCTTCGGCCCCCAGAAGCTCCCCGAGATCGCCCGTTCGATCGGCCGCGCCGCCTCCGAGCTCAGACGGATGGCAAGCGACGTCAGGGACGAGTTCGAGGCGGGGATCAACCTGGAGGACAAGGACGAGAAACAACAAGAGACAAGGCCAGAGGATGAAGAGGATGAGGATGATGACGAGGGCGGCGACCCGGCTTCGAGGATAGACCAGCCGGCGCCCTCGGCCGCGGCCCAGACGAACAAGGTGGTGGGTCCGGCACCAACCGACGAAAGCCCGTCGGAGGACTGATGGCCGAAGCAAGCGACCTCCGCCGGCGACGTCTCCGGTTCCTCAGGCGCCGTCGGGTGCGCCCCAAGCTCAGCACCATGAGCGTCGTCGAGCATCTCGACGAGCTCCGCTCGCGCTTGATCTTCTCGGGCGTCGCCTTTCTCGCCATCTCGGTCGCGGCCTTCTTCTTCTACGAGCCGGTCCTGGACTTCCTGACCAAACCGCTGTGCGAGCTCCCGCAGGAGCTGCGGGATCGCATGCCCCAGGGGTGCCGGCTCGTCTTCATGCGGGTGATCGGGGGTTTTCTATTCCGGCTCAAGGTGACCACGCTGGTGGCGATCATCTTCTCATCGCCCGTGTGGCTGTATCAGATCTGGGCGTTCGTGACACCGGGCCTAACGTCCAAGGAACGTCGCTACGCACTCCCGTTCGTCGCATCGTCGGTGACCTTGTTCGCCATCGGCACCGCGGCTGCGTACCTCAGCCTCCCGACCGGGATCAGGGTGTTGGTTTCGCTGGCCGGCAACGATCTCGTGCCCTTCCTGGGAGCGGAGGAGTATCTGAACTTCGTGGGCCTGATGCTGCTCGGCTTCGGGATCACGTTCGAGGTCCCGCTGGTGCTGTTCTTCCTCGGCTTGGTCGGTGTGATCACGGTCGAGCAGCTGCGTCGTCAGCGCAAGGTGGCTCTGGTCTCGATCGTGGCACTCGCTGCGATCGTCACCCCGAGTCAGGACCCCTACACGCTGCTCGTGCTCGCGGTTCCGATCTACCTGTTGTACGAGCTGACCATCGTCCTCCTGGGCGCGATCAACAGACGGCGAGCGCGCACGAAGTCGGTATAGTCCCCGACCCTGAGGGGCTCTCGATGCGAGGGAAGTGAGACGGAAATGGCGATCAAGGGAAAGAAGAAGCCGGCCAAGCGAGGGAGCCAGGCGCGCCGCCGGCCGGTAAGCGCGCCGCGCCCCACCGCTCCCGTCCGAAAACCACCTTGGTATCGCACCACGCAGGGGTTGGTCGCCGCAGGTGCTGCCGCGATCGTTCTCGTGGTCGCGGCCATGTGGGCGATCGCAAACGCCCGGTCGAATGCCGCCGATCTCGAGGACCGCCAAGGCGCGCTCCGCTCGTATACCGAGGGGGTCCAGCGCTTCATTCAGACGGTGAACGGCCCGGCCTCCGAGATGTCCGGGGCCGCGGGGCTCTCGGACAAAGAGCTTGCGAGACAGACGAGGTCGTGGACGAAGGCATTCACGAGCGCACAGGCCCAGCTCTCTCAGATGGTGCCGGCGGCGGGCACCGAGTCCACGAATCGTCTCATCCAGAATTCCTTCTTTCTGTACGGCTCGGCGGCCGAGACGTACTCACTGGTCGCGGAGGCGGAAGGCAAGACCAAGGACAGGCTGAAGGCGCAAGTAGGAACCCAGGTGGTTGCAGCCGGAGGAGTGTTCGCCGAGGCGATCACGCTCCTTGACGACGCGAGGAGCGACGCGGAGCTGTCTGCCTCGGGCCTGACGGCTCCCGGCAGAGCGCCCTCCGGATAGACCCGGGGGAGCCCGGCCCTCGCCCGCGGCGATCCATCCGTCCCCAGCATCAACACGTTCGAGCGGCCCTCTAAGCTGATTCGCACATGGGTTTCGTCGACGACTTCGAGCAGTCCTACGG
>JBOGXB010000137.1:0-2071 GCA_050694215.1 Actinomycetota bacterium
TCGAGGACATGGCGAACAAGGTGCAGCAGGGAGCCGAAGAGCTACTCGATCTGTTGAAGAACTACTCGGACGTGGATCGCAAGGCGGGCCGAGTCCTCGATATCGAGCATGAAGGCGACGAAATCACACACGAGGTGATCCGTCGGCTCAACACGACCTTCATCACCCCATTCGACAGGGAGGACATCCACCGGCTCGCATCGAACATGGACGACGTCCTCGATCACATAGAGGCAGCCGCGGAGTACCTGCAGCTGCACAGGATCGATGAGCCACTCAGGCAGATGGTCGACCTCGCCGAGACCCTCACTCAAGCTGCGCGCATCACAGCGTCATCGATCCCCAACCTGCGAAGGATGAAGAACCTGGAGACCTACTGGATCGAGATCAACCGGCTCGAGAACGAGGGTGACCGCTCCTACCGGCGCACCATCGCGGAGCTCTTCTCGGGCGACTACCGCGCCATGGATGTCCTGAAGTGGAAGGATATCTGTGAGGAGATCGAGCAGGCTATCGACCGCCTTGAAGACGTCGCCAACACCGTCGAAAGCATCGTTCTCAAGCAAGGCTGATGGAGCTCTGGGTCGTCCTCGCCATCGCCTACCTATTCGAGTTCGCGAACGGGTGGACGGACGCCCCGAACTCGATCGCCACCGTAGTCTCGACCCGGGTGCTGCGGCCCTTCCCGGCAGTGCTGATGGCAGGCGTGTTGAACCTCGTGGGCGCACTCGCCGGCACCGAGGTCGCCAAGACGATCGCGTCGGGCATCGTCCAAGCACAGGTGGTGGATCTCCAGACGATAGCCGCAGCAGTGCTGGGCGCGACGGTGTGGTCGCTCGGTGCACAGTACTTCGGCCTTCCCTCCAGCGAGTCGCACGCCCTCGTTGCCGGACTGCTGGGCGCCGGTTTCGCCGCGGGCGGCCTCGATGGTCTCGAATGGGAGGGGACGCGCAAGTCCTTGATCGGACTCATCACATCCCCGGTCGGAGGGTTCTTCATCGCGCTGGGCTTGATGGTGGCGATCTACTGGACGTTCGCCAAGGTCAAGCCGACGATGGTGCGGCGATTCTTCGGCAAGGCGCAGATCGGCTCTGCCGCGGTTATGGCCTTCAGCCACGGCACGAACGACGCACAGAAGACGATGGGGATCATCGCTCTCGCCCTTTATCTGAGCAGTCATCCCGGCAGTGTCGCTCCCGAGGAGTTCCCGATCGATACGTGGGTGATCGTGTCGGCCGCGGTCGTCATGGGCTTCGGCACGATGGTCGGTGGTTGGCGTGTGATCCGCACGATGGGACTTCGGCTTACGAAGCTCGAGCCCGTACATGGGTTCGCGGCGGAAACCGGGGCGGCCGTTGTGATCCTCGGCGCGGCGCGGTTCGGGATCCCCGTGTCGACGACCCACGCGATCGGGTCGGCGATCATGGGTGTCGGCGCGACCGAGCGGCTCTCGGCGGTCCGCTGGGGGGTCGCGGGGCAGGTCGTGACGGCGTGGATCCTCACCTGGCCGTCGTGCATCCTGCTCGGCTTCGGGCTGGAGAGACTCTTCGACAGCCTCTATCCGCCGGTGGCGCTCGTCCTGGTACTCGGAACATCCTTTGGCCTGCTGGCTCTCGCGTTCCTCAGGCAGCGGAGGGAGCGCGGGGATGCGATCGCGCTCGCCGCCAGCTAGTCGTATAACAGGGTCATGTCGGACGACGAGAGAGCGCGACTACGGGAGCAGGCTCGGCAGGATCGGAAGCTGATTCAGCGAGCGGAGCAGGCCCTGGGCGAGATCGACCGGGGGCCGGGCCTCTCCGACGAGCAGGCGGACGTCCTTGCCGCGCTGCGCATCAGGCTCGAAGGCAAGCCGCGCAAGTCGCTCGACGATCTCCTGACCGCTGCGGGCGACATCTCGGGCAAGAAGAGGGGACTCGAGGACCTCGTATCGCATGGTGAAGAGAAGTCGGAGGGCGACTGGCCGGTGATCGAGGAGAAGAAGAGGGACTGGCCCGGCCCCTAACCGTTTTCTGCTAACTCAGCTACAAATGCCGTGCACGCGGGCGCGTCAAAACGAGTCAATCGTCTCGAT
>JBOGXB010000138.1:0-2036 GCA_050694215.1 Actinomycetota bacterium
TCGATCGACCCCTCCATGCGCTGGACGCGGCTGATCGTGGCGAGAATGTCGGACCGGGTAGCCACCACCGGCTTGACCTCGCGCCCGGTCAGCGTGCGAATGTCGTCGATCGCGTAGACGTTGGATGGATCGCTCATGGCGACAATGAGCCGTCCGTCCTCCTCGAGCGCGATGGGAAGGGCCACGTAACGCTTGGCCAGGCTCTCGGGAATCAACGCGGCGGCGCTTCCGTCGATGCGGGTATCGGTCAGCTCGATGAACTCGAGTCCAACTCTCTTGGCGAGAGCCGCCACCAGGTTGCTCTCCGTCATGAGTCCCAGCTCGATCAGGACGCGACCGAGGGACCGCTGGCGTCTCTCCTGCTCCCCCTGGGCGCGCTCCAGCTGCTCGGGCGTGATCAGGCCCTCTTCGACGAGGACCTCGCCGAGCTGCTTGACCTGCGGTTGCTCCGTCTCCTGCTGCAATTAAGACCTCACATCCCTCCGGCAAGCCGGCTGATGAGGCCCCTGCGGGTCATTCGGTCGGCCAGCTTTACGAACTCTTTCGACAGCACGTGGTCGTCCTTGAGGCCGACTTCCGACCCATCCTCGAACCCGAGCAGAACCCGAGCGGCCGGCCCCGTAGAGGGGGCCGAAGGGTAGGTGACCTTCGCCGCCTCGAGGGGAACGGCATTTCGCATCTCCTCCGCCGAGATAGGAGCAAAGTTCCACTCCCTCTGCCCTCGTCCGAAGAGGCGCCCGAGCCAGGCCCGAAGACCCATGGCTCATGCGGTCGTCGCCAGCGGCTTTCCCTCGATGCCCTCGAGGACAGCGTAAAGAAGAGCGAGGAGCACCTCCTTCACGCTCTGGCGATCGAGGGCATCGAGAGGGAGCACGGGGACCTCTCCGTTCAGACCGAGCGTTCGCCGCGCCTCTGCGACGCTCTCATCGGGATCGTTTCCATGCTTGTTGACCGCGACGACGTAGGGATGAGAGCCGAAGGTCGAGAAGGCGTCGAGAATCCGGGTGGCCTCGTCCAGCGACTCCCGGCGTTCGGCGTCGACCATCAGGACGAAACCGAGCATCCCTTCGGCGAGGATCTCCCACATGAAGTCGAATCGCTCCTGGCCGGGAGTGCCGAACAGGTAAAGGACGAGTCCGTCGTCGATCGTGATCCGGCCAAAATCCATGGCCACCGTCGTGTCTTTCTTGTGAACCTTGGTGTGGTCGCTAATGCCTCGTTCCGTCGAGACGACCGCGATCTCGCTGATGGTCTTGATGAGGGTGGTCTTCCCGGCCCCGAAAGGGCCCGTGACCACGATCTTCACCTGGGCCACTACAGGTTCCTGACGCCAGAGATCAGCTTGAGGAGAAGCTCCTTCGTGACCGTGGGATCGCCCTTGCGGGGCGCGGGAGCTTCACGGTTTGTGGAGCCGTTGCCGGCGAACGCGGCGTCCTCTGCGGGCACAGGCACGGGCCGCTCGGCAGGGGCGGCGTTCTCGGGGAGCGGCTCCCCGTCGACCGAGACGGCGACCTCCGGCTCGGCCACAGGCCCCGGCGCCATCACGGGCTCGGGGGCCGGCTCGGAGACCGGCGCCTCCTGGTAGGTCTCCTCTGCGATCGCGGCGGGCTGCGGGACTTCCGGCGGCAGATGCTCCGGCGGTCGCTCTTCCAGGACCGGCGCGGACGGGGCAGGAGCCTCCACGGCCGGCTCGGCGAGGGGCGGCGCGTGTCGGGGCATGTGCGACGGTGGTCCGGAGGTCACGTCGAGCAGCCCCGCGGTCACGAGCCCGTACAGGATCTTGCATGCCTCGAACTCCGATCGCTCGCTGGCCGCGGCAACATCTCGCACTGTGCGAGTCCCGTCGGCGAGTACCAGAAGCGTCCACTCGTCCGGCTTAATGTTGATCTCTACCGAGTCCTCGGGCGGCGTGGGCGCCATCCGCAGCACGACGTCCATCGAGGGAATCTTCCGCTGGATGACTTCCCACTCCTCGATTCGCCGGCTGGACTCCATGATGAGGTTCTCCACCGACACCGAGAGCCCGACTTCCTGGT
>JBOGXB010000139.1:0-1988 GCA_050694215.1 Actinomycetota bacterium
GAGGACGACCGCGCGCACCTCGGCATCGGAGGAGGCGGCATCGAGCGCGGTCCGGAGCCGTCGAACGACCTCGGGGTTCACGGCGTTACGCCGGTCTGGTCGATCGATGGTTATGCGCGCGACTGCCCCTTCGACTTCGAAGAGAAGAGGACCTTCTTCGGTCAAGTGCGTCCGGATCGAAGGATGTCGAGCACGGCGCGGGCCTCGTCGTCTTCCATGCTCACGGACTCGCCGGCGCGCGGTTGTGGACCGAGGGCCTTGCGGAGGTTCTCCTCGGCGCGCACGAGTGTCTCCTCGGCGGACTTCAGCTTGATCCGGAGATCCGTCTCCCGACGGGAGGCGGTCTCGACCTGATCCTCGAGCTCCTTGACCTGGGACCTGAGATGCGTGCTCTCGCCGGCGAAGGCCTCTACCTGCGCGGCGCGAAGGCCATCGTCACGAGAGAGCTCCAGCAGTCGATCGACGACGGCCTTACCGATCTCGTCGTACGTGAGCTTCGTGGGGCGGCGTGCCGTCCTGCTGGGCAGCATCGATTCGGCGTCCTCGAGGGTGATCCTCTCTATCGAGCGGATCGAGATGATCGTGTCCCGTCCCCGCCGGCCGCGCTGGACGACCTCGATGCGCCCCAGCTCCTCGAGCAACTTGATCGCCTCGGCAGAACGGACGGAGTTCAGACCCGCCTCGGAGGCGACCTGGCGAAGCTTGCCCTCAAACGTATGGTCTCTGGACGACTCCTGAAGAGCCGTCAACAGGCGATTGGCCAGTTCATGCAGATTGGTGCGCGCCACGGACTCAACCTTCTGTTCGTTTCGGGGTGACTGACCCAAATCCTATAGCCCCGCCTCGACCTATTCAATCTGGCCTTCTCTAGCGCGCAAGCGGCGCGGGCAAAGATCAGGGGAAAGCTTTTTCGATGGGTAACGAGCAGAGAGAGCTTGCGGAGGCCCGGGGGGCCGTCTAGCCGAGGACCTCGAGCTCGTCGGCGAGGTCGCGGATCGCCCTCTCCGGGAAGCGCCTGTGGCCACCGAGCGTGACGAGGTGAGGCAGTTTCCCCTCCTTGGCCCAGCGAGCCACGGTCTTGGGGGAGACCCGCAGGATGCGGGCGACCTCGCCCGTCGTTATGTAGGCCTCGCTCGAAGACCCCCGTGCATCGGGGCTAGCCACCTGGATCCTCCCTCGGTCTAGTCGCATTCGTTCGGTACGAGTCATATCGACCGAGGCGAGGCGAGACCTGAGCGCCGATCTCCCGTCTACGCAAAAAGTACGAGGCGGCCCCCCTGGGGACCGGGCATCACGCCTCGAACAAGGAGGTTATGCGGGAGCGAAGGCGGTCGGGACAGCGCTCGGATCCCCGCAGGCGAGCCACGAGCATGGTGACCTCCTTCTCGATCCCGAGACGCTCGTAGCAGGGAGCGCACTCCTCCAGGTGCTCCTGGATCTCGACCCGCTCCTCTTGGGACAGCAGCTCACCGTCGAGGAACAGATACGCCCGAGCCAGCGTCTCCCGGCAATGCTGCTTCATGGTCTGACTGGATCCATGTGTTAGCCCCCCGGCTGCGCTTCCTAAGTATGGCTCGCTTGGTCGTTGGTTGCACCCTTTACGATTCCGCGCTCGCGCGCTAGGTCCCACAACCTTTTCTGGAGCGCTTTTCTTCCCCTGTGCAGGCGCGACATCACCGTGCCCATCGGCACGTCCAGGATCTCGGCCATCTCGGCGTAGCTGAAGCCCTCGAGATCGGACAGCAGCACGGCCAGGCGGAACTGCTCGGGCAGGTCCTCGAGGGCCTCGACGATGTCGGAGTCGACCAGTGAATCGAGAACGATGGTTTCGGGGGTCTCGGTGAACTGGGGGTCGTGCTGCTTGAGCTCCTGGTACAGGTCGAAGTCCTCGATCTCGTCCTGCGAGATCTTCTGCGGCTCCCGCTGCTTCTTCCGGTACGTGTTGATGTAGGCGTTGGTCAGGATGCGGAACAGCCACGCCTTGAGAT
>JBOGXB010000140.1:0-1961 GCA_050694215.1 Actinomycetota bacterium
CGACGGCGACGCGGCGATACGGCTCACGCGCGAGCGCACCCCCGACCTCGTGATCATGGACATCAAGATGCCGGGCATGGACGGGTTGACGGCGGCCGAGCGCATCGTGTCCGAGGACCTCGCGGCCGTGCTCATCCTCACCGCCTTCTCGCAGAAGGACCTCGTGCAGCGGGCGGCGGAGGCCGGTGCGCTCGGGTATCTCGTGAAGCCGTTCCAGAAGTCCGACCTGATGCCCGCGATCGAGGTCGCGCTGGCTCGCTATGCGCAGCTGTCGGCGGTCAAGAGAGAGGCAGCGGATCTCACCGATCAGCTCGAGACCCGCAAGGCCGTCGACCGGGCCAAGGGCGCGCTCATGGACGCGCGGGGGATGAAGGAGGCCGAGGCGTTCCGGCACATCCAGAAGCGGGCGATGGACGAGCGCCGTCCGATGAAGGAGGTCGCGGAGGAGATCCTGGGCGCCGGCCCCGACACTTCTCCGACTCCAGTAGTAGAGTGATGCATTATGTCACTAGGGGTGGCTGGGACGGCTCCCGAGGCATGGCCCCGGGCACCATCTTGTGGTAATAATCGTGCCCGGCCATGGGAGGCAACCCCGCTTTTCCCTAGTGTGGTAGGCGGGTGTTTGGGTGGATCAAGGAGGGGACATGACTAGATCCCGCTGGTTCAGATTGGTCGCTCTGCTGGCGACCTTCGTCCTCATCGGCGCCTCGTGCGGTGGAGATGACGACGACGGGGCGCCCGCCGCCGAGACGTGCCCCGACGACGAGTTCGGGTGCGTGGAGGTGGCGCAGGGAGCTCCGATAACGATCGGTAGCCTGCTCGTCATCTCCGGCCCCAACGCGTCGCTCGGCACGGACAGCCAGCGGGGCGTCGAGCTCGCGATCGACAACCTCGACGACTCGCTCGACGCCACCGGCGGCCAGGTGCTGGGTCACGACGTCAGGCTGGTGGCTGAGGACGACGGCTGTGCTGCAGAGGGCGGCCAGGCGGGTGGGCGGAGCCTCGCGACCAACCCCGACATGGTGGCCGTGATCGGGACGTCGTGCTCGAGCGCCGGGGTGCCTGCGTCGCAGATCCTGTCCGAGGAGGGCATCCTGTTGATCTCGCCTTCCAATACGGGCTCGAACCTGACCGACCCCGAGCTGGACTACACCCCCTTCTACGCCCGCACCGCGCACAACGACCTGATCCAGGGCGCGGCGATGGCGCAATTCGTCGGCGAGGAGCTGGGCCTGACGACGGCGGCAACGATCCACGACGGCAGCCCCTACGCGGAGGGCCTCGCGAACGCGTTCGCGGCTTCATTCCAGGAGGACTTCGGCGGCGAGATCACCACGCAGGAGGCCGTGCAGGTCGGCCAGACCGAGATGAGGCCGGTGCTCACGAGCATCGCCGCCGACAGCCCTGAGTTCGTCTATTACCCGGTCTTCATCCCCGAGGGCGCGGCCATCACACAACAGGCGCGCGAGACGGAGGGCCTCGAGGACGCGGACCTGGCCGGCGCCGACGGCATGCTGTCTCCGGACTTCGTCGACGCGGCCGGAGAATCGTCGGAGGGCATGTACCTGTCGGGCCCGGACATCAGCTTCAAGGGCGACTTCTACAAGGGCGAGTTCCTGCCGGCCTACGAGGACCAGTACGGCGAGCAGCCGACCGCTCCGTTCCATGCGCATGCGTACGACGCGGCCAACGTCGTCTTCGAGGCGATCGAAGAGGTCGCGATCGAGACGGACGACGGCGGCCTTCTGATCCCTCGCACCCAGCTCCGGGACGCGGTCTACGCCACCGATTACCAGGGGATCCTCGGACAGATCTCGTGCAACGACACGGGAGACTGTCTGCCGGAGACCACGATCGCCGTGAACCAGATCACGAACGGCGAGTTCGACCCCATATTCACGGTCACTCTGAGCCTCGAGGAGGTCACCGGTTAGGAGAGAGGGTTGCTGAGTAGCGGGGGG
>JBOGXB010000141.1:0-1655 GCA_050694215.1 Actinomycetota bacterium
CTGGAGCAGCCCGACGGCAAGGATCGACTCGTCAAAACCGTGGTGGAGCTCTCGAAGGCCTTCGCCCTCTCCGTCCCCCGGGAGGAGGCCCTGGCGATTCGCGACGAGGTTGCGTTCTTCCAGGCGATCAAGGCCGCGCTGGTGAAGACAGAGCGGGGGAAACGCAAACCGGAGGAGGACCTCGACCACGCCATCAAGCAGATCGTGTCGGGGGCGATCGCGCCCGAGGGCGTGATCGACCTCTTCGAGGCGGCGGGGCTGAAGAAGCCGGACATCAGCATCCTCTCCGACGAGTTCCTGGCCGAGGTGCGTGAGATGCCACACCGCAACCTGGCGGTGGAGCTGTTGCAGAAGCTCCTGAACGATGAGATCAAGACGCGAGCGCGGCGGAACATCGTCCAATCGCGGGCGTTCTCGGAGATGCTCGAGTCGGCGCTCCGCAAGTACCAGGCGCGTGCGATCACGACTGCCCAGGTCATCGAGGAGCTGATCGAGCTCGCCCGCCAGATGCGCGAGGCGCAGCAGCGGGGCGAGGAGCTCGGTCTCACCGACGAGGAGCTGGCCTTCTACGACGCCCTGGAGACGAACGACAGCGCGGTCGCGGTCCTCGGGGACGAGAACCTTCGGATGATCGCCCGGGAGCTGACGGACACGGTTCGTCGTAATGCGACGATCGACTGGACGGTCAAGGAGACCGCCCGCGCCAACCTTCGCCGGATGGTCCGCCGCATCCTGCGGAGGCACGGTTACCCGCCAGACAAGTCCGAGAAGGCCACCCAGACGGTGCTCGAGCAGGCGGTCCAGCTCGGGTTCGAGTTTTCGGAGGAGGCCGTCGCCCAAGCGGAGGCGGAGCCGGCGGCTGAGGCCCGCCCGTTCGAGGTCGTGGCTGAGGGCGAGGCTCGGCCATACGAGAACTGCATCCCCCTGCTGTCGCTGAAGGCCGCGGCGGGGGCTGTCGGGTCGGACGAGCGAGCAGTCGAGACCGAAGCCTGGGTGCGGCCGAACGGGCGAATCCAGCCTGGGCCCGGGCTGTTCGTGGCGCGGGTGGAAGGGGAGTCGATGAATCGCCGAATCCCCAACGGGGCGTACTGCGTCTTTCGCCACCCTGTCGAGGGGTCACGGCAGGGGCGGGTGGTCCTCGTGGAGCACAGGGCCATCCTCGATCCGGAGCTCGGGGGGAGCTTCACGCTCAAGGTCTGGCAAAGCGAGAAAGAAGAGCTCAAGGACGGCACGTGGCGGCATCGAGAGATCCGCCTGATTCCGGATACCTCCAATTCTGATTACAGGCCGATCATCCTTCGAGACGTGGGGGAGGACGAGGTCCGTGTGGTGGCCGAGCTGGTCGAGGTGCTCTCGGGATAGAAACGAGACCTCTCTTCTCGGAGGACGGCGGCGAAGACTTGTTCGTCTGGCCGAGGGCTCTTACCGCAAGACTGGTGCGGTTTTCGCCGGAACTGAACCGCGCAAGACTTGTGTGGTTCACGCCGTTTCCGAGCCCCTGAACCCCCGCCAGGTGCGCGGCTCCCATCGCCATCGACCGGCGAAACCCGCAGGCGTATGAATCCCCGGTAGGTCCCCGCGATGGGAGAGAGTTCCCGGGACCGGCCGGAGGTGACTCCGAAACCGCAAGTCGCGGCCCCTGAAGCCGCTGACCT
>JBOGXB010000142.1:0-1609 GCA_050694215.1 Actinomycetota bacterium
TCTCGAGGGCGGTGTCGTACGTGAGCACGGCGTCGTTGTAGACCTGACGCGCGATCGCGATCTTCTGCTCGGTGTCCTCCAACTGGGTTTGAAGCTGTTGGAAGTTCTCGGATGCACGGAGCTCCGGGTAATCCTCGGCGACCGCAAAGAGCCGCCCGATCGCGGCTGTGAGCATGTTCTCGGCCTCGGCCTGCTCGGGCACGGTGCGCGCCTCCTGCGCGCGTGTCCTCGCCTTCGTCACCTCCTCGAAGGTCGCGCGCTCGTGGGCGGCGTAGCCCTTGACGGTCTCGACCAGGTTGGGGATGAGGTCGTAGCGGCGCTTGAGCTGCACGTCGATCTGTGACCATCCCGCCTCGACCCTGTTGCGGAGCCTGACCAGGCGGTTGTACATGAGGATCGCGAAAACCACGAGCAGCGCGACCACGATCGCGATGATGATTCCGACGGCCATCTCTTGCTCCTTTGCCTTAGCGGGACGAACCCAGCCTGTTACAGGGGCGTTCCGGAGGCAAACGGCGCCCCTCCGGTAGGCTCCCGACCCATGAAGATCTCTATCGAGTATTGCGCGAAGTGAAACTATGGTCCTCGAGCCGTCAGTTTGACGGACCAGATCCTCGCTGAGTTTCAACACCAGATCGATGACGTGACCATCATCCCCTCGGCGGGAGGGGTCTTCGAGGTAGCGGTGGACGGGACGCTGGTCTACTCGAAGAAGAAGACCGGGCGGCACGCCGAATTCGACGATGTTCTTACGGAGATCCGCGGGCTCGTCGCCTGACGCCCCGCGGCCCGGAGGGGTTTACGGCATCTAGGGGGTCTGTAGCATCTCGCCGATCTCGAAGGCGAGGTCGAGGCTCTGCTGTGCGTTGAGACGAGGGTCGCAGAGCGCCCGATAGCGGCTGTCGAGGTGGTGATCCTCGACCGCCTCGCCACCTCCCAGACACTCCGTGACGTCCTCCTGGGTCAGCTCGAGATGGACCCCACCGGGAGTGGTGCCCTCCTGGGCGTGGACCGCAAAGAAGCCCTTGATCTCCGCGAGGATGTCGTCGAACCGGCGCGTCTTGCGTCCGGTGGAGAAAATCGTATTGGCGTGCATCGGATCGCACACCCAGGTGACCGCTCGTTCCTCGTCGGCGACCGCTCGCAGCAATGGCGGCAGCTTCTCCTCGACGAGAGAGGCTCCGAGACGCGTTATCAGCGTGAGGCGACCAGGCTCATTCGCGGGGTTCAGCTTGTCGCAGATCCGCAGCACGTCCGAGGGCGTCGCGGCCGGTCCCAGCTTGCACGCAACCGGATTGTGAATGCCGGACAGGAACTCGAGATGGGCGCCGTCGAGCTGGCGCGTCCTCTCCCCGACCCAGAGCCAATGGGCGGAGCAATCGTAGAAGTCGCCGGTGAGGCTGTCGCGGCGGGTGAGCGCCTCCTCGAAGTCGAGCAGCAGGGCCTCGTGGCTGGTGTAGAAGTCGACCTCGTGCAGCGCGGAGTCCGTCCCGAGATCGATCCCGCAGGCGGCCATGAAGAGGAGGGCACGGTCGATCTGCTTGGCGATCTGCTCGTAGCGACGCCCCTGCGGGGAGTTCGCCACGAACTCCTGGTTCCAGACGTGGAT
>JBOGXB010000143.1:0-1511 GCA_050694215.1 Actinomycetota bacterium
TGCGAAGCGTCAGCGGTCGTTCTTCGACACCTTGACGGCGAAGGTTACGCGCGCCACCTCCCGCTCGTCGAGCGTGAAGACGACGTTGTAGTCGTCCGCGGCGAACTCGAAGTCGAGATCCGCTACTTCGTCCTCCAGTCTCTCGAGGTGGGTCTGTGTGGCGAGATGAAGCTCGCGCGGCAGGCTCTCGTAGACGATGCGGCCCTCGGGCTCCTCGATCCGCCACTGCTCGGTGAACGTTCCCCTGTCCCGCTCCCAACCCCTGAGCACAAGGAATGCCCCGGCCTCGCCCGGCTCCTTCTGGAGCGTCACCTCGTTGTGAAGACCCGGATGCAGACTGGCGCCCTTGATGTAGAAGGCTTCCCGGTCGATCACCTTTGCGTAAGCGAGTCTGGCTCCCACACCTCTCCTTCCTCGATCACGGCTTTGGTTCGTACGTCTCGGTCGTTATACCGGTGTCCGCAAATGCCTTCTCCAGGTTGTCGAGGCCGACGGCCTGCACGGGTGCGAGCACTCCCGCGGCGTCGAAGTCCGCCTCGCACATTCGGAGAGCGCCGGCGGTCAGGAACTCAGCGGTGAGACCGTAGGGATCGACCCCCGTGATGGTGACGTTTCGCCATGCCTCATCAGCACGGGCTTCGGCGAGGATCGTCCACTTGCTCCGGGCGCGCCGCTCTTCGCTCGGCCCGCCGCCGGAAGACAGGAGACGATTCAGCAGGGAGTACCCAACGTCGCTGCGTAGCAAGGGCGTCAGCGCCGGCAGCGCTAGCTGCGCACCCAGCCGCTGCCCGATGCCGGTGGTGATGAAGAGCTTGAGCGATCGCAAGTCGAGGTGGAGGGGCGCGAGCCGGCCTTCGGCAAGCGGGAATGCCATCGCTCGTCGGGGGCCGAGCGGCGGCGGCATCGGCGACCAGCGGGTCTCCTGGCCCGCCCGGACCATCACCTGTGTGCCGTCCTCGAGCCATGGTCCCTTACGCGTGACGATGTCCAGTGCCGAACGGATGGTTCCCATGGAGCCCGAGCTGGGCAGGGCGTAGGTGAGAACGAGGTCGGGCCGCTCGAGCCCCTGCGTCGCAAGGGTCGCCGCCACGTCGGCCGGCACCTCGTCGAAGCCGAGGCAAGGTGCTAGGGCTATTCCCTTGTCCTTAGCGGGGCGGTCGTAGGACTCGATGAGCCTGCCGACGAATGCTTGTTCACCCGTCGAGTCGATGTAGTGGGTGCCGGTGCGGACGGCAGCCTCCGCAGCCGCGGCGCCGAGTCTTACGAATGGGCCAACGCAGGTGATGAGCACCTTGACACCCTCGAGGGCACTTGAGATCCCGTCGACATCACCGGCAGACGCGACTCTGACCTCGGGGCCTCCTGTGGATTCCGCGAGCTGATCGAGCTTGGCTGGATCCCTGCCGCAGATAGCGAAGCTCGCGTTCCTACGCGCCAGCGTGTGGGCCGTCAATCGTCCCGTGTAACCGGTGGCTCCGAACAGGAGGACGTCGGGCATGAACCGAGCCTAC
>JBOGXB010000144.1:0-1504 GCA_050694215.1 Actinomycetota bacterium
CATCGCCAACCTTCAGCCGATCGGCGAGATCCCGTAGCACGTCCTCGAAGCCTCCATAGCCGACGATCACACCTCGCAGAGGGACGCCGACGTTGCCCAAGGCGACCAAGAGGTTGTGTACGCCCTTGGCGGCGATCAACTTCCCTACGTAGCCGACCGTCGGTACGGACGAAGGCTCCCTTTCCGTCGGATGGAACCGCTCTACGTCGCACCCGGGATTGACGACAACGGCTCGGTCTTCCCATCCGGGCACGATCGCACCCGCTTCCTCGAGCATGTACCGACTGCCGGCGACGACGACACTCGCGCCGCCGAGGCCTTCAGCGGCGAACTCCAGATAGCGCTCCTGAAGCTTCACCGCATACTCGAGCGCGCTTCCATGGAGTTTCGCGAGATATGTGGCCTCGTTTTCCTCACACGCGCGGCGGGCTATGTAGGGGCCCATGACCTCGTGACCCGTGATGATTCCCTCCGGCTCGTGGCGCTCGATCGCTGTGACCATGGCCCGGATGTTGAAGTCGGTGTAGACACCGAGTTCCCGATCCGATAGGTCCACGAATCTCTTCGCAGTGAATCCCTCATAGTCGTCGTAAACGTAGACGGGAAGAAGCTCGCCTATGTGTGGGCGCAGCAACCGGCACCTTCCCCGACCGGGAGGGAGTCCGGTCGATCTCGTGTCGAATGAGCGGTTGTCGGAGGCGAAGTCGCCCTCCTCGTCGATGAAACCGTGGGCGCCGACGTGGCCTTCCTGACACAACAGCAACACATCGTGGCCCGCCTTGCGCAACTCGCTACAGAGGTTCGCCGTGTAGATGTTCGATCCCGAGCCGGAGAGCAGGTAGCCGTGCCACAAGAGAACCCTCACGGCGGCAGTCTAGTGGCCACGAGTGAGCCGTCATCGGGCGGCCCACTAAACTTCCGCCGTGTTGCTGGAACGATCTCTGCGACTAACCCTCAGGCACTTCAGTACGTTGTTCTTGCTGGTCGCGATCGTGACGATCCCGCTGCATATCGCCTATGCATTCGCGTTCCGAGATGTGATCGCGGTGTCGGAACTGCACTCTCAGATCGAGGACTTCCCACCCGGGCGGCAGGTGCAGGGAGTTGGGCCGGGTGACCTCGACGCGGCGCGGCTCGCGCTGCTCGGCCTCACCATCGCGGAGCTGGCCCTCATCCCCGTGTTGGTTCGCGTCGCCGCGCGGGTGGCGACGGTAGACGAGGAAGGCGGCGTCCCGACACTGGGCGACGCGTGGTCCCACCGGCGCGAGTCCGATGCATCGCTTGTCCATGCCCTCGGGAGCGATGGCGTCAAAGCCGTCCTGGGCACGCTGGTTGTGGCGGTCGCGCTCGGTGTCGTCCTGGAACGCATCGGTATATCGGTCGTGGAGCCGGTGAGCGCCGAGGATGCGTTCGCAGGAATCGGGCTGGTCCAGGCCTGCTCGCGAGCCGCCGCGGCCCCCTTTTTCCTCGTGGGGGTGGCGGTGGCGGGCAGGAAGGCTAAAGC